>CAZNEJ010000159.1:0-1503 GCA_964571975.1 uncultured Sulfurovum sp. | reverse complement strand
TAGGTTAAGCCTTGGTATTGCCAAGCAATGTTCAGGGCTAGTTGCATGTAGAATTCATCTCTCATCATTTTTTACCACTGCCACAAGGTATATCAATGCTATTTTGTTGTAACTTTTGGTGATGTTTCGTGTTTTGCCTTGCGAATGCTTTCATTTGTTGTTTCCTTTTATTTGTAAGCTCAACATCTTAACCTTTACTATACACTTTCTTAGTAAAGCTTAGGACCTTAACTTTTACTATACATTTTCTTAGTAAAGTTTAGGGCCTTAACTTTTACTATAAATGTCTAAATACTTTTTAAAGAGATAATGTTTATTTCTTTGATATCCTGTTACCTCTACAAGGACTCCTTTGTCTTCAAACTCTTTTACTAACTTATTGGCTGTTGGCTTACTCACTTCAAGTACCTTGGCAACATCGCTCATAGACACAATAGGCTTTTGATAAAGATACTCTACAAGCTTAGACGCATTATGTGCTTTTTTCCCAAAAGTTTGTGTTAAAGTATCCATCTCATGTTTAAGACTGAGTATATTTTCAAATGTTTTTGCACCACTTCCTGCTGTCTCTATCACTGCTTCTAAGAAAAACTTTATCCATCCTGCTAAATCATTTTGCGTTCGTACTCTTGTTAGAGATTCATAATAGTAATCTTTGTTTTTTTCAATATAGTCAGAGAGGTACAACGAAGGTTTTTTAAGTAACCCATTACTCACCAAGTAAAGTGTTATCATGAGTCTTCCTATCCTTCCGTTTCCATCTAAAAACGGGTGTATGGTTTCAAACTGGTAGTGTGCTATAGCTATTTTAACCAAATGAGGCACATAAATAGAATCATTATGAAGATACTTTTCCAAGTCACTCATAAGTTCAGACACTTCATCATGATGAGGAGGTATGAAATATGCTGTCTTTAGGCTTGCCCCTCCTATCCAGTTTTGTGATACACGAAACGCACCTGGCTGTTTAGACTCTCCTCTTACGCTGTCGAGCAAGATAGCGTGTATATTTTTCAAAAGACGGCTACTTAGCGGTAATGTGTCTAGCTCATCTAAGGCTGTATTCATAGCAGTGATGTAGTTCTGCACCTCTTGCCAGTCATCTCTTTTTTCTGGGTCTATCTGTTCTTTGGAAGCTAGTACCTCATCCATCTCTGTTTTAGTTCCCTCTATCTTACTGGAAGTGTTTGCCTCTTTAGCGATATGCATACGGATGAAAATGTCCACATTAGGTACTATCATCGTAAAGGCATTCAACTCACCCAATGCTCTTGTGGCATCTTCTAGCATGGTGTTTATCAGTGGGTCATCCCATGTGATAGTTTGATTAATCAGCACAGGAGAGAAGCTTTTGTATTGATACTGTTGTTTGTAGGTACCTGATTGGTAGTTTTTGATATTCATCCCATACTCTCTTCCACCAAAGCTATCTCATCATCACTTAGTCCATACAGTGCATACACCATTGTATCTATCTCATCTTCAAGGTGTTGGGTTTCTTTG
>CAZNEJ010000158.1:0-1512 GCA_964571975.1 uncultured Sulfurovum sp. | reverse complement strand
CCAATCTCAGTAACTTCATACCTTATAACTTCAATGTCTTTGAGTAAAAAATGACAAACCTCAACAGCGTCACAATCCCCAGCATCAGGAAAATAAAAACCATCAAACTCTGACTTTATACCCAAGTCTTGTAGCTTCTCTTTACTGTAGTTTTCATATGTGTTATCATTGAACTTTTCATACTCTGCAAACTTACTAGCATCACCCTCATCTTTTGGGATGCGTATCACCCCTGTTTGATGAAAGTACTCTGGACAAGTACGAAGATAAAACTCTTTTGCATACTCAAAAGCTTCATTGGTCAAGGTTTGAAGAGCAGACCCCTTCCCAATCTTGGGAGAAACAAAAGCCCCAGCAGCCCCAGAACCACCACTTGCTATGCCATTTTTATCTAGTACTAGAACTTTTTGATTTTCTTGTGTAAGAGTGTAGGCTATGCTAGCACCTGCAATACCTGCTCCGATGATGATGCTGTCATAGGGGTTAGGCAAAGAATAAACCTATAAAAAAGATTTTAAAGAAAGCACTTTAAGTTTCTTAATCTTTGAAAGTTGTTTGTCATTTGAAATGAGAGTCATATTGTACGTTAAAGCAGTGGCACAGATGATACTATCGGGGAGCTTAATACCCTCATGCTTTCTAAGCTCAATCGTTTTTTCTTTTATCTCTTTAGTAATATTAAAAATGTCAAAATATCCTAAAAGGTTTTCAATGTTTGCTTGGTCTTCTTGTGTTAGTTTTGGGTAAGAAAGTAATTCCATTTCAGTAATGATAGAAATAGCATAATCTCCCTCAGGCAAAACTATACCATCATTCAATGCATAAATAATGGCATTGGTATCAAGCAGTACTTTACCACCCATCTCTTACCATTTTTTGATATTCTAGTCCATCTAGTTCTTTGAAACTTTCTACATTAAATGAAGAAAAATCTACTCCATGATGTTCAACTACCTGTACCTCATCAGAAGCATAACCATTTTTAGAAATTATCTCAACACCTTCATCTTTAAAGCTACCTAGTAGCCATAGTATTTTATCTGATAACTTTTGATTGGGTATATCTATGGTTACACGCATACTTTGCTCCTTTATTTTAAATGATTATACATCATTTTGTATTTTTAGTCAAAAGCCCTAGTATTTTTTATTTTGTTTTGTAAGGGTGTGAGCAAGTGAGGTCTTGCTATGCCTGCTCCGATGATGATGTCGTAGAGCTTTAGGCATTATTTCTATATTTAATGATTTATAAGGATAATGTGTAGCGTTAAGCATAGCATTTCGTAATTCTTCTTCAAAATTCTATGCTCTGTTTACGCTATCTTTTGCTATAAAATGGTATATCTCCAAATAGCGTTCTATGAACCTATCATCGTAGTAAATATACATTTATTTTGAAGCTTCTATCTTTGACCAAATCTCATCATGCGTTAAAAGTGTTGCAGTGCCATTATCTATACCTTCAACAATATCTTCTAAGTATTCTTTGTCTTTTAAGAACTGTTCACTTTG
>CAZNEJ010000157.1:0-1520 GCA_964571975.1 uncultured Sulfurovum sp. | reverse complement strand
CACATGAAAGGTGCAGATAAAGTGAATGCTCGTTATGTTGTGCTTGTAGGCGAAGATGAACTAAAAAGTGGTACAGTTTGGGTGAAGGACTTGGAGAGCAAGGAAGAGAAGACTGTTTTGATAGGTGAGTTTTAAAAATATGAAAAACTTTGGTTTAAACATTTGGTCTGATGATAATTTTATCATAGACCATGACACCATCAATGTAAACTACGCTTCTAAACCATCGCTACTCCAAATAACCCAAGACATTCGCGAAAAAGGTCACAAAGGCCCTTTGCTTCTTCGTTTTCCCCACCTCATAGAAAAACAAATCTCCACTCTTTTTTCTACTTTTTCTAAGGCAAAAAAAGAGTTTAATTACAAGGGCGACTTCCAAGCTGTTTTTCCTTTAAAGGTCAATCAATTCCCTAATTTTATAGAATCGCTCATGGAAGTCTCACAAAATTATAACTATGGACTAGAAGCTGGGTCCAAAGCAGAACTTATCATCGCGATGACAAAAGCACCTTTGGGAGCCCCTATTACCGTGAATGGCTTTAAGGATAAAGAGATGATTTCTTTATGTTTTATAGCGGCCAAGATGGGACATAACATCACTGTGACCATAGAGGGACTAGAAGAGTTAGAAACTATCATACAGGTAAATCATGAATTCAATGATGATATAAAAACCCCCATAACCCCCAAAATAGGCGTACGTATACGTTTGCATAGTGTGGGCATAGGTATTTGGGCAAAGTCTGGTGGCTACTCTTCTAAGTTTGGGCTAACATCTACTGAATTACTCGAAGCCTATGAGATGCTTAAAAAGAACAAACTCCTAGACAAGCTATGGATGATACACTTTCATATAGGCTCACAGATGTCTGACATCGCACCATTAAAAAAGGCACTGCGTGAAGCTGGCAATATCTATGCTGAGCTTAAAAAACGTGGGGCAGATGCCCTAGGAGCCATCAACATCGGTGGTGGCTTAGCAGTAGAATATAGCCAACATGAAGGAAAGCAAGAACGCAACTACTCCTTGCAAGAATTTGCCAATGATGTGGTCTACCTCATGCAAGAGATAGCCAAGAGTAAGGAAGTAGAAGAACCTGATATTTTTACAGAGTCTGGGCGTTATATTGCTGCTTCTCATTCCGTTTTGATCGCACCCGTACTAGAGTTGTTTTCACAAGAATATAACGAAAAAGGTCTACGTCTTAAAACAAAGAATCCTCCTCTCATAGAAGAACTTAATGCTTTGTATACTTCACTTACCCCCAAGCATGCACGAGAATACCTGCATGATGCACTAGACCACATGGAAAGTCTTCTTACGCTCTTTGACCTAGGATACATCGACCTTGAAGACCGTTCAAACACGGAGATATTGGTAAATCTAATCATCAAAAAATCTATAGCCCTGCTAAAATCAGAGGGCAGAGATGAACTAAAGAAAATCCAAGACCGCATACAAGAAAAGTACCTTGTAAACTTCTCTTCTTTTCAGTCTTTACCTGATTTTTGGGGTTTGG
>CAZNEJ010000156.1:0-1529 GCA_964571975.1 uncultured Sulfurovum sp. | reverse complement strand
TTACATTTTGGGCATAGAGTTCTGTTACGCGTTTAGTTGCTCCCATAACATTGCTAGGACGCACTGCTTTGTCTGTAGAAATAATCACCATTTTCTCAACTTCATTTTCTATGCTGACATCTATTATATTTTTTGTACCTAGTACATTGTTTTTTACAGCTATTTCTTGGTTATTCTCACAGAGTGGAACATGCTTGTAGGCTGCTGCGTGTATAACTATCTGTGGCTTAAACTTTAAAAATACTTCTGCTAAAAGTACCTTATCTGTCACAGATAAAAGTTTTAAGTCTGCATTTGGCAACTGTTCGCCTATCTGATACAAATTAAACTCACTACTATCTACAAGCGTTAAAGATACTGCACCAAATTGCTTACACTGCCTAGCTATCTCAGACCCGATACTACCGCCTGCTCCTGTAATGAGTACTTTTTTGCCTTTTATAAATGCTTTAATGCTGACAAGATCGAGGTCTTTAGGCTGTCGTGCTAAAAGGTCTTCTATGGACAAATCTTCTAGCTTCTCATCTTGAGAACCAAGTAGCTTTATCTTTTTTATCTCATGTACACCGCAAAGACTTAGTCTGTCTGCAAGTTTTTTTAGTTCTTGAGGAGGCATATCTTCAGTGACTATCACCGAAACTATACTTTTTTCTGCCACCACTTCTTCTAAAGATGCTTGGTCATAAATCTTTATATTGCTAATGTATGAATCTTTTGTTTCGGTATCGTCTTTAGCAGAGATAATCGCTGTAGGATAATAAGCAATCTCCCCTTTTAATGCACTTTGTATGATGGTACCTGTCTTAGAGTTAACCCCTATGATGAGTGTAGATTTTGCTGTCTTTATATAGCTACTTTCTCTAGTCATCCTTCTACTTATACGCAAAGCCCCTATAAATATGAGTGATAAAAAAAAGTCTATGCCTATGATGGAGCGGGGGAAAGGTGCAAATACATCTCTAAATAGCAGATAAATAACCACAAAGCTTATATATGCCAAGACATGTGCTTTGATGATATTCATAGCATCAATGAAAGAAAAAAATCTCCATACTATAAAATAATTTTTGAACAAATAAAGAAACACTATCTTAAGTGATGTAAGTGTAAAAAAGGCCATCCAAAAGGACTGTAAAAACATTTCAGGTATATGAAAATTAAAACGTAATAAATAGGCCAAGTAAAGCGTAGCTAACGAAAGGATGCTATCTATAGTGACAAAGAAGAACATCCGCTTAGTAGCCGTTGGTCTTAGAAAATTACTCACCCCAATACTCTTTTGACTATCTCACACACTCTCAATACATCTTCATCACTCATACTCGACCCACTAGGTAAACATATACCTTGTTCAAAAAAACTCTGACTCCTGCCATTTTCTATCACCAAAGCATCTTTAAAAAGTGGCTGTAAATGCATAGGTTTCCAAAGTGGGCGACTCTCTATATTTTCACATTCGAGAGCCTCTATAAGTACTTGTGGTTTAGTATTTTTCAAAAGTAGTGTTGTCAACCAACGATTACCACTAC
>CAZNEJ010000155.1:0-1537 GCA_964571975.1 uncultured Sulfurovum sp. | reverse complement strand
TTGAAAAAGCAAAAAAAGAAGCACCTTCTATCATTTTCATAGATGAAATTGATGCTATTGGTAAATCTAGAGCATCTGGTGGTCAAATGGGTGGGAATGATGAAAGAGAACAAACACTCAATCAACTCTTAGCAGAGATGGATGGCTTTGGTACAGACACGCCTGTCATTGTATTGGCTGCTACCAACAGACCAGAGATACTAGATGCGGCACTTATGAGGGCAGGACGTTTTGACAGACAGGTACTTGTAGATAAACCTGACTTTGATGGACGTTTGGCTATCTTAAAAGTGCATTCAAAAGGTGTTAAACTTTCTCGTAAAGTTGACCTCTCTATAGTTGCCAAACAAACAGCAGGACTAGCAGGTGCAGACTTAGCCAATATCATCAATGAAGGTGCGCTCCTTGCAGGACGTGCGAACAAAAAAGAGATAGACCAATCAGACCTACTTGAAGCCATTGAGCGTTCATTTGTAGGATTGGAAAAGAAAAACCGTAAAATCTCTGAAGTAGAAAAACGCATCGTTGCTTACCACGAAAGTGGACATGCACTTATGGCAGAGCTTACTAAAGGTGCTACGCGTGTAACCAAGGTTTCCATCATACCTAGAGGACTTGGAGCTTTAGGTTATACCTTGCACCTACCAGATGATGAAGACAGGTTTTTAAAACAAAAACATGAACTCATGGCAGAGATAGACGTACTCTTAGGTGGTCGTGCAGCAGAAGAAGTGTTCATCAAAGAGATAAGCACCGGTGCAGGAAATGACCTAGACCGTGCTACAGCCATACTCAAAGACATGATTTCTGTGTATGGTATGACCGATGTGGCCGGACTTATGGTACTTTCACGTTCATCTAACTCATTTTTAGGTGGAGGGGCGGTGAGTACAGACTACAGTGAAAAGATGGCTGAAGAGATGGACAAATTCATCCGAGGTACGCTCAATGAGCGTTACATTTTTGTAAAGAAAACACTCAATGAATATGCTGGGGCCATAGAAAATATGACAGCAGTTCTACTAGATGTTGAAGTAATAGAGGGTAAAAAAGTACGTTCAATCATAGCAGATTTTGAATCAGAAAACAATATGGAAAGCCGTCTAGCTCACGGAGAAAAGATAGCCAAATCAGAAGCTATGGCTAAGGCACAAAAAGAAGCCTTTGATGCAGAGTTGGCTGAAGAAGAGGCTAAAGAAAAAGAAAATACAAAAAATAACAAAGAAGCCTAAAGTCCTAATGCAGGTGCTTCTTGACAATATTATACAAAACAATGTATAATACTTAAAAATAACAGGAGAATATTATGAAAAATATCATAAATACACAAACAACTTTCACCCAAGTTAGTTCTCTCCTGCTGCTTATATCATAGAACGCTTTTAAAGCAAAGCTTAAAAAACTACGTTGTCACTGGGACTACTTCAGCAGTAGGCTCATACGACTAATCGTATTTTAAGTTATTATCCCAAAACAAATCACTCTATTCTCATACCCTAACCAAGATTTTGGTAGAATAAGATAATTTTTATACATA
>CAZNEJ010000154.1:0-1614 GCA_964571975.1 uncultured Sulfurovum sp. | reverse complement strand
CTAAGTGTTATTTTTTGTATCATAATTTTATTCCTTTATAAAATGGATTTAAAAACGCTCCTAGGAGCGAATGTGTTGTTGTTTCTTTTGGCAAACCAAAATCTAAAACTTTAGACTTTGTTTTGGCTAAAGTAAGCGTGCCGAACCATCTGTCCCAGATAGCCAAAGTGCTTCCAAAGTTCCTATGCGTATAGATTTTACTATGGTGCAACTGATGCTGAAAGGGTGATATAAACCACTTTTCTAACTTTTTTCCGTAAGACAACGGTATATGTGAATGTCTTAGGTTTGAACCTAGCATTGAAAAAATGAAAACCAAAATATTGACCCCCAGCACTTCCATCAAACTCATACCCGCTCCAAAAAAGTAGATAAATACTGCCGTTATAAGCCCTGTAGTAAATGCATAACGCAAACCAAAGAGCAAATTCTCCAAAGGATGCACCCTGTAAAAAGTTAAGGGATTTAACACCTCTGCAGAGTGATGTACCCTATGAAAACGCCACAATATAGGTACTATATGCATAAGCCTATGCAATACATACCGTGTAAAATCATTGGCTATAAAAAGTGCTAGTGTATATCCTGCTATAAGCCAAGACCTTGAAACGCGAATGCGTTCCATATAACCAAAGACATCTTGCATGGCTAAAACCATCCAAAGTACTACATCATTTACACCTACTAGAAGTGGGATTAATAAAAATACTTTTACTACACCCACAACTATAAAATACATATAATCCAACCTTGCAGAAGGGTGCCAAAGCACTTCTTTTGAAAATTGTTTTTCTAACACTTCTTTTTGTTTCCAAAAAAAAGCCAATGCTACGATGAGAGATGCAAGCATATAGAGCCAATATACTCTTTTTGAAGAGTCAAAAAAGTACTCTATGCCTACATACTCAAACATGCTAATCGCCGTCTGCTTCTACGAACTCAGCGGTGAGGTCAAGTGCTTGTATAAGAGAAGTAAAGTAAAGTTCTCCTAGCCTCTCTACAATGTCTTGCAAGTCTTTGATGCGTGGATCCACAGTTGTGCTAGTGATAAGTTCTTCTATGGGTTTTTCAAAGCTATCAACGATGGCCAAGGCTGCTGCTAACTCATCTTCTATCTCTGCTACGGTAGCACCTGCACCATTTGCAGTGGCAAATGTTCCAAAATTTTCATAATCTTGTAGGCTCATCACTCTTTGATGTAGCTTTAAGATATGTCGCATGGAGTCAGCAGAAAGCTTACTTTTATAATGCTCCAACCTTTTAGGACTAGGCTTATCTCTAAACTTACGCATAAGTCCAGCTCCCTCACCTATACGCCATTCTCCTAGTTTATACATAGAGTCTACTAGTGCATTTACTACAGCATTTGCTGCCTTTTGTGGGTCCCCAGAAAAATCTTCTGCGTTATTTGCATAAAAACTTAACATTTCGCTTGAAAGTTCTTGAAGATATGTCATAGATACTTTGATGGCATCTATTCTTCTTTTTTCATTTTTATTCATGTCTATTTCTAGCTGGGAAATGCTAGCTTGATCACCAAAGAGTAAGTACTCTAAACCCAGCATACTTCTACTCGCATTTCTAAACATTACTGTTTCAATGTCTGCACTTGAA
>CAZNEJ010000153.1:0-1624 GCA_964571975.1 uncultured Sulfurovum sp. | reverse complement strand
TAGAAATGTTTGTAGGTGTTGGTGCATCACGTGTTCGTGACCTTTTCGCTCAAGCCAAAAAAGAAGCCCCATCCATCATTTTTATAGATGAAATAGATGCTATTGGTAAAAGTCGTGCAAGTGGTGGTCAAATGGGTGGAAATGATGAGAGAGAACAAACACTCAACCAACTTCTAGCAGAAATGGATGGTTTTGGTACAGACACACCTGTCATTGTTCTAGCTGCTACCAACAGACCAGAGATACTAGACGCTGCACTGCTTCGTGCAGGACGTTTTGACAGACAAGTACTTGTCGACAAACCTGACTTTGACGGACGTTTAGCCATTTTAAAAGTACACTCAAAAGGTGTGAAACTTTCTCGCAAAGTAGACCTCTCTATAGTAGCTAAGCAAACGGCAGGACTCGCAGGTGCAGACTTAGCGAACATCATCAACGAAGGTGCCTTACTTGCAGGACGTGCCAACAAAAAAGAAATAGACCAATCTGATTTACTAGAAGCAATTGAACGTTCATTTGTAGGACTAGAAAAGAAAAATCGTAAAATAAGCGAAGTCGAAAAACGTATCGTTGCCTATCATGAAAGTGGTCATGCACTCATGGCTGAACTTACTAAAGGTGCTACACGTGTTACTAAAGTGTCCATCATCCCTAGAGGGCTTGGAGCTTTAGGTTACACCTTGCATTTACCAGATGATGAAGACAGGTTTTTAAAACAAAAACATGAACTCATGGCAGAGATAGACGTACTCTTAGGTGGTCGTGCAGCAGAAGAAGTGTTCATCAAAGAGATAAGCACCGGTGCAGGAAATGACCTAGACCGTGCTACAGCCATACTCAAAGACATGATTTCTGTGTATGGTATGACCGATGTGGCCGGACTTATGGTACTTTCACGTTCATCTAACTCATTTTTAGGTGGAGGGGCGGTGAGTACAGACTACAGTGAAAAGATGGCTGAAGAGATGGACAAATTCATCCGAGGTACGCTCAATGAGCGTTACATTTTTGTAAAGAAAACACTCAATGAATATGCTGGGGCCATAGAAAATATGACAGCAGTTCTACTAGATGTTGAAGTAATAGAGGGTAAAAAAGTACGTTCAATCATAGCAGATTTTGAATCAGAAAACAATATGGAAAGCCGTCTAGCTCACGGAGAAAAGATAGCAAAATCAGAAGCTATGGCTAAGGCACAAAAAGAAGCCTTTGATGCAGAACTAGCCGAAGAAGAGGCTAAGGAAAAAGAAGATGCAGAAAATAACAAAGAAGCCTAAAGTCCTAATGCAGGCTTGCTTCTTGACAATATTATACAAAACAATGTATAATACTCAAAAATAGCAGGAGACCATTATGAAAAATATCATAAATACACAAACAACTTTCACCCAAGTTACTACTCTCCTGCTGCTTATATCATAGAACGCTTTTAAAGCAAAGCTTAAAAAACTACGTTGTCACTGGGACTACTTCAGCAGTAGGCTCATACGACTAATCGTATTTTAAGTTATTATCCCAAAACAAATCATTCTATTCTCATACCCTAACCAAGATTTTGGTAGAATTAGGTAATTTTTATACATATCCCCTTCTTCTTGTGGATATGTTTTTATATACAACAAGG
>CAZNEJ010000152.1:0-1684 GCA_964571975.1 uncultured Sulfurovum sp. | reverse complement strand
GAATTTACGTACATCTGCATAAACAAAAGAATCTTTATATCCTTCTATCTTGCCACCAGATGCATTGACGTGACCTCCACCGTTGCCTATGTGGGCTGCCATAGCAGATACATCTAGTTTGTTGTTGCTCCTTAGTGAGAAGTTACCTCTAAAATTTACATCCATATAAAATGCATAATCTTCATTGGTAACCATAGAAGCATTACCTATGATGGAGGCATTGCCTACGTTGTAGCCTAGTATACCTTTATGTCCTTTGTAGTCTATGGTGAGACGTTGTTTGTCTGTGGTAAGAAGGTTTGTTACAAAGTTAGCAACTAAATTGTCCTTTGTATCATTTTTATCTTGCATGAAAAAGGCTTTTTTTGTTGGGTGAAGCTGGTCATCTAGTTTTATGGGAGCTTCTTCTTCGCCTACTAGGTTTTTTGCAGCTTCTATCATGGAGAGTTTAAAGGCTCTATCTTCAGCTGGAAATAAAATGCGTCCTATCTCTCTAGCCCCTGAAATCATACCCAGCATTACTTTACCAAACTCAAATAGTTCATCGTCACTTACCCAAATGTCTATGGCATTGATGGCTTTGACGATGTCTGCTAGCTTGTTGTCATTGTCAAAGGCATAGTGCTTTTTTAACCATTCGTAGGTGATGAGGGTGGCACAGCGTTTTGTGTCAAGGAAGTACCAAGCAAAACGCTCTGCTGCATTCGCTCCTGTGGCGTGATGGTCGAGTAACTGAAGCTTAGCACCGATGCGAACAGCTTCTTTTTCTATCCATGAGCCTTCTTTTGTGCTGAGGTTTAGGTCAGTGATGAGAATGAGAGATTCTACTTTGTCGCCGTGTATAAATTTGTCTTGCTCTATTTTTTTAACGATTTCGCCTAAACGTGCAGGAACTTCTGGTCCGTAGTTTGCGTTATAACATTCGATGTCATCGAAGCATTTCTGAGATAGATATTGGCATCCATAGCCATCGAGGTCAATGTGAGAGAGGTGGTAGATGTGTTGTTTCATGAAAGTATATGCCTAGTATAATATTTTACGTATTATACACTATAATATTTACAATATATCACCAAGCATCATATTGTCAAGAAAGCTGTCTATTTTGGTTTGAAAATTTAGTAAAAATGGAGAGATGGCACATGTTCCAATAGTGCCATTGGGACATGACTCAGCATATGCAGTGCAGTCAAATACAGTAGGGGTTCTTCCTTCAGCTGCCAATATAATCTCGTTGATGCTTATCTCGTCTATGGTTCTTTTTAGTACAAATCCACCATATACACCTTTTCGTGACTCAAGTATGTCATGTTTTGCTAGACTTTGCAAAATCTTAGCTAAAAAACTTTTGGGAATACAAAGTGAAGTTGCTAACTGTTCTGTAGCTATAGGCACATCAGATTTACGCAATAAGTCTAAAGTAAGAAGGGCGTATTCGCTTGCACGGGTTAGTAGCATCGGGAGCCTTTGTATTCAAGTTAATTATCATACTCTCATTTTGATTAAAATAGACACAATAAGGGGCAAATAAGCTTATTGTGCTATTATTCTAAACTCAATTTTGAGAATTTTATACCAATCAGGAGGTCATCATGGCTTTAGATACGGCGAATAAAGCAGAAATAATTGCTAAATATGCTAGAAAAGACGGCGATACAGGTTCAACAGAAATACAAGTAGCTCT
>CAZNEJ010000151.1:0-1777 GCA_964571975.1 uncultured Sulfurovum sp. | reverse complement strand
TACCAAGACCAAATGCTAACTCTCTACCATGAAAACCTTGAAATCCTATAGCAGGATCCACAGGGATTGTAATGATTTTTTCTGGTGTATTTTCTGCAACATCTTCAATGTTCATGCCACCTTCAGTAGAGGCCATAATTAAGGGCATTTCTAGTTTTCTGTCAAGTACCACGGAAAGATAAAACTCGTCTTTAATGTCTGCACCATCTTCAATGTAGAGTTTTTGAACCAATTTACCTGCGGCATCAGTTTGATGCGTTACAAGAGTCATGCCAAGAATTTCATTTGAAAGTGCTTCCACTTCTTCTATAGATTTAGCAAGTTTAACACCACCACCTAAACCACGACCACCTGCATGTATTTGAGCTTTCACAACCCAAACAGGACCACCTAGCTCTTCTGCTGCAACTACTGCGTCTTTTACACTCTCAACCATTATACCTTTTGGTGTTGGTACACCATACTTAGCAAAAATTTGTTTTGCCTGATACTCATGAATATTCAATTCGTACTCCTTATTTATAATTCTTGATTATATAGTTTTTATAAAGAGTATGTGATTAATTGTCAAGATACTTAGGAGGTTTTAACTGTATGTGCTATATATTTACACAGTATGCAAATGGTATTTCCTCGCCTATACTCACGGCTTTTTACTTCTTCCTATATATACTCTACAATCTTTAATATTTTTACACATGAAGTTGGCTACAAAATATGTAGATAAAATTTTAACCTACGACAGCGATTTCAAAAAACTTCAAAAGCATATTAAGTTTTATTCCCTATTTGGTGTCAGACCCCTTAGGCTCTACTCCTTGGAGAGAGTATAGCAGAAGAAGGATGAAGTTATCGTCATCACTTGACCCCTATACTTGGGGTGGCTAAGTGTGATGCGTACCTACAGACCATATTGGCTTTAAGTGGGTTCTGCTCTATATAGCACAGAGAGTATGCAGGTAAGCCTCATCTGTCACATACCATGATTTAAATCTGCCTTGCCACAGATGCCCTACTCTTTTATATTTTTTATTAAAGTAGATAGAGTAGTTCATGTTGAGTTGTCTCATAAATTTAGAAAGATTGGCAGATGTTATTTCTAGTAGTAGATGATAGTGGTTACCCATCAGACAATAGTTATGTATCGTAATACCAAAGCTTTTTACATAAAAGCACATCAACGCTTCAAAGTACTCATAATCAGCTTCCCTGCGTGGTCATCTGGGTATATAGTGTCTCCTCTTCAAAGTAAATAGTAAAGACTTGACCCTGTGAAGTTGTTGGTTGCTGGTTGTTGAATAGTGTAACATTTATGACTTTATTTGTAGTTTGTGTACTGACCCTAAGGTTTTAGAGGTGCTCTTTATACTGCTTTATAATTGATAATTTTATACATGCTATATGTTAAAGATGC
This sequence comes from uncultured Sulfurovum sp., assembly GCA_964571975.1. GTDB lineage: Bacteria > Campylobacterota > Campylobacteria > Campylobacterales > Sulfurovaceae > Sulfurovum. The sequence goes on along the minus strand of CAZNEJ010000151.1, from coordinate 363 downwards.
TATAGCTACTATGATTACTGTTGTTAATGCTATGGTACTTGTCATTCTATGTCCCTTATCTCTTTTATGTGTTTCAATGTCGACTTAACTACAAATATCAGTCCTGCACTTAGCAGTACGACAAACACCAAACCTATCCAAAAGTAGATGTCAATATCAGATGTTTTATCTTTTTGTATCAATACGCCAATGATAACTACCAAAAGCCCTATGATAACACTAAAGCCAACTCTTAAGCTTGTAAGTATCTCTTTTATTTCATCTATTCTAGCCATGCACCTATTATACCCAAGCAAAGAAATAATGTCAAAGCAGGAGGTTTCCTCTTCTGAAATTTAGGATTTAGTTCCTGACCCTAAATTT
>CAZNEJ010000150.1:0-1789 GCA_964571975.1 uncultured Sulfurovum sp. | reverse complement strand
CCACCAGTCCTCTGGTAGCATGCATAGTCCAATTTAAACTGAAAATAACGCTAAAAGTTGCGTTGAAGTAAGTGTAATTAGAGAAATAAATAGTATGTATATGCTCCACCTTAGGAGAGGAGGAGCAAGGGAGACTTACTCAGACTTTCTCTAGCTCCCACGTTGTAGATGGTAGCCTTTCTCTCCATATAGCAAAAACTAAAATTATGCTACAATAATTCATCACTAAAATAAAAGGGACTTAATAAAAAAACGGGTGCTTATAGAGGGTGCTCCTGTTTCTATGGCTCCTGCTCCTATGCGGATACATCAAAACATCGCTACAGAGTTACTCTTTGCACTAAAAAGTAGTTTAGATGAAGAGAGTTGTCCTGAATGCATGGTGTCTTATGAAAATGACTGGAAATTCTCAGAAGAGACTGTACTTAGACCTGACATTGTGTTGGTGTGTGATGATGAACATGAAGCCTACTTGACAAAAGCCCCTAAAATAATAGTTGAGATACTTAGTCCATCAACAGCCAAAAAAGATGAAACTGTAAAGTTTGACATCTATGAAGCCGAAGGAGTTCAGTACTACATACTTGTTTACCCTGATGATCTTAAAGCAAAAGTCTATAGCCTAAAAGAAGGCAAGTTTATAAAAGTAGCTGACTTTACACATGAAGTGCTAGATTTTGATGATTTAGAATGCAACATAACCCTTGATTTTCAGAAAGTTTTTCAAAAATTTAGAAAATAACACTCCCTTAGAAAAATCAAGTATACATCTAACAATTATTTATAATTCTTAATCGCTTTATCAAGTATCTCTGTTGCAGCTTTTTTATCTTTAAACCCTGCTACTTTTACCCATTTGTTAGGTTCAAGCATTTTGTAAGTCTCAAAGAAGTTTTTTATGCGGTTAAGTGTATGCTCTGGTACATCACCTAAGTCGTTGATGTTTGCATAGGTTGGGTCTATCTTCACAGTTGGCACAGCGATGAGTTTTTCATCTCCACCTGATTCATCTTCTGTCATAAGCACACCCACAAGCCTACACTTGATGAAAGAACCTGCTTGAAGAGGGTAGTCACAAAGTACTAAGATATCTGCAGGATCTCCATCATCTGAAAGTGTATCTGCTACAAAACCGTAGTTTGCAGGGTAGTGCATAGAAGAGTAGAGTACTCTGTCAACTTCCACTGCACCTGAGTCTTTGTCTATTTCATATTTTATAGCCGAATTTAGTGGTACTTCAATGATTGCTTTTACTTCGTCTGGGTTTTTTCCATATCCGATTTTACTAATATCCATAAGGGTATCTCCAATAGATTAAATTTTGAAGATTTTAGCATAATTATCATAAAGAGTTTATCAAAATATGATACTATAGTTTAGAATAAATTTTTATAAAAGGCAGAAGTATGAAAAATGTGTTTTTAGCTTTGTTATTGTGTGGAAGTTTGATGGCGGTAGAAGTTGGAAAGGTACCTCCTTTGGTAAGCATATCAGGAGAAAATGGTGGAACACTTGACGGAAAGGCGTGGCAGTCTTCTATGCTTAAAGGTAAAGTGTATACCTTGTTTTATGTTGACCCTGATGAACGTGATGTAAACAATGCTTTTGCAAATGCACTTAAAGCCAAAAAATTTGACAGAAGCAAGGTAAACTCTGTTGCTATCATCAACCTTGCAGCTACATGGTTACCTAATGCTATTTTAGAATCAAAATTGCAAGACAAGCAAAAACAATATCCCCACACTTTGTATGTCAAAGATAAGAAAAAAGTATTGGTGAAAAAATGGGG
>CAZNEJ010000149.1:0-1798 GCA_964571975.1 uncultured Sulfurovum sp. | reverse complement strand
ACACTTTGGTTGAAGCTGTTTCTGTAGAAAAATTAAAAACAGATACCTCGTACTACAAGACATCACGTGGTTCGAACCCAGATATGTCATTTGGTCTTGCACTATTAGCATCTTTAATGGATAGATATACAGATATATCGTGCTATGAGGGTGCTTTAAAGGTTGAAGTAGAACGTGAACATCAGACTATTGTTGTAGATGCAGAAGAAATTTCTTCTATTATTGGTATGAGCGTTGACATTTCTAAGATTGTGAATATATTGAAAAAGCTTGGATTTGATATCTCAAAAATGTCTGAAAACAAGGTAGCTGCATTGATACCACTTTTTAGACATGACATCAAACATATTCAAGACATAGCAGAAGAGATAGTCCGTATTATCGGCATAGATAACATTGAAGCAAAACCTTTTGTATTTGCAGAAAAAGCACGACTCAATGATGTAACGACAAGATATAAAGCCAAGAAAGAGTTTAGAAACCGTGCAGTAGGTGCAGGGTATTATGAAAATGTTTCTTATGTATTTTCAGATAAGACACTTTTAGAGAAGTATGCATTCCCTGTGACCAAAGAAGCATTGGCACTTGCAAACCCTATAGCTGAAGAGTTAAATACGCTTAGAAGTACCATACTTATAAATTTACTAAATGCCGTAAAGCGTAATGTGAGTTACACGAAAAAATCTATACCTCTTTTTGAAATAGGTGCTGTATTTACTTCAAAAAGAGAACAAAGCGAAGTAATTTCTTTTGTTTTTTCAGGACAATGTGAGGGTGAAATGGTTCAAAATGCAGGTAAACCTATGCCAATAGATTTTGAAACATTTACACAGAAAGTATCGGCAGTTATTGGTGCTTTTACGCTTGAACCTTGTAGCTATGAAAATGGACTTATACATCCTTATCAGTCAGCCAATGTTTTAGTAGGTGGCAAAGTATGTGGCTTTATCTCTAAGCTTCACCCAGCAGCACAAGAGTCGTTTGCTATTCCTGTGACATTTATTGCTGAGATTGATTTTGATATTTTATTGCCTACGCATACGAATGCTGTGGCAATTTCAAAGTTTCAGGGGGTGTATAAGGACTTATCTATAGTTATAGACAAGTCGATGCAGTACTATGGTGTCGCTAAAGTTTTACATGGACTTGATTTGGATATGCTAAAAGATATTTACCCAATTGACATCTATGAGGATGAGAAATTGGGTGATAAAAAGTCTTTAACTATTCGTTTTTTCATACAGTCTATGGAAAAAACACTTGAAGATGCAGATATTGAGTTGCTAATGGGTAAAATAATGTCAGCACTTGAAAATGAGTGCGAAGCAGAGTTGAGGTAAACATACTATGAAAATACAACTAGCATCTTCTTATGGGTTTTGTTTTGGTGTAAAAAGAGCCATTGAGATAGCAGAAGAGCATAAAGGTTCGGTGACTTATGGGCCACTCATTCACAATAAAGACGAAATCAATAGACTAAAAGTTGGTTTCAACATAGGACTGGCCGAGAGGCTTGAAGATATTGAAAAGGATGGTACTGTGGTCATTCGTACACATGGCATTCCCAAAAATGAACTAGCAGAGCTTGAAGCTAAAGACTATAAAGTCATAGATGCAACCTGTCCTTATGTGACTACACCACAAAGCATCGTTCAAAAAATGAGTGAAGACGGGTATAGCATAGTAATCTTTGGTGACAAAGAACACCCTGAGATAAAAGGCGTGGTATCTTATGCACAAGATTTGGAAGATGCCTTCATAGTGCTTGAGTCTAAAGAGCTAGAAGCACTGCCCCTTA
>CAZNEJ010000148.1:0-1813 GCA_964571975.1 uncultured Sulfurovum sp. | reverse complement strand
TGTTGTGGAAAATAAGCTTATAACGTTTATTTGCTATAATATTCATTATATTAAAGATTCAAAGGAATAATCGTGCAAAAAGAGCCGATGCTAGAAGTAACCTATAAAAAACTAAGTGTTGAACTAGAACAACTTAAAACCCATGAGCGTGGAAATATAGCTGCCATTATAGACGAGGCAAGGGCTCAGGGTGACTTGAAGGAAAATGCAGAGTATCATGCAGCAAAAGATGAACAGGGGCTTATGGAAGCACGTATTGCAGAACTTACAGATGTGGTAGGACGTGCTCAGGTTGTAGACCCGTCCAAACTTGCACATAAGCGTATAAGTTTTGGTTCAACTGTGGAGCTTGTAGATCAAGAAACGGACGAAGAAGTGATATATGCTATAGTGGGCGGGCAAGAATCAAACCCTAGCAGAGGGCTTATATCTATTGCCTCACCTATGGCAAAAGCACTTTTGGGAAAAGAAGAGGGAGATGAAGTGTCACTAGCCTTGCCTGCGGGTAAAAAAACATATGACATTGAAGAAGTGTCATATGTTGAAATAGTATTGGACTAGATATGCTAAATGTAGGTATTGTAGGTGCAAGTGGATACACTGGTTTAGAGCTTGTCAAAATGCTTCTGATGCATGATGGTTTTACCTTAAATTACCTTGCTACTACACAAGGTGGCATTTCTGTCGAAGAGTTGCACCCATCGCTTGTAGATGTCATATCTTTGCCTGTGGAAAAAGTAGATACTGTGATTATAGCTAAGCATTGTGAGCTTGTATTTTTAGCACTTCCACACAAAGCTTCTATGGGGATAGCAAAAGAACTACTTGGACTTGGGGTTAAGGTTGTAGACCTCTCTGCAGATTATCGTTTGGAACTTGATACCTATGAAGAAAACTACTGCAAACATGAAGACAAGGAACACCTAGATGAGTCTGTTTATGCTTTGGTAGAGTATTATCGAGAAGCATTAAAGAGTACTAGCTTAGCAGCAAGTCCAGGGTGCTACCCTACTGCTACATTACTTGGTATCTTGCCTTTTGTGCCATATCTCGACCCAAATGCACCTTTGTTTGTAGATGCAAAGTCAGGGCTTACGGGTGCGGGTAAAAAACTTTCAGAAAATGCTCATTTTGTCAATATGAATGAAAATATCTTTGCATACAAAGCATTTATCCACCGCCATCAACCAGAGATAGCAGAGAAGATAGAGAAGATACATGGCGTAAAACTCAACGTCAATTTTGTACCACATCTTATACCCGTGACACGTGGAGAGTTGGTGTCTGTATATGGAACACTAAAAGAGGACGTTGACCCCATAGAACTTTTGAAGGAACACTATAAAAATGACCCATTTGTACGCATACGTGAAACACCTGTAGATATAAAAAGTACGGCAGGCACACACTTTTGTGACATCTATGCAAAAAAACAAGGGAATGCCTTGTTTGTATCTTCTGCTATAGACAATTTATTGCGTGGTGCATCATCTCAGGCACTAGCAGCTGCAAATTTGATGTGTGGATACGATGAGGGCATGGGATTGCCTGTGATTTCATATATGCCATAGTGGATTAAAGATGAAGAATGAAGAATTCATAGATATACAAGAAGGTGCCATTTTTATAGCTGACTCACACTACCCTCATCATGGCGATGATTTCCTGAAACTTCTTCAAAAGATAGACAAGAAAGAAATCAAAACCCAGCAACTTTTTTTTATGGGAGACAACTTCGATTTACTTTTTGGGCATAACGAGTACATACAGACATTTTCCAGCCAAGCCATAACCTTACTTGAAACACTTTCTC
>CAZNEJ010000147.1:0-1823 GCA_964571975.1 uncultured Sulfurovum sp. | reverse complement strand
AGTGTCTATATATCTCTTTTGCCTGTGCTTTGAGGTTTGTATCTAGGTATACATTGGTTCTTGATTTTTCTACTACCATGATAAATCCTTTTTATTTAGTATAACACAAAGATTGTGTTTTGTAAAGTCAAATAATGAAGGTAATCTAACACTACTTCTTATCAAAATGATAAATAGAATTTTTCTTATTTGGCTTTTGGTCTGTCCAGCCTAGGTAAGAAGACTTTAAATGCTTCCCCGCATTTGAAAACTCTAAAATGATTTGATGTATATGGTCTTCGCCAGATTTACATAAAGTTGTTTCCATGTTGCAGTCAAAGATGATTTTTTCTTTTGTGGTGTTTTTTATGTCTAGTATAAACTGTGGTTGGTTCATCTTGGTACAGTAGTGCGTGGCTTGTAGCTGTTCGCAGTCCACATAGTCATCACAATGATACATGGTCACCATCTGTTTTTTACTGTTAGGTAGTAAGTCTTCTTGGAGCGTAGAGCCAAAACCGATGTCTTTGAAAGCTAAAGCAGTGGTGTCCGTACCTACCATAGGCAGAACATACTTGTTTTTGTATGAATTAGTACCTAACTGTTTGTCTTCAGCAGAGAGCTTCCACTCTCCACTTAGTGCTTTTCTCATGTGTTCGTAGATGTCTATGGGTTCTAAGGTTTGGGCTATTAAGCCAGTATTTAATGTGCTTATTATTGAAAGTGTTAATAGTAGTTTTTTACGACTTATCATTTTGTGTCCGTTAGTTTGTTTTTTAGATTATAGCTTTTTAAACAAAAGATAATCCTTTGTGCTGAACAAGGTTTTTTACTTGAAAAGCTTGTGTTTAGTGCCGTATATTGGTCGATAAATCGACCCTACGGATAATCTTTTCATTTTGTTTTGTGGTCGATAAATCGACCCTACATGTAATTATCTTCTCCACCTCGCGTAGGGTCGCTTTGCCGACCATCTATGTTATCGCCAATACAAAAAACCAATCTGCATCCGATGATTACTGTCCGTTTGTGACACAATGCACACAATTCTTGAAATATATGGCTATATGCTACTTTAAGTTCTAAGACTTCTTTGCGTCTAAAAAAATTAAATGTCAATTTGACATATTTTTAACTTTTTTTATTTGATTCTACTAAGATGATGAAAATATAAGGAATGACAATGAAAATACATATTGACTTTGTAACTAAAAAGTGGTATCATAACTATGAGTAAGAAAGACAAGCTACTCAAAAAGTTTTTAGAAGTTCCTACTAGGAAAGATTTAACTTTTGAAGCCTTGGAGAGTTTGTTGCTTTCCTGTGGATATAGCAAAGTAGAAGGCAAAGGTTCTGCTGTAAAGTTTTACAATAGAGATAAAGATTCTTTGATAAACTTACATAAGCCTCACCCCTCTAACATACTCAAAGTATATCTCATAAAACAGATACAAAGCAAAGTAAAGGAAGCATGTCATGGCTAATACTATAGAATATAAAGGCTACATATCTAGCATAGAATACTCAGCAGACGACAAATGCTTTTTCGGAAAACTAGAGATGATAGAGGACCTTGTGACCTTTGAAGCAGACAATGCACAAGAACTTGAAGATAATTTTCATAACGCTGTAGAAGAGTACTTAGAAAGCTGTAAAACCCTAGGACGTGAACCTCAAAAGGTTTATAGAGGTGTTTTTAATGTACGTATAGAACCAGAATTACATAAAAAAGTGTACCAAAAAGCACTCAAAGCAGGGGTTTCGCTCAATAGTTTTGTGAGAGAAGCTTTGTTTAAAGAGGTTGGGGCTTAACGCGTTCAAGATAGTTCTAGACTAACTTGACA
>CAZNEJ010000146.1:0-1855 GCA_964571975.1 uncultured Sulfurovum sp. | reverse complement strand
TGTCAATCTTACTAATCGCATTAAACATATCTGTTAGATTTATAAAGCGTTGTATACGCATTTTATTTTCAAGAGAAAGTGTTTCTAGTCCATCGGCCGCAGTTTGCACCAAGGCATTGAACTGCAAGGCAAAAGAACCTATCTCATCATGACTATCGTAAGGTACACGAAGTGCAAAATCTTGCGTACTCACAATCTCTTCTGCGGATTTAGTGAGCGTTATGATAGGTTCTGTAATTTGCCTAGTGAGTCGCCTTGCAACAAAATAAATAAGCAAAATACCAAAGAAAAGTGCAAAAACTAAATAGAATAAAAATTCATTAAAAAAAGTAGAAACTCTGCTTTTGTCAATAGAATAAAAAAGTTTATATTCTGCTAAAAGACCTTTGAAATCAACAGAATAAGGCTTAGATTCTAAAGATTTACCATACAAAAGGCTTTCTTTTGAAGCAATTGCATAAGAAGCATCTCCTTGGTTTTCAAAAAAGTACTTTAAGTTTTCTAGTGGATACTCCACAATAAGGTATCCTAGTTCTTGATGATTAAAACTTGCCTTCAAAGGATGTTTTATAATAAGCGTTTGATTTATAATGTCTACTTGCGTATCTGCTACCTTATAATGTTTATGAAACATTTCTGCCTTAGATGATGCAATAATCTTAGCTTCTTTATCTATAGCGTGCAAATGTATGACATTACTTTCATCAAGTTTTGATCGCTGCTCTAATAAGCGTGCAATTCTACGGTCTATATCACCTGTAATCAAATCATCAAAAATTTCTAGTGTACTTAAAAATAGCATCTCTCTTTTGAATCTAAAAAGATATATTTCTATCAATTTACTTGTTTCATCTGCTTCAATTTGATAGCGAATATGCTCTTCTTTTAAGATACTTGACCTCTCCCATTTACCAAAAGAATACATAGTTAAAAGATATGGAATTAGAGCAATAAGCAAAAAAGCACCCAGCAAACGATGATGTATACTTCGTTTAAATATATTTAACATTTCAAGGTCTCTTTTATGGTTTGGACTAAAGTAACTAAATCAAATGGCTTAGTCAAATAGGCATTTATGCCCATGTCTTTCATGCGATTCATAGTCTCTTCGTCACAAATGGCACTTATCACAATGATTGGAGTACTACAGTGCAACTCTTCCCTAAGCACTTTGATGGCAGTAAAGCCATCCATTATAGGCATCATCAAATCCATTAAGATGATGTCAAAAGAATCTTTGCCTATCTTCAAGAGCGATTCTTCCCCATTTATAGCTTCATATGTTTCCATCCCTTCTTTGGAAAGCACTTTCGTTAAAATTTCACGATTATACACTTCATCGTCAACGATAAGGACTTTTGTCATGTTTTACCTCCTGTCTTCATTGGTATTGGAGCTTTTACTTTCCCTATAAAGTATTTTGAGACCTATGGGGAAATCTTCCTCTAACATATACGCAAGAGAACCATCGATTTGAAATAAAAAGCTAATAATGCTTTTTTTAGAATGCTTCACAAGAGGTGGTCTGCCTCCATTAAAATGTTTATTCATCCAATATTTTTCAAGTCTCACAGAAGACATGTGCAATATATCTTCTTCAAAGTCTTTTCGTAAACTGTCTCCTGCTAAGCGATTTAATGGTAAAAGCTTAAGTCCTGCTACATAGCTTACTTTTTTAAGATAGATTTGCTTAAGCTGTGACGCAGTTAAACTAGAAAGAGGAAAATTCATATTGGCTACAATAATAAGATTTTCTTTAGATACAGCCATACTGCTCAAGCATAAAAGTATGATAAAAATCTTCATATAAAACCTAAAACATTATAGAAAAAGCAAAACGAAATTGGTTTTCATT
>CAZNEJ010000145.1:0-1880 GCA_964571975.1 uncultured Sulfurovum sp. | reverse complement strand
AACATAAAATGGGATGAGTTTGAGATGGGGACTTGTCGAGTGTTTGTGGAGACATTGAACCAGTACATCCCTACAGTATTTTTTCAAGACAACAAGCCAAAACCTACTGTCTCAAACAAAATGCTTCAATCTGTGAACGATATACTAGGCATGGATATGAACGAATTTGATAGACTAAGAGAGATACTAAATGTCGAGGACTATAAAATAAAAGAAATACACATAGACCAAGACAATGATGTTTATGATGGTGTTTATTCGGAAGTTATCATTGCTACAAGTGTAAGTACTCAGGTATCTGTCATAGTCAAAGATGCTGTATTTTTATGTATAAATGATGCTGGGTATTTTGATACGCTTGAGGTATGTGAAAAAGAGAATGAGTCAAAAAGTATAAGTAAAGAAGCCAGAGAAAAGATAATAGCCATGATGAACGAAATTTAAGATAGATTGAGTTTGAAGGATATAAAATGATTAGTCATTTACTGAGAGTTGTCATAGCGATAGTGTAGTTTTACTAACTATGCTCATTTTATAGTCTGTTTTAAGTCTATGGTACCCGCGGGCGGACTCGAACCGCCACGTCTTGCGACATCGGATTTTGAATCCGACGTGTCTACCATTCCACCACGCGGGCAATGTCATAACGTGGAGGGATTTTACAAGGTATGTACTTAAACATCGTTTAGGTAGTGACTAAAAGATTTTTTTAGTTAAACTTGATATAATATCTTCATTAATTAATATCAAGGTCTTGTTTTTGAAAACCATACTTATCATAATAGCTATACTTTTTATGTATGCTATATTTTCTACTTTTTATCATGACACAGACCTCATAGGCAACTTTGGTAAGGTTATAGGAGGTACGAATATCTCCTTGTTTGGCTATTTTGCTTATGCCAATATATTTATACTTTTTTACCCTATGTACAAACTATATACCGATGCAAATGTACGAAAAGATATAGACTTTTATCTAGGTTGGATGTTGGTTTTTATCTCACTTGTTTTATTTTTAGCACTAGTGTTGGAAGAAAAAAATGTAGGCTTTATTGGCTTGCAGATAGTAGACTTTTTAAGACCACTCATAGGCAAGGCAGGATTGTGGCTCTTTTGGTTGATGGTGTCTGCCATTGCCTTAGTATTTGTAATAGATGATGACTTTTCTGCTCCTTCTATATCTCTAAGTATGCCTAGGTTCTCATTGCCTTCTTTTGCATGGATAGGTGTAGGGTTTGTTGGATTGAAGTCTGTATTGAAAAAGATAGCTATTAACCCCTTTTCTTCTTCTTTGGAAGATGAAATGATGCCTATCATGGAAGCAAATAAAAATACCTCAAAAAAGGTATCTGTAAAAAGAAAATTGCCAACTAAAAAAACACCAGTTAAGGTAGCTAAAGTAGCACCTGAACCTTTAGAAGCCAAAAGCATTGATAGCATAGATGACCTTGTTATAGATGAGATATTGGAAGATGCAATAGAAGTCCCACAGGCTAAAGTACCAAGAAAGACCAGAGAACAACCTGTTAGCACAACTTCACATGTAGAGATAGTAGAAGAACTAGAAGAGAACTCAAAACTGATGGATGCCATAGAAAAAGGTGTCGTTGCTAAACCAAAAAACTTCAAACTTCCTAAGCTTGAGTTTTTACAAAAAGCACCAAAAGCAAGCAAGAAAGTAGATGAAGCTGAGATTGATAAAAAGATTGAAGACTTACTTTCTAAGTTGCAACAGTTTAGGGTTGAAGGTGATGTTGTGCGTACCTACTCAGGACCCTTGGTAACTACTTTTGAGTTTAAACCAGCACCAAATGTAAAAATCTCTAAGATTTTAAATCTACAAGATGACCTTGCTATGGCACTCTCTGCTGAGACTA
>CAZNEJ010000144.1:0-1892 GCA_964571975.1 uncultured Sulfurovum sp. | reverse complement strand
GGAATTAAAATATAAAATAAGGAGTTGCAATGAACGATGAATTTTATATGCAACTGGCCCTTGATAAAGCTTGGCAATACCAAGGCTTAACTTACCCAAACCCTGCAGTAGGTGCAGTAGTGACAATAGGTGGAAAAATACTTGCCATAGAAGCACACCAAAAAGCAGGTACTTCACATGCTGAAGTATTGGCTTTGTGTACTGCTTATGAAACACTTTCAAAAGCTACATTAGATTTTGACCCTTCAGATGCACAAAAAGCACATGATTTTCTCCTCTCTCTTCCAAAAGATTTTTTTTCAGAGTGTAGCATCTATGTGACACTTGAACCTTGTTCTCATGTGGGGCAGACACCTTCATGTGCAACTTTACTACAGAAACTAAACATAGCAAAAGTCATCATAGGCACTAGAGATACCATTGAGGGGCATGATGCTGGGTTGGATTTATTGAATCATACGCTTATGGGTGTGCTAGAAGAGGAATGTAAAGCTTTACTTGAACCTTTTATGATATGGCAAAGAAGAGCTTTTGTACTTTTTAAACTAGCACAAACTTCTAACGGTAGGATTGCAAGTGATGAAAATGATGGGTACTTAAGTTCCAAGTCTTCCTTGACTCATGTCCATCAACTTAGAGCCATGTGTAGTACATTGCTAATAGGTGGGAATACCGTGCGAATTGATAGACCTACGCTTGATTGTAGATTTGTTAAAGAAAAATCACCCAATATAAGTATTTATAGTAAAGAAGATGATTTCGATAGAAGTATCCCACTTTTTGCTATTAAAAATAGAAAAGTAGAAATAATCAATACCTTGGACTTTTTAAATAAACCGTCTTTTGTGCTGGTTGAGGGTGGCGAGGGTATGTTCGAAGCCTTAAAAGAAAAGATAGACTGGCTACTCATCTACCAAACACCTAAGCTATCTTCTAACACTTTAACCTATAATACTACTATGAATTTACAGTTTCTACACACAGAAAAAAAAGATGTAGATATGATGATATGGAGCAGAAACCTTGGGCATTGAAAAACTAGAAAATAATCAAGAAAAACAAGACAAAATAGTGCACATGTTTGACGACATCGCTTCAACATATGACAAAGCAAACAGAGTACTAAGTATGGGTATAGATATACAGTGGCGTAAAAAAGGCTGTGACAAAGCTTTTGAAATCTTAGGCAGAAAAGAGCTAGGTCAAGTTACAGACGTGGCTACTGGTACGGGTGACTTACTTATTTACTGGAAAGAGCAAGCGGCTAAAAATAATGTGACTATAGATAAGTATGTAGGTATAGACCCCTCTGTAGGTATGCTAGAAGTGGCTAAAAAGAAAGTAGATTTTGCAGAGTTTATAGAAGGTAAGGCACAAACACTTCCTGTGGCAGATGAAAGTTCTGATGTTATTTCTATCTCTTATGGTATTCGAAATGTGGTTGACCGTGTAGAAGCATTGGAAGAGTTTCATCGTGCGTTAAAACCAAAGGGATTAGTGGTAATTTTAGAATTTACAAAACAAGAAAAATCTGGAATTATAGATAAAATTGTAGATTTTGGTATGAAAAATATATTGCCTCGTGTAGGTGGATTCATCTCTAAAAACTATGAAGCATATAAGTATCTACCAGAGTCCATAGAAGAGTTTTTAACCACTGAAATGTTAGCCAAAGAACTAGAGCTTGCTGGCTTTGAGATGAAGTATACCAAATCTTTTTCTATGGGAATTTCTACTTTGTTAGTGGCACAGAAGATATAATATGTCACAAAACATGATGAGCGTTAGCTCACTCAATACCAAGATAAAATCACTTTTAGAAGCCACATTTATGCATACGATGGTAGAAGGAGAAGTGGCATCTGCTACTTATCATACTTCTGGGCATCTTT
>CAZNEJ010000143.1:0-1908 GCA_964571975.1 uncultured Sulfurovum sp. | reverse complement strand
GTATGAAGTAAAAGCCGTAGATGAACATAGGGTTTAAAATGAGATTTAAAAAGAAGCCAACGATGAGGATGTTTCTGTAACTTTTAGTGTCGCCAAGGGCTATGAGTATGGCATTTATACCTAAGCCTATGAGTACAGGAAAAATGCCTAAAAGTATGATGTAGGTGTATTCTAGTGCATAAGCTAGCACGATACCACTGGCACCCATGAGAACAAATATAGGCTTTAAAAGTAAAAAGCTAACAATGGACAAGATGAAAGACATGAACATAAATAAACTTATGCCGTTGGATGCATAAATCCCTGCCATGTGGTTCTTGTGCTTGCCCAATGCTCCACCAACATAAGCAGTAATAGCAGAAGATAAGCCAAAGCTTATAGATAAAAGCATGAAAAAAACGATGAAACTATAGGTAAGTGCAGAGATGGCCTGCGTAGCTATCTGACCTATGTAAAATGTATCTACTACATTATACATGGTGTTAAAAAACATCCCTATACTTGAGGGGATTGCTATTTGGAAGATGAGTTGTTTTATGTCTTTTGTGATGAGTTCATTTGTCTTTTTCATAGCTGTGACTATACTGTAATGTTCTTTAGGTGATATGGGCTGTGACTATTATGATAGAATTAAAGTACTCAAAGCTAAGGATAATAGCCCTATGAACAAAGCTAAACAATATTTTTTGAATTTTATAGTTTTATATAAAGAAGTACTATGACCTTTGCCAAGAAAATCCTAAACTTCTACTTTACCCTAGACAAAAACCCGCCACTACCCAAAGGCATAGAAGCCATCTATCCTTTTGATAATGTCGAGACTAAAGAAGTCATGCAGACATTTTTTAACAAGTATTACGATGATACAAAACCACGTACTTACCTCATAGGTATAAACCCTGGAAGGCTTGGTTCAGGAGTTACGGGTATTGGGTTTGCAGATGCGTATCACTTAGACAAGTACTGTGACATACCCAATAGCTTTGATAAACGGGTAGAAATATCAGCAGCATTTATGTTTGAAGTCATAGAGGCGTATGGTGGGGTAGAGAAGTTTTATACAGATTTCTTTTTTACTACCGTGATGCCACTAGGACTGCTAAAAGAAAACAAAAACTACAACTACTATGATGACAAAGAAACACAAAAAGGTTTGGAACCGTACATTACAGAGACACTCTTAAAACAAATGTCATTACCACAAGCAAAATCTAACATCATTTGTGTGGGTACTGGAAAGAACTTGAAATATTTAGAAGCCTTTAACCAAAAGCATAAGTGTTTTGAGAGTATTGACGTTGTGCCCCATCCTCGTTGGGTGATGCAGTATAGACGTAAGGAGAAAGAGAAATATATAGGTGTTTATTTGGAGGCTTTGCAAAAGTCGCTTATTGTCTAGCTTCTTCTTTTGCTTTTTGTTCTCTAAGTTTGTCTTTTTTACTCTTCTTTTTGCCTTTAACTGGGGCAGAACCTTTGACTTTTTTGGGTGTGTCACCTGTGAGTTCAAACCCTTTTACACTTTCTCTTGTGAGTTTGATTTGGCTGCGTTTCTCTATGACGCTAAAGTGTGCTTGTTCTGCGTGACCTATGAAAGATATGGCTAGACCTGACTTTCCTGCTCGTCCTGTTCTTCCTATGCGATGTATGTAGTCAGCAGGTGACCTAGGTAGGTCAAAGTTTATGACGCAGTCTATGCCTTCTATGTGTAGCCCACGGGAGATGATGTCGGTGCTAAATAGTATCTGTATTTTGTTGGCTTTAAAGGCATCTATAGTGTAGTTACGGTCTTCTTGAGTGAGGTCGCCATGAAAAGACTCTGCTAAGTAGCCACGTTTTTTAAACTTTCCTGCTATGTTGTCTGTGGCTCTTTTGTTTGCCATAAAGACAAGTACGCGTTTCCACTTGTTT
>CAZNEJ010000142.1:0-1914 GCA_964571975.1 uncultured Sulfurovum sp. | reverse complement strand
TTTCATTATTTTATTTCCTTGTGTAATGTTACAATCTTCTTATCTACACCACTAACCACACTTTCGTCTTTTCCGTCATAAGGGATATTGGAAAGTAAGTAACGTACCGCATTAAGCCTTGCACGCTTTTTGTCATTGGCATCTACTTGGCACCAAGGAGCGTCTGCTGAACCTGAAAGATAAAACATCTTATCTCTTAGCACTTCATACTCGTCATACTTAGCCATAGATTTGTAGTCAAGGTCTGAGAGTTTCCAGCTCTTAAGTGGGTCATCTTCTCTATCTTTGATACGATTTTCTTGTGTTTCCTTGGAGATATTGAGGTAAAATTTAAAAAACAGTATGCCATCATCTACTAGCATCTCTTCTACACCATTGACTTGATTGTAAAACTTATCATGTTGTTTTTGTGTGCAAAAGCCAAATATCTGTTCTATCCCTGCTCTGTTATACCAGCTTCTATCAAAAAAGACTATCTCTCCAGAGTTTGGTATCTGCTTTAAGTGCCTCTGAAAATACCACTGTCCTAGCTCTTTGGAGTTAGGTTTTGGAAGTGCTACAGAACGTGCTTCTCTAGGGTTCAAGTAGGCATTAAATTCTTTAATGCTTGAACTCTTACCCGCAGTATCCATACCTTCAAAAATCACAAGCAAGCGTTTACCGTTCTGCACTATCCACTTTTGAAGCTTGACAAGTTCATGTTGCAGTCTCAATGACTCTTTCTCGTAAAACTTACGTTCTATCTTGCCAGACTTCTTGAAAACTTTAGACTTTTTTTCTTTGTACTCTGCTAATTCTTCTGTATATATCACTTTTTGTTCATACATGAGTATTATCCTTTTAAGATTGCTGTCTTTTCATGTTTTGCCTATGACGCTCTTCACTTTCTAGTTTCATGAGTAGCCTTGCATTGTTGGTATGAAATTTAGTGTTGTCTTCTAGCGTCTTATCAAAACGTTCTTGTAAATTTTTATGTTCTTTTGCTAAGGATTCATGCATATTTTCTCTGGCTTCTAGTTTTGCCTTTACTTGGCTCAATTCTTTTTCGTTATTATTAAAATTATCTTGCAACAGTAGCTGGGCTTCATTTGCAGTCTTCAATGTGATTTTTGTTTCAGAAAACTGTACAAGTTCTTGTTCATTTTTTGCATTTTTTATCTTGTATGACTGTAATTCTTTCTCTATGCTAGATATATGCTCTGCTTTTTCTTTATTGTCAATCTGAGTATTCCAAAATCTGTCTTTATAAATTTTAACTCGCATGGCCGACACTACTATCACCAGTACGATTACAAGTAATATTGCCATAGCAATACCACTTGCAAGCATCAATGTAGAATCATTTTGTATCGAAGAAAGTGTCTCTTGCATCCCTATCCTCTTATCGTATCATAGCCCTTGGGAACGCTACATGTCATGCTTTTTTTACTTAAGTTCCCTTTGCCGTATTTTACTTTTTTAAAGACTATTTGTACCTTGTTATCTAGGTCATCAAAGTACGCGATGCTTTGTAGACGTTTTTTCCCATCTACTTGTATAGTATAGCTTTTGTTTTCATGCTTTGCAACATAAATGTTTTCACTATGTAGCTTTGCCTTTTTTAAAATCTTAGCAAAGTTAAATCCCTTAGCTATAAGGTAGCTAGATACCTGCTCCAAGTCATGATCTACCACTGTTAGTTCATGTCCATCAGTACAGACTTCTTTCTTTGTAGGCTTGAGATACGACCATTTGAGTAGTGCCTCATTTGAAAAGCGAACTTTACCACTATAGTTGATAACTTTTTTCTTTGTATTGCTTATCTTTTGCGTGAAGTTTGCTGTAAAATTGTCTGGAATCATGATAGGTTTTGCATTTACCATCACTCCTAGTGCTAAAATAAAAATAAATGCTTTCATTCTTTTCCTTATATAA
>CAZNEJ010000141.1:0-1922 GCA_964571975.1 uncultured Sulfurovum sp. | reverse complement strand
TAAGTCCTTGTGGCTTACGTGCTTTGATGTCTGCGATGTTTTCTCTATATGGCACCACTTCACAGTACACCCCTGATTCTCTTAGTTTTCTTGCGATGAGTTGTGTGTATTGTGAGCCAAAATCGAGGACTAGAATGGGTACTTGTTTCATAGGTTATGCCTTGTGGGAGATTAAAAGAGATTATACACTATTGCACATCAAGTTTTACCTTATAGCAATAACATGTTTTATTTTAAATAATATTCTAATGGATTTTCTTAAAAAGGAAATAATAGGAAGATGACTCGTGCCTTTATACCAAAATATGTATTTGGTTCTAAAGGCACATGTACTGAAGTTATTAAAAGAGAATCGGAACAAAGCTTAAGTAATTTAGCTATTTACAAATAATTATCTAAGCAATATTCCAGATTAAAAGTTATAATTTGCGTATACTTCAAGTGCATTTGTATCATCACCTATGCCATAGTCAGTATTTGTATATACTACATTAAGGTCAACAGCTTCAGTTATGCCGTACCCAAGGATTACATCAATTTCTGCACCGTCATTATCTTCAGAAGCTGTTGCATGTTGTGAATACTCATAGTAAGCATAAGAAGCAGTTGCAGAAATACCAGCAAATTCTGTTCCAGCCTCTACTTTAAAGTTATGTCCAAGAGATTGTGTCGTCAATGAGTTCCATGAACTTGTATAAAGGTTGTCCATACCGCCAACAAAACCTGTTACGTTATCTGCTACATTTACATACGCACCCATGAGGCTAACTCCCGCAAATTCCGTACTAGCTCTTGCACCATATGCATTAGAATCTGTAGCAACATCATAATTTGTATTTACAAAAAGTGCTTCTAGTTTTGCAATGCCAAAGTCATATCCTGCATCGGCATATACTTGAGTGTAATCTGCACTATCAATTGTATAATACCAAACACTAGTAGATAGTGCTTTATCATCGTAAGCAGCACCTACTGTCCAGTTATTACCATCAAGTCCACTAAAGTTATCACCCGTATTGAACGCTCTAAATGCTCTAATGTAAGAACCAACTAATGTAACATTTTCTATAGAAGAGTTAGCAACAGTATACGCTTCAAATGAACCAGGTGCTAGCAACCAGTCAAAACCACCTAGCATTGGCGTATCGAGAAGTTGACGACCTAAAATAGCAGTTGTGTCTGAGTATTCTGCAGTGATGTTTGCCACATTAAAAAATGCACCACTTTTTTCTCCCTCAAAATATTGACCAATATAGCCAAAAGGGATATCTCTGTTTGCATTTAAAAACCCAACAGCACCAAAGTTTGCTGTAATATTTTCTGTAAATTTATGTGCTACATCTAAAGTTGCTGCAAGACCCAATTGAGACCAATCTTTACTAAACATGTTATGTGTTGGTTCAGCATCATCAGCTGTAATGTAGTAACCTGTTAATTTACCATTGACTGTTGTCATGTCTCCTAGAGGTGCCGCTACTGGTTCCAATACTATAGATGGTGCTATGTCTCCTCCTGCAAATGCTACTGTTGATAATACTAAGGCTGCTACTAAACTAAGTTTTGTTAATGCCATGTTAATTCCTTGTTATTAGTTGGTATGATACGAGGATTATATCATAAAAATCAAAGAAACGTATAAAAAGTATCTATTTCTTCACAAAAGTTTATAAACAAGTACTGGTAGCACAAAGAGAAAAAGCATAGTCAAAAAAGTACCAATTGCTCCTTGTTTACCGAAAAAATAATACGCAAAAACTGTAGCAAGAAACAATAGACCTAGTGCGATAAGCAGAAGCATGACAATCCTTAGTTCTCTATGTAATGTGACCCCAAGGAGTCCACTCGTGCCAATGCTGCATCTACTATGGCTGACGCAGTGTTAAGTCTAAGCTCTAAGAGCCTGCCTATCTCTTTATTTTTCA
>CAZNEJ010000140.1:0-1924 GCA_964571975.1 uncultured Sulfurovum sp. | reverse complement strand
CATCTCATCACTTACAAGAAGTTCCAATCCACTCCATTTCACCAACTCATCCATCTCATGATAATATTGTTTAATTGTTTCTTGTGATTTTTTAAACATTTTGTTTTCTTTTTCAAACAGCGTAAATTCTGAGATATACTCACCCTCAATGAAGTCACTATCAACAGTTAAAAATCTTTCCTCATCATCTACGATAAAAGAGCCTACAGCTACATTTTCAAATCCATAAAGTGTATTGACATCACAAAGGAATAGACCACCTTCATTTAACCGTGCTTTAACACAAACTAAAAATGTTTTCAGTTCTTCTTTTGTCAAATAATTTAACATGTCAAAAACTGCTGTTATTACATCATATTGACCCTTAACATCACAAAGATTCATGCACTCTGCTTCTAAACCTTTTTCAAGGGTATTTGACACCATAAGAGGGCTTAAGTCGATACCTTTTACTTTTGCTATATTTAAGGCTCTTTGCATTTGATTGAGGAAATCACCCGAACCACAACCTACATCTAAGAGGCTATCAAAATTTATAGAATTTAAAAAAAGAAAGTAATGAGCATAAAGGCTAGGAGCAAACTCTTTTACACCAAGAAGGTCTTCTACTTTGGCATAAAGGTCAAGAGAAAAAGTTGTATTCTTAGGCATTTCTTTCTACAATAACTTTTATTTTCTCATACAAAGAGAGAATCTCTTCTTTTTTAGCATAAAAGCTATTTTTGTTTGAGATAAGATACGCTGAAGAATCCATAATATTTTCAGCCACTTTAAGTCCATTTTCTTTCATAGTAGCCCCAGTTTCGACAATGTCTACAATAGCATCTGCCAAACCAACAAGAGGAGCTAGCTCTATAGAGCCATAAAGCTTCACAACCTCTACTCCTACTGCTTTTTTTGCGAAGTATGCCTTGGTGATATTGACCATTTTGGTAGCCACTTTTATGTTAGGACGTGACCAGTCTAGCTCATCTTCATTTTTAATGCCTATGGCTACCTTACAACGACCTAGTTGCATATCTAGTAGCTGAATGATGTCTAGCTCCTTTTCGGTAATGACATCTAAACCAACCACACCAATATCTGCTGCACCATGCTCTACATAAGTAGGCACATCTTGATTGCGTACATTTAAAAAACGAAATTCACCCATATCTAAAATGAGTTCTCTACCTTCAAACTTAAACTCTCCATCAAAAATCTCTGCAAAAATCTCTAGTGTTTGTTCTGCTATTCTTCCTTTTGGAAGTGCTATTGTTAACATATTATTCCTTTTGAGGTCAAAGCTTTAAATTTTTGTTCCAAAAAATTCAACCCGTAGCCTCTATTGCTTTTTGCATCCCATCAAACACCAACATTTCATCGTAAATAGCATTTTCAAAAAGAGTTGCTAAAAATTTTCCATCTCCACCTGTGAAGTAGAGTGTTTTACCTGCACAATGCTTGTCTATGAGTGCTTTTATAGACGCGATTATACCATAGCTTATCTGCTCTTTTGTTGTACTAGGTAGCTCCTCCAAATTCACTGCTTTGCTTAACTCTATCTCTAAAGCTGGAGAAATTTTTTTATAAGTTTCTATATATGCCTTTACTCCTGGTAAAA
The DNA here is from genome assembly GCA_964571975.1 of uncultured Sulfurovum sp. GTDB lineage: Bacteria > Campylobacterota > Campylobacteria > Campylobacterales > Sulfurovaceae > Sulfurovum. Next base: position 321 of record CAZNEJ010000140.1, on the reverse strand, counting down.
TGAAGCCACCTGCGTATTGACTGCCTTCTACCACATCTACAGTTATGGCTGAACCAGCATCGACAAATATACCCTGTGAACGAGAGAGACACAATGCTTTTCTATCTACTCCCATGCCGTCATACTCACCTTCTATACTCATGAGCAATGATATGTTTTTCCAAGCTTGCATCTCTTCTATTTTGTTGTCCAATTGAGACTTTACTGAAATATACTGCATAGCCCTCTTGGCATACTTATTGATGGCATCGTCATAAGAGAGATGCTCGACAGTTTTGCCATCATAGATATGAAAATGCGTATTGCCGATATCTGCCAATA
>CAZNEJ010000139.1:0-1940 GCA_964571975.1 uncultured Sulfurovum sp. | reverse complement strand
CCTGCTTGTGCATTATAAAGATATAGCATAATTTAAAAACTCAATATTCCCTTAGACTGTAAAAGCATAATAGCAATCATAATAACGACCAATAAAATTTGGATAAGTGAGATTTTAATAAATGCAGATTTGAGTACTTGATGCGTCTTAGGATTTTGTAGGTTTGCAAGCTTAATCGCCTTGTGCTTCTTAATCTCAGTTATCATAAGTACTGCCCATATAGCAAACATAAGTATGGTTGTTATTGGCCATCCTAAATCCCCTGCAAATACAGCGACTATGCCAGCAAAAGCGACCATAGTTAGTATGGCTTGAAATACCATCGTGTAAATAAAAGCATATTTTTTAAATCCCAAAGGATTTTTAGCTGTGGTCAGGGGAACTAGCATACCCAAAACTAGAAAACCTAAAAAAAGGTATACCAAACTACTATGTGTACTTAACATTTGTGCTATCATCTCTTTATTCCTACTCTTCTGCATTTTTTAAAAGTGGATTATACCCTATTTTGTTATAATCATTCTAACTTACAAATCTAAAGGTCTCGCATGGCTAGTTCTATCCTTGAAGCACTAGAAATTATCGTAAATACAATTAGCTCTATAGATAAAGAAATCATTCCTATTGAACTCTCAGTAGGGCGTGTGGTAAGAGAAAATTACCTAGCAAACTTTGATTTACCACGTTTTAACAATTCTGCCATGGACGGATATGCTGTTAAAGTTGCAGATGCTTCCAAAAGTGTACACTGCTCAGAAGTCATCTATGCAGGGGATAGTCCTACGATGACCTTGCAGGCATCTCATGCCATTAAAATTATGACTGGTGCTCCTATCCCAAAAGGCTGTGAATCCATTGTTCCTATCGAAAATGTAACGATTGACAATAACACCATTATACTTCCTTCAGACATACAAAATAATGGCTTCATTCGCATGGCAGGAGAAGACATAAAAAAGGGCAAAATATTTTTAAGTAAAGGCACTGTCATTAATGCATATACCATTGCTTCACTCGCAAGTCAAGGTATCACCCATGTGACAGTGAGCCGTGTTATAAAAGTAGCTATTTTTGGTACAGGAGATGAATTACGACCTCATTTTGAAAAAATAGAAGACCATCAACTCTACAACTCAAACTCTCCTATGTTTTTAACACGCAGTAAAGAGTTAGGCTGCGATGCAAGGTTCATACAAGCTTCAGCAGATACCCTTGATGCATTAAAAGTGGCTATACAATCTACACTTGATGCAGATATCATCATCACTTCTGGTGGTGTATCTGTGGGAGATAAAGACTTTACCAAAGAAGCTTTTATGCACTTAGGTATGCAAGTACACATAGATAAGATAGACATAAAACCTGGACGTCCTACCATCATAGGAAGCATAGGTAAAACTGTAGTAGTAAACTTACCAGGAAACCCTTTAGCTGCGATGGTAAACTATGAACTTTTTGTAAGGGCTATCATACGTAAAATGTCTGGAAGAAATGACTACTATCATACGAGTATCAGTACAGCAATGGCGAGTGACTTTTCTCTAAGAGGTGGTAAGCATGCTGTGGTACTTGGAAAGTTTAACGGCTCTTCATTTGAAGCTTTAAAAACACAAATGCCTGGCATGGTATCCCCTATGCAAGAAGCGGATGGATTACTACTCATTACGCCTGCCATTAAAACATTAGAGGCTGGGGAAAGTGTAAAAATGCTACCTATAAAATGGGAATTTTGTTCGAGTAAAAAGGAAGAATTATTTACAAAATAATACACTTTTCCAAAAAGGAAAAGTGTAAAGTGTTTAACTTATAGTCCTGACATATACTCAGAGACTGCTGTAATTGTCGCGTCATCCATAGATGCAACTTGACCTTTCATAAGCATACCCATGCCAGATACATTTCTTGTACCTGCTTTGTATCCGTGAAGTGCCTCTTCCAAT
>CAZNEJ010000138.1:0-1964 GCA_964571975.1 uncultured Sulfurovum sp. | reverse complement strand
TAATAATACGATTGGCAAAAGCATCGATGAGTTCTCTATCGTGAGAAACACAAATAACCCCACCTTTGTAGTTGTGCAATGCTTCACCTAGAGCTATAATAGCTTCAAGGTCAAGGTGGTTATTTGGCTCATCCATCACCAAAAAGTTCGAACTGTCCATCATGATTTTAGAAAGCATCACACGGTGTTTTTCTCCTCCAGAACAAGCGTCTATCTTTTTCTTTTGTTCTTCTCCAGAAAATAGCATACGCCCAAGAGTTTTACGTATATCATCGATGTGCCATTTTACATCAAAACCTTGTATCCATTGTGGTAGCTCTTCATCTCCCACTACTAAATCTGTAGTATTTTGAGGGAAGTAAGAGTAGGTAATCGTTTGTCCCCATTTCATCGTTCCGCTGTCAGATTTTATCTCTTCCATGAGGATTTTAAGTAAGGTTGTTTTTCCTACTCCATTTGTACCTATCACTGCTATCTTGTCATCTTTGTTTACTTTAAAACTAAGATTTTCAAAAACTATTTCACCCTCATAAGACTTTGAAATATTTTCAACGTCTAGCACCTCATTGCCTATGTCGCGATGAGGCTTAAACATGATGGAAGGGTCACGTCTGCTTGAAAGCTTAATCGCTTGCACATCAAGCTTATCAAGCTTTTTCTGCCTAGATGTTGCCTGTTTCGCCTTAGATGCATTGGCTGAAAAACGCTTGATGAACCCTTCTAGTTCCTCTTGCTCCTTCAAGCCCTTGGCTCTGTCAGTCTCTGCTTGTTTTGCTATGAGATTGGCTGCTATGTACCACTCATCATAGTTCCCCGTAAACTCACGAATGTTCTGAAAGTCAAGGTCAAGTATATGCGTGACTACTCCATTGAGGAAGTGTCTATCATGAGAGATAACCATAAGTGTACCCTCGTGACGCTTAAGCTCGTTTTCAAGCCATGAAATAGTCGCCATATCAAGGTTGTTTGTAGGCTCATCTAGTAGCAAAACATCTGGCTTTAAAAACAGTACTTGAGCTAGTAAGATTTTAAACTTATCCCCACCTGTCAGCGAAGACATAAGTTCGCCATGTTGCACTACAGGAAATCCAAGAGATTGAAGTAGTTTTTCAATCTTCACATCAGACTCATACGTAGGGTCTTCATCTGCACATATCATCTCCAATTCACCTAAGCGATTGTTTACAGCATCGGATTCAAAATCACCCTCCATATAGAGCTTTTCTTTTTCTTTTTGGGCATCAAAGAGCTTTTTGTTACCGTAGAGTACTGCGTCACTGAGTGTATACTCTTCAAAGGCATACTGATTTTGGCTCAACATCCCTAGTTTTAGCCCAGCTTGCAGTTGCACTTCGCCATCGCTTTGTTCTAATTCGCCAGAGAGTATCTTCATAAATGTTGACTTCCCTGCCCCATTTGCTCCTATAAACCCATAACGCTTACCTGCATCCATAGTCATGTTTATTTTATCAAAGAGTACTCTTTTTCCATATCGTTGTGTTAAGTTTACTGTACTAAGCAAGTGCTTTCCTTATGTATTATGATGAACAGGATTTTACCCAAATTATCTGATAAGTTCCACAATATTTTCTATAGGACGACCTACAACAGCTTTGCCATCTTTTATAACTATAGGTCTTTCTATGAGTTTTGGGTTAGCAACCATCAAGCCAATCAACATATCTTCATCATTGATATCTTTTATGCCAAGTTCTTTATAGATATCTTCTTTATTTCGCATAAGTCCTTTTGCACTTAACCCCAGCATATCCAGTACTGCAATAAGTTCCGCTCTACTTGGAGGCGTGTCTAGGTACTTTACTATGTCTATCTCAACACCTTGTTCTTCTAGAAGTGCTAGAGCATTTCTTGATTTAGAGCATCTTGGATTATGCCATATTTTTACGTTTTTCATTATTTTATTTCCTTGTGTAATGTTACAATCTTCTTATCTACACCACTAA
>CAZNEJ010000137.1:0-2017 GCA_964571975.1 uncultured Sulfurovum sp. | reverse complement strand
GGTTTTTAGCTTTGCCTACGTAGAGAAGTTTGCCTTTTTCATCAAAGTACTGGTATACACCTGCTAAGTTTGGTAAATTTTTAACTACTTGTTGCACTTGATGTGTTCTTTTATAGCATTAAATTTTTCTATGATATCTACATCTTCACTCTTTATGTCAAAGTCTACAGAAGCCAGTTCATTGTAGTATGGCACGGTGCTTTCATCTATAGGTGCTTCTTTCATCTTATGATACTTAGAGTGAAAGACCACAACCTTGGAGGCTCTCATCGTCTCACAGGTATCATCGTATTTCACCAGCTGGGTTAATACGCTTTTTAACAAATCTTTATTATAATTAAGTTCCATTTTAAAGCCAGGGTGCGTGACTGCAATAAAAAGTGTGTCATCTTTGATGTAGATAAAGGCGATTGCCTTTTGATACTTTTTTCCAAGAAGGGAGATGTATTTTTTGTAGCATACCTGTTGCTTTAAAAATCTAAATTGAGGTTTATTACGAAGATGAGACAAAATCATAGAGGCATTTTTCATAAAGTTATTATAGCATCTGTTTGCTGTATGGTATTGGTAGGTTGTGGACACAAGACAAGTCCTGTTTGGGTTTCAAAGACGAATGCAACAGTTGTAAAATAATGAAATATGACGTTCTTATCATAGGTGCAGGCATAGCGGGGCTTTATGCTGCGATGAATATACCTAAAGAGAAAAAAGTACTTGTTGTATGTAAAGACATCCCTTGGGAATGCAATACTTTTTATGCACAAGGTGGGATGGTAACTGCATTGGATGAAGCAGATATTCCCTTACATATAGAAGATACTATGACAGCAGGGGCGCAGCATAACAATAAGGAAGCTGTAGAGATACTATCACGCACCTCACTAGATACCACCTCAGACATCATAGCAAAAGGTATGGAGTTTGATAAAGATGATGAGGGCAATATCCTTTATACTAAAGAAGCAGCACATTCTGTAGAGCGTATAGTCCATGCAGGTGGAGATGCTACGGGACGTTACATGCACTACTTTTTAATGGTGCAAAACATGCACCAACTGCAGAAAAATACCTTGGTGTATGACTTACTCATAGCAGACGGTAGATGTTATGGTGTGAAAGCCACAGTGAACTATAAGCCTAGAACTATTTATGCTGATGATGTCATCATAGCATCTGGTGGTGTTGGTTCACTTTATGCTTTCAACACCAATTCACGTACAGTATCTGCTGATATTCATGGTATTTGTGTAGAAAAAGGTATAAAGCTAGCAGATATGGAGTTTATGCAATTTCACCCTACAGTGTTTGTAGATACTCCGTATGCTAGAAAACTTTTGCTCACTGAAGCACTCAGAGGTGAGGGTGCACATATAGTAGATGATGAGGGTAGACGCTTTTTGTTTGACTATGATACACGTGGAGAGTTAGCAAGCAGAGACATCGTTTCTCGTGGCATCTTTGATTATAAGCGAAAAACAGGCAAACAAGCGTACTTGGACTTTTCTATGTTTGAAGAAGAGTGGTTTAAGCATCGTTTCCCCAATATCACACGTACTTTTGGAGCTTTGGGATATCATTTCCCTAAAGATAGGGTACCTATATCACCAGCATTTCATTATGCCAATGGGGGTATCAAATGTGACACTGATGGTTGCATACCAGGATTGGAAGGACTTTATGTCATAGGGGAGGCGGCACGTACTGGCGTACATGGGGCTAACCGTTTGGCATCTAATTCATTGCTTGAGGGAGTAGTATTTGCAAAGCGTGCGGTAGACCACCTTTTAAGAAAGAAACATAAAGAGTTCAAGACACCTATTTTTGAGAAAGATTATGACAATATTTTACACAAAGAAAACGATAAAATCTATAAACAAAAACTTCGTCAAATCATGTGGGACGAGATAGGCATACTGCGTACCACAAAAGGGCTACATGAGGCCAAAAATCTCATCTATGATATGAAAAATAAAGAGATAGGCAGGCTCTTAGAGCTTAGACTTAACACTGCGTCAGC
>CAZNEJ010000136.1:0-2019 GCA_964571975.1 uncultured Sulfurovum sp. | reverse complement strand
TTTGAAAGTTTTTCTGACTTAGGTTTAGCTGCATCCAAAGTGTATCATATAGATTCGGGATTATCAATAGGTGGATATGGGGAGATTAGAGCAAAAAAATTCAATGATTTTAAAAACTTTTCAAATGAAACAAACAATAGAACACGTAATAAACTAGAAACAAACATAGTGCGTTTTATACCTTACTTTGGTTACAAGTTTAATGACTGGATTATCATGAACGTTGAGATTGAATTTGAAGATGGAGGCGCTAGGTCTGATGGTACAAACAACTACAAGTATGTCATCTTGGAGTTTGCATACTTAGACTTCATGCTTCATGAAAATTACAACTTAAGAGTGGGAAATGTGCTTGTACCTCTTGGTAACATCAACCTAAACCATGAACCAGTAGCCTTTATGACTTCCGAAAGACCATTGGTTGAGACACTTATCATACCATCTACATGGGCTACAAATGGGGCACTTCTTCATGGAGAGTATGATGGTTTTGAGTACTACACTGGGATTATTGGATCTCCTGATGCAGGCAGATTTAGAGAAGGTAGATTTATGCAGTTAGGTAGGCTAGGTGCTAGACAATTTACAAATGATTTTTCTGGAGTAGTGAGACTAGACTATAATGCCATACCTGGTGTAGAGATAGGTGGTTCTGCTATGTATGGTGGTAGTTCTGTACTAGAGCAAGGGCGACCAGGTGGCGTCGTAAGCACGAGAGAAGACGCAGATGTGTCTATCTTCATGGCAGAAATGCATGCTAGTTACAAAAACAATGGCTGGGATATACAGGCATTGGCTGTTATGGGCGGTATGGGAGATGAATACCAGAAATTAAACAACAACAATGAAATCATCGCAGGTGCAGTAAATGGTCAGTATCTGACAGTAGGATATGACGTGCTAAATACTGTAAATACAGAGCATAAACTGTATATAGTAGGAGAATTTGAACGTCTTGATATGGATGCAGATGATGAAACTTCAAATCCTATAAATCATAAATTTAATGAATATACATTTGGAATGGCATATTTTCCAGACCCAAAAGTGGTGATTAAAGCTGAATACAATATACGAGCCTATGGAAGTACTTCTCAGCTAGCAGATGAACAGGCCTTTATTGCTACATTAGGGTTTATATTTTAAGATATGCAAAAGTTTGATTTGTATTAATACATATAAAAATAATAAAGGTTATAATAAAGTCTAATGTATAAGCATGGAGAATACTGATGAAAAATAAACAAATATCAATAGCCCTATTGGCAACTTTTTTTTTGTTTGGCTGTGGTGGAAGCACAAAAAAGCAAAATATGAGATTTCATGGGAAAGAGGCACTAGGTAAAAATCTTTTTTTTGACGTAAACCTGTCATTTACAAGAAAAACATCTTGTGCTACCTGTCATGACCCCAAGCATGCTTTTATAGATGTGAGATTTTTAGAAGAGGGCAGAGATCAGTCAGTATTTGTAAATGGAGCATTTTCTGTAGGAGATGATGATATTTCTTTAGGAGGACGCAATAGCCCAAGTGCAGCATACGCTCTTTTTAGCCCTGATTTTTTTAGAAACAATAAAGGCGAATACATAGGCGGACAGTTTCATGATGGAAGGGCCTCTACTCTAAAAGACCAAGCCATGAGACCGCCACTAGATATGGCAGAGATGATGATGCCAGATGAACAGGCCGTGGTAGAACGCATAGAAGAAAACCCTATGTATATGCTTGCATTTAAAAATTTATATGGTGAAAACATTTTTGATGACATAAATCAAACGTATGAAGCTATGGGAGATGCCATAGCTGCATTTGAAAAAACAGAAGAGTTTTCTCCTTTTGATTCTAAATACGATAGGTTTGGGCTTTGTAGGAAAGAAAAGAGTACGGGTGAGTGTGTTCAAGATGTAAATTGGACGAGGCAAGAGCAGCTAGGAGAAGCACTATTTTTCTCTCAGGCAAATACAAACTGTGCATCTTGCCATACCATAAACTCCAAAAGTGAAGCACCTAGTATGGAAC
>CAZNEJ010000135.1:0-2185 GCA_964571975.1 uncultured Sulfurovum sp. | reverse complement strand
CACTCAAAGAAAAAGGCATAGATATAGCCGATGATGTCAAGTTTACCCCTGCTTTGCACAACACCACTACAGATGAGATAACATACCACGATACAGATAAACTTAGCCAAGAAGAACTTGAAGCCTTTGTGCAAGTACAAAATGACTTTAAAAAAGCATCTTACGAGGCAAGAGAAGAAAGAATGAAAGTCTTACCACATACAAAGTCTCAAAAAGATATCTTCCTAAAAACCATGGACTGGTCAGAACCACGGCCAGAATGGGGACTGTCTCGAAATATAGGTGCTTTTGCAGGTCCCAGAGACTCCAGCAGACATCTAAATTTTGACAACAGAATCTTTATGCACTCTTATGACTGGAAAATAGACAATGACAATGCAGATTTACTCACAGCCATCTTTGATGGACCCCTCATAGTAGGAGAGTGGATTAACCTTACACATTATTTTTCTACAGTGGACAATACTGTCTATGGTGCAGGTTCAAAAGTGTATCATAACATCGTTGCTAAGGTAGGTGTGTACAACGGAAACTATTCGGACTTAAAAATAGGGCTTCCAACACAAAGTGTCATTTTAGAGGGCAAAGCCTACCATGAGCCTGTACGCTTGCTTACCTTTATGGAAGCCCCACTAGAAAAAGTAGGCAAAGCTGTAGAAAACTCTACAGCACAACCTTTTATACTCAACGAATGGATAAGGCCTGTTATCATAGATAAAGAGGCTAAAAAAGTCTATGCTTATGAGTATGGTGAGTTTATAGTAATTAAAGAATTGGAGTAAATATGGACAAAATAGAAGACGAAAAAATATATACAGTACAAATAGAAAACCTCTGTGATTGTTTTAAACAAAACACATTTGAAAATAAGCTCACTTTTGAAACAAAGTCAGATGCAACAATGAAAGCAAAAATCATAGAATGCCTCATGAGTCAAGAGCTAGCATGTAAACACTATTTTGAAGCAGAAGACAAAGGTGATACCATCATCATACATACGCTTTTAAGCCCTGAAGATGATGAAGAAGACGATAACTATGCCTAAGACTTTAAAGTAAATTTAGGCACATTCACAAAATCAAAGTCATTTTCTAGCTCTACGATGGTTTTGTCAATGTCTTTTCCAATAAGAACTAAAAATGAGTTTTTAACCTCTCCATCATATTTATCATAATGTACATCCCCAAAACTACTATTGGCTATCATTGTGTCCTCAATATCAGAAAGTTTCACTATCCCTTTTGCACGGTATATGTTCCCTGGTAAGGTTGTGATAAATTTGTCTAAAATATCAAATGTTGTCTCTTTAATGTATATAGTTTTTGATATGAGCGAATTATCAGACTTCGCTGCTTGCTCCACATCATCAAGATTTTCTATCTCACCTAAAGAAATATCTTCAAATATCTCTCTACTCAACTCCCCATGTGAGGTTCTCACAAAAAAATGATTTTTAAATATCGGCTCGCCTGTCATCGTATTTTTAATGTTATACTTCTCTTTAATAGCAAGAATATCTTTTTCTAATCTGTCTACTTCTGAGGCAGCTACCAAGTCACTTTTATTAAGTACAAGTATGTTTGAACCACCTATTTGATATTTAAATATTTCATCATCAGCATAGTTCTTATAGTTTTTACTGTCAACAACACAAATAACACCCTCCACAGAGATACCTAACGTGCTTAAAGAGTAATATATAGGAAAGGGTTCACTAGCCCCTGAAGTCTCGACAAAGAGCATTTCAGGGTTATATTTTTCTACTATCTCTTGGACACCAGATTCAAACTCTTCTGCTAATTGACAACAAATGCAACCTTCAGAGATTTCAAGCACTTCTGAGTGTACATTTTTAAGAATGGTACTGTCCACCCCAATATCACCAAATTCATTGACAATGATGGCTATTTTTTTATCTGGAAAATGTTGCTTTACAGAATTTGTAAGCATCGTAGTTTTACCTACACCTAAAAATCCTGTGATGACAAAAGAGGAAATCATGACATTACCTTAAAAACTTATAGGGGAGGGGAATGAAATTATCTGCACCAAAAGCACAAATAATTTCAATGTTTTACGCTGTTTGCACTTCAGAAACAGGCAAGAGCATAGGCTCTAAACCTACTTCTATTACCCATTCAGCAGTGAGGTCATAAGCTGCTGATGCTGTTTCAAGGTTTTTTTC
>CAZNEJ010000134.1:0-2237 GCA_964571975.1 uncultured Sulfurovum sp. | reverse complement strand
ATGACTACAGGCTCTTTGTTTTGCCTAGTGACTATGACAGGTGTACAATTATCTATAACACTATCAAAAGTACTTGCTAAGTTTTGTCTAGTTTGTGAAAAATTTAATGTTTGCATAGTAACTCCTATATATGTACACATACTAGTACATATATGCTAAATATTTACTGAATCCAAAAGTTATTGAGAGTATAAAATTTTGCTATTTAAAGGACTTGTTCTGCAAACTGTAACAAAAACGTACTACTTTTTCTCTTGACTCTTCTTTGCCCCAGTAATAAACTGCTCAAAATTTTCCACATAGTTGTCAAAATTTTCTTCTAGCATATGTTTGTATTGGTTAGCGAAAAAGTTAACTACTTCTGTTTTTTCTTTTTTCATATCTTCTGCATTTTTAAATCCCATAGCTGTAATCCACGCGTTAAAACGTGATGAAGCAAACATGAGTGAGTTTGTTGCATCTGCTGGGGACGTTGTCTCGTTTATATGCTTATTGGCTAGTGTTATGTGTGTATCTGCACGTTTGTAGAAGTTTGCATCTATTGGAGTAAGTTTTTCTGTATTTTTAGTATCGGACATAGGTCTTTCCTTTATTTGTTATGCGTATTGTACATTTTTTTGGCTATAATTTTACTATATTAAGCATTTAGGATTATCCATGACATCAGCAGACAAACTCAAGAACCTTTTAGAGCAAGAAATTATACCAGATTTAGAAGCTGCCATAGATGAGCTTTTTTCTGCCATAGATAAAGCCAAAATGGCATCTATAGCACAAAAAGAAGACCTTGAAGAGATGCGTGAGATGCGTACTGAGTGTTTTGCTATCGTTGAAGAGCTAAATCGTGATGAACTTGAAGAGGATGAAGTAGAAGAGCTTCTTGCTGAGCTTATTGACATGAAGACCGAGAAAGATTAGTGCCTTCTTTGTAGTCTGTAGTATAGTTTCCTTCTCGTAATTCACGCAATTTCAATACCTCATTATCATTATAATCTATTTTATGCTAAAGGAGCTATATTGGAATTTCAGGAGACTATAACCAGAAAAAATCTTAAAACTTTTGTGACTTTATTTTGCCATTAGTGATTTGAAGAGTAAAGTATCACCTTGTTTTTCCCTGTTCTTTTAGCTTCATACAAAGCTTTATCTGCCCGATTAATACCAATTTCAATATCGTTGTCTACACGTATGTCTGACGCTGCGACACCTATGCTTATGGTGACATTCAACTCCCTATTTCCTTCTAGTTTTATACTCATTCCTTCAACCGATAGTCTGATGTTGTACGATATCTCTAAGCATCTTTCATTGCTAATTTCAGAGAACAGTATGATGTATTCTTCTCCCCCATAACGGCATACTACATCATCTTTGCGCGTATGCTCCGATAATATATCTGCAACAGCAATAATCACTTGGTCGCCCACATGATGACCATAGGTATCATTGACTTTTTTAAAGTCATCAATATCTAACATAATGAGTGATAGTGTTTTGTGTTCTTGTTTGTTTGTGCTAAAAAATTTTTTAGAAAATTCAGAAAAGTATCTTCTGTTATAGAGACCTGTCATAGGATCAATGGAAGCTAGAAATTTTAGCTCATCTTTGCTTTTTTCAAGGTCTAGTGTACGTTCTTTTATCTTGTCTTCCAAGCTTTCATTGAGTTCCTTTAGAGCTTTATGGGAGTTATCTAGCTTCTGTATCATTTTTTGAAATGTCTTAGCCAAAGTACCTACTTCGTCATTTCTATCTAAAAGACTTAGCTCTTCATCTTCTGCCATAGTACCATCCGTCACCCTTTGTGCCGACTTAGTAAGTAGTAAAATAGGCTGCATAAACCTCCTGCCCCAAAAATATATCAATATCCCAAATAATACAAAGATAGATATTGCTAAAGCTATGGCATCTTGGATGTTGTGTCTTTTTTTCACTGTGCCAATGGCTTTTGCTTTTGCTATCTCTTGATTTAGGCCAGAAAGTGAATACACTAAAGTAAAAGTACCCCAATACTTTGAGATTATTATAGGTGAAGCTATAATAATAGTATGTTCATTGATGCTTAGCGTCTCTTTTTTTACTGAATTGTGCTGTGGTCTTCCTTCAAAAAGTTGCATTTTATTATCTGCATTTACCAAAGAAACACCTTCTATCTCCTCTCTTTGAATCAATTGTTTTAGAAGATGAGAAATATTTGACAAATTCATAGAAGCCAAATCATTTTCAATCTCACTTTTATA
>CAZNEJ010000133.1:0-2238 GCA_964571975.1 uncultured Sulfurovum sp. | reverse complement strand
GCGAGATAATGATGACTTACAATCCAAATGAGATTGAAGCCAAATGGCAAAAAATATGGGATGATGAGAAGGCTTTTGAACCTGATGACGCGTTAACAAGAAAAAAGAAATATATTCTTTCCATGTTTCCTTTTCCTAGTGGTAGATTACACATGGGTCATGTGAGAAACTACGCCATAGGTGATGCTTTTGCACGTTACTACAGAAAGCAAGATTTTAATGTGCTTCATCCCATAGGCTGGGATGCTTTTGGTATGCCTGCTGAAAATGCGGCAATTAAACATGGTAGACACCCTAAAGACTGGACTTACGCAAACATCGACTACATGAGAAAAGAGCTTAACACGCTAGGGCTTTCGTTTTCTAAGACACGTGAATTTGCTACCTGTGACCCTCTTTATACGAAGTGGGAACAAGAGTTTATCATCAAGATGTTTGAAGAGGGTTTGCTTTACCGTGAAAGTACGACTGTAAACTGGTGTGAAGACTGTCATACTGTACTTGCCAACGAACAAGTGGAAGAAGGATGTTGTTGGCGTTGTGACAATGCTGTAGAACTTAAAGAGATGCCAGGGTACTACCTAGACATTATGAAGTATGCAGATGACTTGTTAGGTGACTTGAAACAGCTTGAGGGTAAATGGCCAAAGCAAGTACTTACGATGCAAAGTAACTGGATAGGGAAATCGCAAGGGCTTGAGTTTGACTTTGAACTGAGCTCGTCATCTAAGGCTAAGTTGGGTGGAAATTTTGATAAGTATACGGTTTTTACTACACGTCCAGACACTATTTATGGAGTGACGTATTCTGCACTTGCTGCTGAACATCCTATTACAAAATATTTATTAGGCAATGACTTATTGGATGCTAAAACTGTAGAAAATATAGTCACTATCACAAACATGACAGAAATAGAACGTGCCAAAGAGGGTAAAATAGGCTATGACTTAGGACTTACGGTCATTCATCCTTTGACCTCAGAAGAAATACCTGTATGGACTGCGAACTTTGTACTAGCCTCTTATGGTGGGGGCGCTGTTATGGCAGTCCCTGCTCATGATGAGAGAGATTTTGAGTTTGCTACTAAGTATGGTTTGCCTATAAAAAGAGTGATAACTGGTGGAGAGGCATTGCCATATACGTTAGAGGGAATATTAGAAAATTCTGAGAGTTTTACAGGGCTTAAAAACACCGATGCTAAAGCACAAATCATCGCTCATTACGAAGAGAAAAAACTGGGTAAAGGTACAACGAATTACAAACTAAGAAACTGGGGCATTAGCCGTCAACGTTACTGGGGAGCACCTATTCCTTTTGTGCATTGTGACTCTTGTGGTTTAGTTGCCGAAAAAGTAGAAAACTTGCCTATAGCATTACCAGATGATGTAGAAATTACAGGTGAGGGAAACCCACTTGAAAACCACCCTACATGGTCTAACTGTGCTTGTCCACAGTGCGGGAAAGATGCTAAGCGTGAGACAGATACGCTAGATACCTTTGTGCAGTCTAGCTGGTACCATTTTCGTTATGCGACCAATCCTAAAAAATGGAATGAGCTAGGCATAGACTTTGATGAAGCAAACTATTGGCTAGGTGTTGACCAGTACATAGGTGGCATAGAACATGCCATACTGCATTTACTTTATGCTAGATTTTTTACCAAAGTGTTACGTGACCTTGGCTACCATGATATAGACGAGCCTTTTGAAAACTTACTTACCCAAGGCATGGTTTTGATGGATGGTGCTAAGATGTCTAAGTCTAAAGGTAACACGGTTGACCCTGATGCTCTCATAGAAAAATACGGTGCAGATACGGCTAGGCTTTTTACACTTTTTGCAGCACCTCCTGCTAAAGAGTTGGAGTGGAATGACTCTGCTGTTGAGGGTGCGTTTAGGTTTATAAAAAAACTCTATGACAGAAAAGAAAAAGTCACGGGTAAAACTTTGCCAAACATAGACCAAGGTAGTCTTAGTAAAGAATCTAAACTTGCACGGGTCAAAGTCTATGAGGCTTTACAAAAATCTAGCAATGTGTATGAAAAAACTTTTGCATTTAATACGCTCATAGCCGCTTGCATGGAAGCACTAAATGCTTTAGATAAGCAAGATGATGGAGCTGTATGGACGGAGGGAATGTACATTATGCTTAACCTCTTAGAACCCATCATCCCTCATGTGACAACAGAGCTTTCAGAGCTGTTATTTGCTAGAGAAAACTTGTTTGCAAAGCTTGAAG
>CAZNEJ010000132.1:0-2249 GCA_964571975.1 uncultured Sulfurovum sp. | reverse complement strand
AATCAAGAGGTGTAATATAAAGTTGTTAAAAACTATAGGGTTTTATTTGTGGTTTGATTATAGTAGTGGTAGTAAGAGGGGGACTCGAACCCCCGACCTCCGGCTTATGAGACCAGCGCTCTAACCAGCTGAGCTACCTTACCACTATTTTGAAGAAACAGAATTTTAGCTAAATGACGCTTAGATGTCAATGCTTTTTTAGTTAAAGTGGCTAAAATACAATAAATTAAAAAAATAAGGAAAAATACTATGGCATTTGAACCATTAAAAGATAGGCTTTTAGTCAAACGGGAAGAACAATCAAACCAAACAGCCTCTGGTCTATACATACCAGATTCTGCAAAAGAAAAACCACTTGAAGGCAAAGTAATTGCAGTAGGTCCAGAAGCTAAAAAAGATGGTATCTCTGCAGGTGATACTGTAGTATTTGCAAGTTTTTCAGGACTAGAAATTGTGATTGAAGGTGAAGAGAATCTTATACTACTAAGTAAAGAAGTGCTTGGACTTATCAAGTAGAACGCTTTTATAGCAAAGCCCACAAGATACGCTAACGCTGAGTTCTACTTAGCGTAAGGCTTAAGTGATTAGTCACTTTTATGATAGATAGAACAATCAAGGAATAAACATGGCAAAAGAAATATTTTATGCAGACAAAGCAAGATCTGGACTTTTTGAAGGAGTCACTAAACTCACAGATGCTGTGAAAGTTACTATGGGTCCTCGTGGACGAAATGTACTTATACAAAAGTCTTATGGTGCACCACACATCACAAAAGATGGTGTTTCTGTAGCACGCGAGATAGAACTAAAAGACCCACTTGAAAACATGGGGGCTCAGCTTGTAAAAGAAGTGGCTTCAAACACAGCAGATGAAGCAGGAGACGGCACTACGACTGCTACTGTACTAGCTCATGCCATCTTCAAAGAAGGTCTTAGAAACATCACGGCTGGGGCTAACCCTATAGAAGTAAAACGTGGCATGGATAAAGCCTCTATAGCTATCATAGAAGAACTTAAAAAAATGTCCAAAGAAGTGAAAGACAAAAAAGAGATAGAACAAGTAGCCACCATATCGGCTAACTCAGATGAAACTATAGGTAAGCTTATCGCTGAAGCTATGGAAAAGGTAGGCAAAGACGGTGTTATTACGGTAGAAGAAGCCAAGGGCATAGATGATGACCTTGAAGTGGTTGAAGGTATGCAGTTTGATAGAGGATATGTATCTCCTTATTTTGTGACCAATACAGAAAAAATGACTTGCGAACTTGAATCACCCATCATCCTTCTAACAGATGCTAAAATAGCCTCTCTCAAAGACATGGTACCACTTCTTGAACAAGTACAACAAGCTGGTCGTCCTCTTCTTATCATAGCTGATGACATAGAAGGAGAAGCCCTATCTACTTTAGTTCTCAACAAACTCAAAGGCGTACTTAACATCACAGCAGTCAAAGCTCCAGGTTTTGGTGATAGAAAAAAAGAGATGCTCAAAGACATTGCCATTTTAACAGGTGCTACACTTGTCACCGAAGAGCTTGGACTCACATTGGAGAAAGTGACATTAGATGACCTTGGAAAAGCATCACGCGTTGTCATAGACAAGGATAATACTGTCATCGTAGATGGAAAAGGCAACAAAGATGCTGTCGTTGCTAGAACCAATGAGATTAGAGTACAAATGCAAAGCACAACTAGTGAGTATGACAAAGAAAAGTTACAAGAACGCTTAGCAAAACTCTCTGGTGGTGTAGCTGTCATCAAGGTAGGAGCGGCCACAGAGACAGAGATGAAAGAAAAGAAAGACAGAGTAGATGATGCACTATCTGCGACTAAAGCAGCTGTTGATGAAGGTATAGTCATTGGTGGTGGTGCGGCACTCATCAAGGCTAGTCAAGCTGTAAAACTAGACCTTAAAGAAGATGAAGCTGTAGGTGCAGAGATTATATTGAGAGCCGTTTTTGCACCCATGAAACAGATAGCACAAAATGCAGGTTTTGATGCAGGTGTCGTAGCAGACAAGATAGCAAATGCAAACGATGCAAACTTGGGCTTTAACGCGGCAACAGGTAAGTATGTAGACATGATAGAAGCGGGGATTATTGACCCACTCAAAGTAGAGCGTGTAGCCCTTCAAAATGCCACTTCAGTAGCTTCTTTGCTTCTCACAACAGAAGCAACTGTCTCAGACATACCAGAGCCAATAAACGCTGCAGCAGATATGTCAGGCATGGGTGGTATGCCTGGCATGA
>CAZNEJ010000131.1:0-2283 GCA_964571975.1 uncultured Sulfurovum sp. | reverse complement strand
TCACGTATGCCTAAGCTAAAAAAAGAATGTATGGTCTGTCCACCTAAGTGTGAAGCTGCTATGCCTGTAGGGGCTACAACAGTTGGGTAGACCCTGCGTTCTTTTAAGTACTGAGTATAGAGCTTAAGAAGATGGGTCTTCCCTGTTCCTGCTGAACCTGTGATGAAGACGTTTTTACCTGTTTTTAGTATGTTGAGTGCTGTGTTTTGTTTCATGCTGGTATTGTAGCAGAAAGAATACGGTTAGATTTATTTGTTGGGTCAATAGGTTTTTATATTCCCCAAAAATGTTCCTAAAAAATATAATTTATCTCAAAACGTACTTCATCGTGTGAAATATCTCTTTTTTTATGACCATTTATTGCGATAGTATTTGAATCTGCTATGATATGCATGTAACGTAATTTGAAAGAGATAGTATCTTGCCAAAAGTTCTTGATAAAATCTGTTGAGATTATATTTGTATCCGTCTGTACGCCTATCTTTTTGTCATCAAAATCTTGTATAACAAAACGTGACACTATTTTCAAATCATCAAATTCATGAAAAGTATAGTCCATCTGAGCCATATAACTTTTTGTATTTGAAAGCCAATTTCTTTGATTCATGGCACGCGTAAACCCGCCTGTAGGAAATCCCCTCCATGGTGCCAGTAAATCGCCTTTGTCCGATACAGCAGTGTATCCCAAACGAAACTTAAGATAGTGAAGGTCGTCTGCAAAGTCTATTTTGGCTGCTATCATAGAACTATCTAGGCTATTTGGATTTGAGTATCCGGAGTTACGATTTCTGATATTTGCCCCAGCTATAGCACCTGCACCAAGATCAAACTGTTGCATATACCTAATCGTTGGTACGATAAACCAATTATTTACAGTAAAGTGATACCCAGCCTGTATCATAGCTGAAGATATCAAGTCAGGTACTGCTGTAAAGTTAGCTTTAATCCTAAGATTATCAAAGCTACGATTTCTAGCTTCCAGTATGATGAGCCTATCTTCAATGCCTCTAGCTTGTAATTTTGATAGTCCAAGCCCTCTGTGCATTCCAGAATCATCATTTTCGTTAAATCTATTGTAAGGTATAGATGAGTCATCTCCATGTGCTAAGACATGGTGAAAAGTTGCACTATCGCGTAATTTCATCTTGTTAAAATAAGCGGCTTTAAAAGAAGTATCAAACTCAAAATGATGCTCAACACTCACGCCTTGAAAAGTAACAGGTATCATAAATACATCATGTGGTGCTGCCAAAAAACTATCAAAAACTTGACGCCCTACTCTTATGACACTTTCCTCGCTTCTATACTGCACAAATGCTTCAGCAAGAACGCCTATATTTTTTCTTCCAGTTGTCAGATAGTTGTAGCGACTAAATGCACTTCTTCCGCTTCCATAAAAATGGATTTCTTTATCTCGAAGTGTGCCTAGTGCTTGTGAAAAATAATACCCAGCAGTAGCCGAAAAACCATGAAATTGTGCCGTTCTATAAACACCAGAGCCTCCAATACCTAAGATAAAGTGGTCTTTTTGTATGGGGTCTCCCTCATCTGTAGTGAGCTCATGGTCCCAATTCATAGAAAAGTTATTTGTACGGAAATGCCCATAAAATGACCCCTCAGAAAAAATATCAGCCCAATCTGATACTTCTTCTGTCTCGACATATTTATGTTTCATCTCTAGGCTTAAAGTACGCCTATGATCAAAAGCAGACAGCTCATTGAAGGCTAGGCATGCTAGTACTAGCACTAATATTTTGTTTTTAAACATTCAACTCCCTCTTTGTCGCTGTTACGCCTTGGCAATTCATAAGCCAGTGAGGGCAATGTACTTTTGCGTATAGCATATTAGCATACTAATTTAAATTATTATATAAAGTTCCTAGCCTTTTATATTTATTTGTCATAAAGACAAAATACTGGTGATTTTTTAGCCACAAGAGTACCACAGTTGTCAGCTATATTTATCTTATGAGCATTAGCTATAAAACTTGACTTGTTGATACTTGCCTCATAATCCTTAGCCATGTCTATGGCTATCTTACAGTTACTGATGGTGGTTGTGTCTTTTTTCATGAGTGTGTTTGTAAAAAAGCTTCTCTCAAAAGGCATTTTGTTTGCGATATTTCCACAATGTGTCAGCACTTTATCTTTATAAAAAGCAAATGTTGCTTTAGATACTTTTGATGTATCCATAGTTGATTGAAAACTTTTTGCTTCGCTTATGTATGCCTTGCATGACTCTACAGATTCCTCTGCTTGTACATGTACAAGTCCTAAAGTTGC
>CAZNEJ010000130.1:0-2294 GCA_964571975.1 uncultured Sulfurovum sp. | reverse complement strand
TCTTTTGTGGGCTTTGAGTATGATGATGGTAGGGCAAATGTAACGAACTTAAAGCGTTTTACGTATGTGCTGGGAAAAAATGTTCCTATCCGAACACCATTGGAGCAATTAAAAGATTTAAAATACCCTAACTTAAATGAGATAGAAAAAGCCTTTTCTGTTGAACGGGTCTCAAAAGAGTTTTTTGAAAAATACAAAAATCTTTATTTGAAGCTTTCTGATTATCTACAATCACAAATGGCTCACTTTGGAAATGAAAAAAATCTGAACCTATTTACTAAAAAGCTCTTAGGTAGAGTGGTTTTTCTATATTTTATTCAAAAAAAAGGGTGGTTTGGTAGTACAGGTGCATGGGGTACAGGAAACAAAAAGTTTTTAAGTGATTGTTTTTTTGAGAAATGTAACTATGAAAATTTCTATTTTGAGATATTGCAGCCTATATTTTTTAAAGCACTCAATGAAAAACGAGAAGATGATTATTTTGCTCTATTGGATTGCAAAATGCCATTCCTTAATGGTGGACTATTTAGTGAAGATGCGTTTGATAAAAGAGATGTCATCATAGACAATGGTATCTTTGAAGCTATTTTTACTACCTTTGACCAATACAATTTCACTATCATAGAAGACAACCCTCATGAGAGTGAAATAGCCATAGACCCTGAGATGCTTGGACGAGTATTTGAGTCACTACTAGAAGACCGTAAAGAGAAAGGTGCTTTTTACACACCTAGAGAGATAGTGCATTACATGAGCCGTAATGCCATAGAACACTATCTTAAAACTGAAGCCAAAGATTACAATTATGTATTTAGCGTAGATGAGTTTTTGCATAAAACATCTTTGAGTGATGATGAGATACTACAGTTTCATACAGAGCACCCTGTAAAGTTTATCAAGATAGATGACTATTTTGAAGCGTTGCATCCATATAAAAATTTAATAGTAGATTTTTATATGATTGTAAAGCTAAGAGGTTTATTACTGAACAAAGATAGTACAAGGAGTAAGGGGAAAAAAGGACATCCTGAAATAACAGTCGGTATTTGGCAAAAAATACTCAAAAAAGAGTATGAAGTAGTTGCGATTAATTTTGGTAGCAACAAGGAGATTAGGCTTAGTAAAAATTATAAATACCCTACGATACTTAAATATATAAAAATAGAAGAAAAGTTTTTTGCACTTGCCTTTCTACCAAATATTTGGGGTGATTTGGAGCTAAACACCATTTTCCCTATACGAGAAAAAAATATCAAAAGCAGATTGAGAAAATTTGATAAACCATTGCATGAGATAAATAAAGATAATTTTGTATTTGATAATGAAGTGTATGAGAAAGTAGAAGCCTTACGGGAGGACTGCCGTTCCCTCCATGCAGAACCCCTCCATCAAGGAGCAGAACTTCCGCGGCAAGCAGTTGTCCAAAAAGGACTTTCCACGTTTCGTAAGGCTTTTACACTTGATAGTTTAGCAGATAATGACTTAAAAGGGCTTCTGAAGGACAAAGACTACTACCAAAAAACCATCAATAAGTTACTAAATGCCTCAACACTAACACAACATAAACTAAAAGACATCATGCTCAAAAAACTCAAGCAAATCAAGGTGCTTGACCCTGCCATAGGCTCAGGGGCATTTCCCATGGGCATACTGCATGAGCTTGTAGACCTACGCCGACATCTTGGTGATACCACTGAACTGGCACAACTCAAAAAAGAGATTATAGAAAACTCCATCTATGGCATAGACATAGAACCCTCTGCTGTAGAGATAGCTAAGCTTAGATTTTGGCTGAGTATCGTAGTAGATGAAGATGTGCCTACCCCACTGCCAAACCTGTTTTACAAGATAATGGTAGGGAATTCACTACTAGAAACGGTAAATGGTTTTGACCCTTTAAGCACACAAGACCAAGACCTTTTTGGAGACAGCTACCAGATAGGCACACTACAAGAGAAGTTTCATGCCTATTATAAAGCCTGGGATAATGACAAAAAAATAGAGATTCAAGATGAGATAAATGTCATCATAGATGAAGTCCTAGACTCCAAGCTAAGAGAGTATGAAGAAGAGATACAAAGTTATGTACGTAATGCTGACATATTTTCCTTTGACAAGAAAGCTACCAAGCAGCTAGAGCTAGCCCATGAGAAGATAAACCTACTCACTAAAGTAAAGCAAAAACCTACTACAGAACTCTTTTTTTATAAGCTTTACTTTGCAGAGGTTATGAATGGTGGTGGTTTTAATGTGATTATAGGGAATCCTCCATATGTTAGGCAAGAGAAGATAAA
>CAZNEJ010000129.1:0-2335 GCA_964571975.1 uncultured Sulfurovum sp. | reverse complement strand
ACTCCCCTCTAGGGGTATACACAGAAACCGAACCTTCAACTACTATGTGCATGCCTTTTTCTATACGAAATTTCATTTTAGCCACAGAAGAACGCCACATCACGCACTTAATGGAACTTTTGTCATCTTTTATGGAAAAGTAGAGATGCCCCGAAGTGTGGTAGGTAGCAGATGCCACTTCTCCTTCTACCATAGTGTGCATAAAAGTAGCTTCTAGGAGTGATTTTATCTTGGTATTGAGTGAGCTTACGCTCATCATATTTTGTGACATATTACTTCTTTTGTGCTACTAATAGTGTGCTGATACCCATAGAAAAAGATTTAGTATACTTCATCTCAAAACCAGCAAGATCTAGTTCTTTGACTAACATTTCAGTCGTTAAAAACTCTTCTATCGACTCAGGCAGATACTTATATGCTTCATAATTTTTAGAGATAAATCCACCTACACGAGGCAATATATTTTTCATGGCAAAATCTACAATTTTATCTATAATTCCAGATTTTTCTTGTTTTGTAAATTCTAAAATTACCACTAATCCCTTTGGTTTTAACGCACGATGAAACTCTTCCAATGCTTCTACACGGTCAACCACATTTCGAATACCATAAGAGATAGAAATAACATCAGAACTTTCATCTGCCACAGGAAGTGTTTGTGCCTTACCTTCTATAAACTCTGCAAAGTCTACTTTCTTTTTAGCCACTTCTAGCATACCTACAGAGGGGTCAATGCCTACATACTTATCTATAGTCACATTGTTTTTAGACGCTTGTTCTTTCCAATAGACAAGTAAATCACCAGTTCCCGTAGCAACATCTGTTATCTGCCCTAGCTCTTTTCTATCTAAGATTTCAAAAGCCTTATCACAAGCAATTTTACGCCATTGTATGTCTATGCCCATGCTTAATACTCTGTTTGCTTTGTCATATGTTGAAGCGATGTCGTCAAACATGCCTACTATTTTGTCTTGTTTTTCTTGATTGTTTTCTAGTTTTTCAATGCCCAAGGTTTCTGCTCCATATCATCATATCTACATCTTTTTTCTGCGTGTACAAAAACTGTAAATTCATAGTAGCATTATAGGTTAAAGCGTTTGAAGAGAGCTTAGGTGTTTGGTAAATGAGTAGCCAGTCTATCTTTTCTCTTAAGGCTTCAAGCATACCCTCGCCACCCTCAACCAGCACAAAAGACGGTTTATTTAAAAAATCTAAAGTATTGGCTATCTCTACTTTTCTATTTTTAATAGCAAAAAGTGAGATGTTTCTATCAAAATCATCTTCTTTACTATAAATACTTATATTGGGTGCTTTTGCTTTAACAAATCTACAATCAAGCGTAGGTCTATCAATTCGCACTGTATTCCCACCTATTAGCAATGTACTACACACGGCTCTAAGTTGATGGACATGAGTCAAGGAAGCCCTAGAACTTAAGTACCCATCATTTTCATCACTTGCAATCCTAGCGTTAGAAGTTTGGGCTAGCTTAAACAGAACAAAGGCTCTTTTTTGCCATATCATAAAAGGTTCAAGTAAAGACTTGCACTCTTTTTCCAGTACACCCACGGTAACATTTACTAACTTCTTTGCCCCAGCATCATGTCCATCAATGCGGTCATTTAATCCAATGACTACTTTTTCTAATGTTAGTGTTTGCAATAGTGATGCACAAGAAGGGGTTTTGCCCTGATGAGAACAAGGCTCCAAGGTCACATATATTGTACATGTAGAAAAATACCTTTTGGGTAAACTTAAAAGGAATGCCTGTGCAAGCGTAGCATCATATCTATCAAAGCTTATTTGTTTATTTGAAAGTGTTTCATACGCTAGCAATAATGCTAGAACTTCAGCATGAGAAGTGCCTGCTTTTTGATGTGCTTCTATAGCAAGTATCTTACCATCCAAAGTCACTACTGCACCTACAGCTGGATTTGGGTAGGTTAAACCTTGGTATTGCCAAGCAATGTCCAAAGCTAGTTGCATATAAAATTCATCGTTCATTGCAACTCCTTATTTTTTAACTTTTAATTCCAATCAAAGTATGTCTTGCAAGTATTAAGTTCAGTATATTTAAAAGCCTTATCACCTTGTTTTGTCTCTACACCTATGCCATCATTATCTGCAGAAGTAAGCGTACCTTTTATCTTCTCTCCATCACCAAGTTTAAGCTTCACTTTCTCTCCAACAGCATTTATGAAGTGACTAGGTTTAGAAAGTTTACGTTCAATGCCTGGAGAAGAAATCTCTAGTCTATACGCTTGACTCATGGGAGGATGTACATCTAAAAAAGGAGAGAGTTCATGGGAGATGTTGGCACATAAGTCAAGCTTTA
>CAZNEJ010000128.1:0-2360 GCA_964571975.1 uncultured Sulfurovum sp. | reverse complement strand
ATACAAAGGAAATTAAGATGGCAAAAAAGATAGCTGAAAAGTTTAAAATGATGATCCCAGCAGGAGCTGCAAATCCATCACCACCGGTAGGTCCAGCATTGGGTCAGCGTGGTGTAAACATCATGGAGTTCTGTAAGGCATTTAATGAAAAAACAAAAGATCAAATGGGCTTTAAAATTCCAGTAGTTGTAACAGTCTATGTAGATAAAAGTTTTACTATGGAAACTAAGCAACCGCCTGCATCAGAACTTATTTTGAAGGCAGCTGGACTTAAAAAAGGAACAGATAATCCTATAACTACTAAAGTAGGGACTATCAACAAAACAAAACTTGATGAAATCATTGAGAGAAAAATTGTTGACTTGAACACAAATGACAAAGCAATGGCGGCAAGTATTATTGCTGGAACTTGTAGATCAATGGGCGTAGAGATAGTAGACTAAAAAACATCACAGGACGCTATTTGAGCAAAGCTCATATAGCTACGTTGTCACTGAGACTACTTCAGTGCTAGGCTCATTCAACGAGTTAAATTTTACATAATATGTAAATAAATCATAACCACAGATTTAAAATGTGGGAGCATAAAGCGGAGAAATGAAATGGCAAAAAAACCAAGCAAAAGAAGAGAAGCACTACTTAAGATAGTAGATGTAACAAAAGAATATAGTGTCGATGAAGCAATGAAAGTACTCAAAGAACTTAAGTCAGCAAAATTTGACGAAACTGTTGAGATTGCATTAAACCTAAATGTCGACCCAAGACATGCAGACCAGATGGTAAGAGGATCAGTTGTTCTTCCAAATGGCACTGGCAAAAAAGTTAGAGTAGCAGTATTTGCAAAAGATGCTAAGGCAGATGAAGCTAAGGCAGCTGGTGCAGATT
Organism: uncultured Sulfurovum sp.; assembly: GCA_964571975.1. Classification (GTDB taxonomy): domain Bacteria; phylum Campylobacterota; class Campylobacteria; order Campylobacterales; family Sulfurovaceae; genus Sulfurovum. Next base: position 1,475 of record CAZNEJ010000128.1, on the reverse strand, counting down.
TAGTAGGAGCGGCTGACCTAATCGAAGATATTCAAGCAGGTAAAATTGATTTTGATATCGTAATCTCTACGCCAGACATGATGGGTGTTCTTGGTAAAGTAGCAAGAATTCTTGGACCAAAAGGTCTTATGCCAAATCCTAAAACAGGAACTGTAACCATGGATGTTGCAAAGGCTGTAGAAAATGCTAAAGGTGGACAAGTTAACTTTAGGGTAGACAAAAAAGGTAATATCCACGCTGGTATTGGTAAAATTTCTTTCTCAGAAGATAAAATCAAAGAAAACTTTATAACACTTATGGAGACCGTAAACAGAGCTAAGCCAGCTTCTGTAAAAGGTAGATTTATCACCAATGGTGCTATATCTCTTACCATGAGTCCATCCATCACACTTGATACAACTGAACTTATGGATATCAAATAAAACATTTTAGACAGGGGGCTTTAGCCTCTTGTTGCTATTTTCAAACAAGTATTACTAGGTAATTTTTGTTTGAGGGTACGTGTACTACTCAATATCTTAGATTAGAGACAATAGGGGCGAAAGCTTAATAGATTTGCTTGAAAGAGTAAACAGGATGAAGACTATAATTGTTCTCTCCACCCTTTTAGAAATCGGAAGGAAAATATATGACTAGAACTAGAAAAGAAGAGTTAGTTGCAGAGATGACAGCAGAGTTTAAAGACGCTGGTGCGATTATCGTTTGTGATTACAAGGGTATGACAGTTGAAAATCTTGAAATTGTAAGAAATTTTGCAAAAGATGAAAACTCCAAAGTACAAGTAGTAAAAAATAAATTAGCACGTATTGCACTTAAAAATGCAGGCTGTGAAGATATTGAATTTACAGATACAAACCTTGTAATCTGGGGCGAAACACAAGTTTTACCTTGTAAGATAGCAGACAAAGCAGCTACAGATTTTAAAGATAGTTTTGCAATCAAAACTGGTTTAATTCAGGGTGAAGTTGCTAGTATGGATACCATTAATGCAATGGCTAAACTTCCTACTAGAGATGTACTTATTGGTATGCTTCTTAATGTTTGGAATGCACCGGTACAAAACTTTGCTATTGGTATGGATGCGCTTTCTAAAAAACTAGAAGAAGAAGCATAGAAATTATGTAGGGTCGATTTATCGACCATTATCATATTATGAGGCAGTGGTCGATAAATCGACCCTATAGTATAAATTATATATTTAAGGAATTAAAAATGGCAACAACTAAAGAAGATGTGTTAGAGTTTATCTCAAACATGTCAGTACTTGAGCTCTCTGAGCTTGTAAAAGAATTTGAAGAAAAATTTGGCGTGTCTGCTCAGGCTACAGTAGTAGCTGCTGGTGGAGCTGAAGCTGAAGCTGAAGAAGCACAAACTGAGTTTGATGTTGTTCTTACTGATGCTGGTGAGAAAAAAATCAATGCCATTAAAGTGGTACGTGCTATTACAGGTCTTGGACTTAAAGAAGCAAAAGGTGC
>CAZNEJ010000127.1:0-2424 GCA_964571975.1 uncultured Sulfurovum sp. | reverse complement strand
GGCTTGACTTACCAGAAGTGAGCCTTGTGGCGATACTTGACGCAGACAAAGAAGGGTTTTTACGTTCCAAGACTGCCCTCATACAAACCTCTGGACGAGCAGCTAGAAACGCCAACGGACGTGTACTCATGTATGCTAAAAGAGTAACGGACTCCATGAAGTTTACTATAGAGACTACGCAGAAACGTCGTGAGACACAGATGGCATACAACAAAAAACATGGCATCACACCCAAAACCACTCTACGCCCCCTTGACAAAGACCTCAAAGTAGAAGATGCAGGAGAGCTTTACAACAAAGCCTCCAAACTAGACAAAATGCCAAAAGCAGAACGCCAACAACTGGTAAAACAACTCAAAGCCAAAATGCTAGCAGCTGCAAAGAACTTAGACTTTGAGGATGCAGCTAGGTTTAGGGACGAGATAGCGAAGGTGAAGAAGCTGTAGGCTATCTTTATAGCTAAAAATATAAGACATATGTTATAATTAATTAAACTAAATAATAGGAAATATCATGAACTTTATCTTAAGCTTATTGTTAGCATTATTGTTGGTAGCTTGTAACGATACTAGCGATAGCAGTAATGACGCCATGAGTAATAATTTTACTGTTATTAGAGGTACGGTTCCAGGTACGCTTATAGAAGCGTATTGTGACGATGGAAGCTACTTTTATGCAAAGTCTGTACATAACAACTCTACTAAGCACCCTTTTTCACTTAAAGTTCCTCGAAACTTAAGATGTCGATTAATTATGATTACAAATGAGGAAAACATAGACAAAAAGATAGTAACACATATAAACCTTGTCACTGCAAATGTCTCCCATACCGTATTTAAAAGTGTGGAACCTACTGCACAACTAGGTTATATTGATTTGGCACTTGAAAGAAATAATATCGCCGATAGTAACGGAGATGGAGTAGCAGATGAGGTTTTTGATGTATCCTATGATGGTACTTCTTTACAAGTAAGCACAACGCAGGAAGATATATTTGACGATGATGGTGATGGCATTATTAATATCTATGAAGATGATGACAACGATGGTCAATCAAATAAAGATGATGATGACGATGATGGTGATGGAATCAAGGATATAGATGACCATGACTACGATAATGACCGTGACTATGATGGAATCAATGACAGGCATGATGTAGATGATGACAACGATGGAATCTATGATGAGTATGATATAGCTGATGATAATAAAACTACATATACCCATAATTAATAGTTTTGGAAATTAGCTAAAAATGAATATACTAATAGTAGAAGACGATGAAATATTGGCTGAACAAATAAGTATGTTGCTCCGCAAAGAACGATATTCTTGTGATGTGAGTCATAATCTGGCCAAGGCCCAAGAAAAATATGAAGAAAATACCTATCAGCTCATACTCTTAGACTGGAATCTTCCTGATGGTTCTGGCGTGAATATGCTTAGAGAGATTAGGTCTTACAAAGAAACCGTAAGCGTTATGATTTTATCTGGACGAGAAAGCATTGATGAACGTGTTGAAGCTCTTGATGCTGGGGCAGATGACTATCTGTGTAAACCTTATTCAAACATAGAACTTTTGGCTCGTATTCGTGCTTTACTTAGAAGAGAAAGTACTGAAAAAGTAACCCAAATTTCTCATTGCGATGTCATACTAAACTTGGCACAAAGAACGGTTACTGTAGCCAATAAGCCCAAAGAACTCACAAGCAAAGAATTTGACCTACTTGAATTACTTATGAGCAATAAAAATACTGTGTTATCTAGGGCACAAATAAGTGAAATGCTCAATAAAGAGTTTGATGCAATGGCTATGAGCAATCTAGTAGACGTGCATGTAAAAAACCTGCGAAAAAAACTTGAGCGTCCAAAGCTTATCAGTACTATACGCTCTGTAGGATATGCTATTAGAGATTAAACTCTAGTTTTGCAAGTGTTCCTAGCCCAACTCCTTCACTGCTTAATGTTAATTTAGCACCTATAGCTTGAGCTAGATGTCTGCTTAAAGAAAGTCCTAAACCTGTTCCTTTTTGGCTAATTTCTCTACTGTCTTCTAGTTGAACAAATGCTTCAAACAAAGTATCTAAATCTTCTTTTTTAATCCCTATCCCCTCATCTATAATACTTATAACTACTTGTTTTTTATCTACACTGGCCAATAAAGTGATATTTCCTTCATTAGAGTACTTCACTGCATTAGAAAGTAAGTTTATGATGATTTGTTTCAATAATTTTTTATCTGTGGAAAAAATAAAATCTTCAACCCCAATAATATCAAGATGAAAAACCAAACCTTTCTCTTCACCCAAAGGAGATACAAGCTCTAGTGATTCTTCTAAAAGTGTAGCAAGAGAACTATCTTCTAGTTTTACATTCATTTTCCCTGCTTCTATCTTGGAAATATCAAGAATATCATTTATC
>CAZNEJ010000126.1:0-2459 GCA_964571975.1 uncultured Sulfurovum sp. | reverse complement strand
CACAACTCCATATTAGTATTGGAGCATTATGGTCTGTATTCATATTAGATTTACAGCTTTATGTTATAATTTTTTACTTTATTGAATGGAAGACGCATGAACAAAACAATTTTATACTTCATTGTACTCACAGTCCTGAGTGCAACACTTCACGCCAAGATGATAGATGGCATTGCTATGATTGTCGAGGGCGAGGCAGTTACAACGGCAGAAATACGTGCGGTTGAGACACAAATGGGTATCAGCAAAACAGATGCTGTTGATTTACTGATACAAGATCGTCTCCAAAAAACTTCGATGAAAAACATAGATATTCCAGAAGAAAAGATTGATGCAAAAATAGCAGAAATTGCTGCAAAAAATTCTGTCTCCATCCCTGTGATGCAAAAAATACTAAAGTCTCAGGGCACATCATGGATAAAATACCGTTCAGGCATTCGAGATAGTCTCAAAAAAGAACGCTTTTACCAAGATGAAGTTGTGGCATCCATCCCAGAACCTAGTTCTGATGAACTCAAACTCTATTACAAAAATAACAAAGAGGACTTTACTGTTCCTACTACAATCAGCATGATTGAATACACTGCAACTTCTAAAGAAAAGATGGAAAAATTTTTGCGTACACATAAAAAATCTTACGTCAAATCCAAGAGGAGTACCAAGGGTATCAAAAATATCAAGGGTCCTATCCTTTCTATGTTGCTAGCTACACCTAGTGGCAACTATACATCCCCACTCAATGCAGGAGACAGATACATTGTTTACCTGGTTCTATCCAAAGAAGGGCAGACCATCATGCCGTACCAAGCAGCAGAAAGTGCAGTCGCAGCAAAATGGAAAGAAGAGCAACAAGGCAAAGCACTCAAAGATTATTTTGAGAAGCTTCGTACACGTGCTGACATACAAATAATAAGATAATAAGGAAGCACAATGGGACTAAAGTCAGACACATGGATACGTGAAAAATCACTGAGTGAAGAGATGATAAGCCCTTTTTGTGAGGAGCTAATAGGCGAAGGTGTAGTCTCCTATGGACTTAGTTCTTATGGCTATGACATCCGTGTCACAGATGAGTTTAAGATTTTTACAAACATCAATGCGGAAGTGGTTGATCCCAAAGATTTTAACGAAAATAACGTAGTAGATTTCAAAGGGGATGTTTGCATCGTGCCTCCTAACTCATTTGCTTTAGCACGCACAGTAGAGTACTTCAAGATGCCTAAAGACACACTGGCTATCTGTCTGGGCAAAAGCACTTATGCACGTTGTGGCATCATCGTAAATGTCACGCCTTTTGAGCCAGGGTTCGAAGGGCATATCACCATAGAAATTTCCAACACCACGCCTTTACCTGCAAAAATATATGCAAATGAAGGCATAGCACAAGTACTATTCTTTCAAGGAGACGAAGTTTGTGAAACAAATTACGCAGACCGAAAAGGCAAGTACCAAAGTCAAACAGGAATCACTTTGCCCCGAATTTTAAAAAAGGGTTAAGAAAACTCTATTATAATCTATCAACCATTAATTAAGTATAGAGTCTTTTAAGGATTCTAATTCAAAGGAGAAAAAATGGCATTTTTTGATTTTTTAGGCAACTCGGGTAAAAAGATAATGGGTTCAGGTGATGATGCTGAAGCCATCAAAACAGAGATAGAAAACTCTTTTACAGAACTTCCAGTCCAAGGTCTAGTAGTAGAAGTAGATGGTGAATTAGTTTCACTTGGTGGTGTAGCCACAGACTTGGCTACAAAAGAAAAGGCCATACTTATAGCAGGAAATGTAGAGGGTATTTCGCAAGTTAATGCAGAGCAGCTTGTTACCATGGCACAGATATCTTCAGAAAATGTTTCTGAAGTATTTGAACCAGTATTTTACACCATCGTTAAAGGCGACACACTTTGGGGCATATCTTCTGAATTTTACGGTAACGGAAGCAAATACCCACTCATAGTAGAAGCCAACCTAGAGGTCATCAAGAATGCAGACCTCATCTACCCAGGTCAAGCCATACGTATACCAGAGCTTATGGCTTAACCCACTTCGATGCACCTCAAAATGAGTGCATCGTAAATTTCCTTACAGACTACACTTGCTTTCCATTTTCCATCCCAGCAGAACCTCCAATAATAAAACAACGGCCAACAAAGGACTCACATGTCAACACAAATAAAACAAGAAGCCAAAAACACCTACATAAAAGGTGCATTTTTTGCTGCCATCATAGGTGATGCACTTTGCCTTGGCTCACATTATGAGTATGATGCACAGAAGATTTACAAAGCGTATGGTAGCAAGCCTATAGAAAAGTTTATGGGCCCTGGTGAGATGATGGGTGGTCAAACGCATGGCATAGGCTGGGGAGAGCGTAACTACCATCCTGGTAAAAAAGCAGGAGGCACTACAGACTATGGAGACTACAACATCTTAGTACTCGAACACCTAGCAGCTACAGCTAA
>CAZNEJ010000125.1:0-2461 GCA_964571975.1 uncultured Sulfurovum sp. | reverse complement strand
ACAAGAAAGGTTTGCGTTTCATTCCTAGACTCATCTCTGCTATTGGTATGTTTTTGACCATGATAGACATTCACCCAGGGGCTAGCATAGGGCGTAGAGTATTTATAGACCATGGCGTAGGTGTAGTCATTGGAGAAACTGCTGTTGTGGGTAATGATGTCATCATCTATCAACAAGTAACCCTTGGAGGAGTAAGAACCTCAAAAGACAAACGCCACCCTACTATAGGTAACAATGTTGTAGTAGGTGCAGGTGCTAAGGTATTGGGTGATATAAACATCGGTGATGGAGCAAAAATAGGGGCAAACTCAGTCGTCATAAAAGATGTTCCTATGGGTGCAACGGCTATTGGTATACCTGCGCGTGTGATACTGTGCAAGGAAGAGGGTTCTCGTCTTAGCCATGATATTATGCCTGATGTCAATAAAGAAATCTTCGAATACCTAATCAAACGCATAGAAGTACTAGAAGCTGCTCTACCAAAAGGCAAACAAGAGGCTGTGAAGAAAAAAGAAAATGACCTTGACCAAGAGTATGATAATTTTATACAGTCCATGGATTAGGCATTTTTACCCACTTTTTGCTATAATAATCTAATTTTATTTTAAGGCCAAACCATGCTACCCTCTGAGCGTATACAAACACTATCTCCATCTCTTACTATAGCTATCTCTTCACTTGCTCGTGACCTAAAAGCACAAGGCAAAGACATACTCTCATTCTCAGCAGGAGAACCAGACTTTGAGACACCAAAACGCATCAAAGAAGAGGCTATCAAGGCTATCAACCATGGATTTACAAAATACACCGCTGTGCCTGGTTGTGTAGAGGTACTTGAAGCAGTATCAATCAAGCTCAAACGTGACAATGGTTTGACCTACGCTCCTTCGGACATCATCGTAAGTAACGGTGCAAAACAATCACTTTTTAACCTTTTTCAAGTGACACTAAATGAAGGCGATGAAGTCATCATTCCTGCACCTTACTGGGTGACCTACCCTGAGCTTGTGAAGTATGCTGGAGCTATACCTATTGTCATTGAAACCAACGAGATAGGAAAATTTAAGATAAATGAATGGCAACTTAGAGCTGCCATCACACCTAAAACAAAAATGCTCATACTAACCACACCTTCTAATCCAACTGGGTCTGTGTACTCAAAAGAAGAGTTGACATCTTTAGCAAAAGTACTTGAAGGCACAAACATCATAGTGGCATCAGATGAGATGTATGAAAAACTGGTCTATGGCATCGACTTTGTTGCGGCCGCTAGCATATCTGATGACATGTACCAAAGAACCGTTACTATCAATGGACTTAGTAAGTCTGTAGCTATGACAGGGTGGCGTTTTGGATACTTAGCTACAGCAAACAAGGAACTCATAGCAAACATGAATAAACTCCAGTCTCAAAGTACCTCAAATATCAATTCCATCACTCAACTAGCTGCTATACCTGCACTTCTAGGTGAGGTAGATGACAATATAGAGCAAATGAGAAGAGCCTTTGATAGCAGATGCGAAGAAGCTGTAAAACTTTTTAATGAGATAAATGGACTTTCTGTACTCAAGCCACAAGGGGCATTCTACCTCTTTGTAAATATAAAAGATGTCTCAAATGACTCTATAGAATTCTGCAAAGAGCTACTTAAGGCTACTGGTGTGGCAGTAGTTCCTGGTATAGGTTTTGGGTCTGAGGGATATTTTCGATTCTCATTTGCTACAGATATAACGACTATCCGTGAGGGCATAAGACGGATAGAAAAGTTTGTAAATAATAAAAAGGCTTAGGCTTCTTGCTGGCTTACTTTTTTTTGCTCTTTGCTTTTTTTCTAGTCATCTTCTCCATCAAAAGCCAAACAGAACCTACAATCGAAATTAATATCACAGGGGCAATCCAAGGGTTTTCCTTGATATACCCAAACATAGCGATGATAGCTTCACTTGAGTAGTACGCAGATAGTCCTATGCTAAGTACAAAAACAATGGATGCAAAAATATTGTAAAATCCAAACTTTTGAAAGTCATACTTAGAAAGTGCCATAGAGAGTGGCACTAACGTTTTGATGCCATATAAAAACTTCTGTATGAAGATAGCAGCGATACCATACTTACGCATGATGAGTCTTGCTAAGGCTATTTTACGTTTATGTTTAACAAAGTAAGGCTCTATCTCTTTTCGTTGGTATTTGCCTAGGTAAAACAAAAACATATCTCCCATATAATTGGAGACTACTGCTATCGTAAGTGCAGTCGTTAAGTCCATCTTGCCCATAAAAGAAAATACACCAGCGGCCGCTACTATAAACAACGAACCACCAAAAGCAAAAAAGGCAACTGCTAAGTAACCCCAAGTTTCTAAAGAAGCAAAATCCATAAAATATCCTAAAATTTAATTATGGTATGTTATCTAAAATTGTTTAATACCTATTGACATTCATCAAGTTAGATTTGATTATATT
>CAZNEJ010000124.1:0-2476 GCA_964571975.1 uncultured Sulfurovum sp. | reverse complement strand
ACTCAAACCACCTAAGGGGATAAAAGCGAAACTTGCTATGATTCCAAAATTCTTTTCACTCAAAAATGTCTTTCCTAAACGTGTGAATTTTAAAGGAGAGTGTCAAGAAGTTATCATAGCAAAAGTTGAGGTAGATTTAGACTTGTTACCCATTCTAAAAACATGGGAAGAAGATGGTGGTGCTTTCATTACTATGGGGCAGGTGTATACACAAAGTCTTGATGGAGAAATGCAAAACCTTGGTATGTACAGACTTCAACAGTACGATAAAAACCGTCTAGGTATGCACTGGCAGATACACAAAGATGCTTCGCACTTTTTTGACCAATACCAAAGAGCAGGTAAAAAGATGCCTATATCTGTAGCCATAGGTGGTGACCCTCTGTACATATGGTGTGGACAAGCCCCTATGCCTTATGGGATGTTTGAGATGTTGCTTTATGGTTTTGTGCGTAATAAAAAGGCACAGTTAGTAAAGTCCATTACTAACGATATATACATACCTAGAGATGTAGACATCGTCATAGAAGGTTTTGTAGACCCAACACTTACAGAGATAGAAGGACCTTTTGGCGACCACACAGGCTACTACACATTAAAAGAACCTTTCCCTGTGATGGATGTAGAGACCATCACGATGAAAAAGAACCCAGTCTTCGTAGCAACTGTAGTAGGCAAACCACCACTAGAAGACAAGTACATGGGCTGGGCAACGGAGCGTGTGTTTTTACCTATGCTAAAACCAATGGCACCAGACCTCATAGACTACAATATGCCTGAAAATGGGGTATTTCATAACCTTATACTAGCCAAAATGCAAACACTCTATAAAGGACATGCCCTGCAGTTTATGCATGCCTTTTGGGGAGTAGGGCAGATGTCTTTTGTGAAACATGCTCTTTTTGTAGGAGAAGATGCACCAGAGCTAGAAGAATTTGAATCATTAACAGAGCATATACTAAACCGTCTTAGCCCTGAACGAGTGTTTATCACCAAAGGTATAGTAGACCATCTTGATCACTCTTCTTCGGAGCAATTTGTGGGTGGTAAATTAGGGGTAGATGCTACAGGTGATGAAGTGGAAGAAGGTATAGAATCTTTACTCACAGATGAAAAACTATTAAAGAAAATTCAAGAAATACAAGCAAGAGTAAAAGCCTTAAAACAATATATGACTGACACAAAAAATCCAGTCTGTGTCATTGCTGTAGATAAAAAGAAATCACAACAAAAACTTATCAAAAAGTTAGAAGTATTAAAGTCTCACATAAAAGTACTCATCATAGTAGATACAATCAACAATGACATAAATGACCCTTATATGCTCATTTGGCGTGTGGTCAACAACATTGATGCAAGTAGAGATGTTGTCCTTAAACCATTTATAGCGCTTGACGCTACAAATAAAAGTGAAATAGATGGCTTTACACGTGAATGGCCAGGAGATACTTTTTGTACAAAAGATGTACTAGATATGCTTCAAGAAAAAGGGCTTATAAATATAGATGAAGCTTTTATCAGGAAGTTTGGCTTGTTGGCATTTTAGTTGTGAAAGTAAAGAACTAACCACCTATTTACCAACTTTTAGCTAAAATAATCTTAATTTTTTGATTAGGATATCCTACTATGACACAAGCTTTACTTATTGAAATCGGACTAGAAGAACTCCCTGCAATCCCACTACTTAAAATTGTAAAAAACATAGAAAAGTCATGGATGGCTATACTTGCTGAGTATAATTTAAGTAATGATTTTGAATTTATTTATACACCAAGAAGGTTGGTACTTAAGCATCTTGCTATGCCAGTCAATCAAGACGATGTAACTCTAGAGTTTTTTGGACCTCCTTTAGTAGCTGCCATTAAAGATGGAGAACCTACAAAAGCTGCAGAGGGCTTTGCTCGTAAATGTAGCGTTAGCTTTTTGGAGCTGGGGCGTAGTGAAAAAAATGGCAAAGAAGTACTATACTTCAAAAAAGAGGAAAAAGGAAGTGATACAGCTTCACTTTTACAATTTATGTTAGAAAAATGGTTAGCTTCCATGGCATTTGGCAAGATGATGCGTTGGGGCAACAGAAGCGATGAATTTGTTCGTCCTCTTCGGTGGTTGCAGGTTCGTATGGGTGAGAGTTGCGTAGCTGTTGAGCTTTATGGTGTAGTGTCAGACACAAAGACACATGTACACCGTATGGTGAGCTATGATGCTATTGATGTACCAAATATAGATGCCTATGAAGATATTCTTTGTGAAGGTGCAGTGATGTTGAGACCCAAAGAGCGTGAAGCATTGATTTTGACTGAATTTGATGCACTTGAAGATAGACACAATATCATCATAGAAAGAGATAATGCTTTGCTAGCTGAGGTTGTAGCCATAACAGAAAACCCAAAGGCACTACTAGGTACTTTTGATGAGGTGTTCTTAGAGTTACCTCCTGAAGTCATCATTACTTCTATGAAAGAGCATCAACGTTATT
>CAZNEJ010000123.1:0-2480 GCA_964571975.1 uncultured Sulfurovum sp. | reverse complement strand
AATGGAGAAACAATGACGATTACTAAACGTGTAACCTTTATAGCCAAAGAAGGTCATGAAGAAAAAATGAAAGAACTTTTATCTGCTATGGTAGTACCTAGCAAGGCCTCAAAGGGTGTGATTTTTTATGAGATATTTCAATATGCAGACAACCGCCGAAAGTTTATGGCATACGAAAGTTGGGAAAATGAAGCAGCTTTAGATGGGCATAAGGCTTCAGCACATTACGCTGTGTACAAATCAAGCTATGAGCCATACTGTGAACATAAATACTCAGAAAACCTAGAAGTGTTAGGTTAGACCTTGAAAAACTTATGGGATGATACAGAAGCAAACAAATACAAAACAGACTTAGAGATGAGAGTTTACACCTCAAACTTACTAGGGCAAAGCGATGAACTTGTGCTTCATGGTGGAGGGAACACATCAGTAAAAAGCATGGTTAATGGTGAAGAGATTCTCTATGTCAAAGGCAGTGGGTGGGATTTGGTTAGCATTAAAGCAGAGGGTTTTGCCCCAGTAAAAATGGCAACACTCTTAGAGATGGCTAAGCTTAAAACACTCAGTGATACAGACATGGTCTTAGGACAAAAAGCCGCGATGATAGACTCCTCTGCACCCAACCCTTCAGTAGAAGCCATACTCCATGCACTCATACCTTTTAAAGTAGTAGACCATACCCATGCAGACGCCATAGTGACTATCTCTAACTCTCAAAATGGTCAGGCACACATCAAAACGCTTTTCCCTCACTTTCTCATAGTGCCTTATGTGATGCCTGGCTTTATTTTGGCTCAGAAAATTTATGAAATGACTAGAGAGTTTGACTGGGAGAAATGTGAGGGTATTATCTTACATAATCATGGTATTTTTACTTTTGATGACGATGCCAAGAAATCGTATGACAAGATGATAGCTGCGGTTACTCATGCAGAGGCGTTTTTAGATGAGCATGCTTCTGTTGAATTAAAAGAACTTAAAGCCAAAACATTTGACATAGAAGACTTACACATAGATAAATTTATGCATATCAATCAAACACCTTTGGCACTACACTATGCCTCCCAAGACAAACTAAGAAACATGGTCACAAGAGGTGTTTTAACGCCTGAACACATCATTAGAACCAAGCGTATACCTTTGGTTGTTGAAGACCATGATATAGAGGATGCACTTAAGCACTTTAGGGTCGCCTATGAGGCATATTTCACAGCTTACAAAACAGATGAAATCATGCTAGATACTAAGCCTAAATATGCGGTCATCAAGGATTTTGGTATTATCACTTTTGGCAAAACGCAAAAAGAAGCAGATGTCATCAATGATGTAGTATCTCATACTATGCTAGCTGTACTTCGAGCAGATAAACTTGGTGGCTACAAAAGCATCTCTATCCCTGATAGTTTTAGTATGGAGTACTGGGAACTAGAACAAGCCAAACTCAAAGGATAAACATGCAGTACCTTATGGCTATAGATGCAGGTACAGGCTCGGTTAGGGCAGTTATATTTGATACGCAAGGCAAGCAAATCTCTGTAGCACAAAAAGAATGGGTGCATTTAGAAGTAACTGGTGTAGCAAACTCCATGACCTTTGACACTAAAAAGAACTGGAACTTAGTGTCATGGTGCATCAAAACTGCTCTAAAAAATGCTAGCATATCTGGCACAGACATCCTAGCTCTCTCTGCTACTTCAATGCGTGAAGGCATAGTCCTTTATGACAAAGAGGGAGAGGCACTTTGGGGCGTAGCTAATGTAGATGCCCGTGCAGATAAAGAAGTGCGTTTTCTAAAAGAAAATTATGCAGGGATAGAAGAAGATTTTTACCAAAATTCTGGACAAACCTTTGCACTAGGTGCAATGCCAAGATTACTTTGGCTCAAAAACAACGAACCCTTAATCTATGAAAAGGTAGCCTCCATATCCATGATAGGCGACTGGATACTAGCAAAACTTTCAGGCATTATAGCCACAGACCCTAGCAATGCAGGAACCACGGGCATCTTTTCTCTAACAAACAGAGGCTGGGATGCTAGTATGGCAAAAAAAGTAGGTATCAAGTCTGACATCTTCCCTCCTTGCTTAGAGACGGGGTCACACATGGGCAATGTCAACAAACATGCAGCCCTCCAGACAGGACTCTCCACCTCCACAAAGGTCATCATGGGTGGGGGCGATGTACAACTGGGTGCCTTAGGGCTTGGTGTTACTAAAGTGGGGCAAGCCGCCATTTTGGGTGGTTCTTTTTGGCAACAAGTGGTCAATATACCTAGCAACACCACTCCCCCAAAAAACATGAGTATGCGTGTAAATCCCCACGTCATCCACGGACTCTCTCAAGCAGAAGGTATTACATTTTTCTCTGGACTGGTCATGCGTTGGTTTAGAGATGCATTTTGTGAACTAGAAAAGATAGAAGCCAAAAAACTAGGGATTGATACTTACGCACTTTTAGAAGAAAAAGCAAAAGAAGTTCCT
>CAZNEJ010000122.1:0-2495 GCA_964571975.1 uncultured Sulfurovum sp. | reverse complement strand
TATCAAATTCGTGAAGTTCAGTTGAGTCTTCTTCGTGCAGTGCAGCATTTATGCCACCTTGTGCTGCTCCTGAATGCGAACGTAGTGGGTGAAGTTTTGTGATGACAGCTGTTTTTTTACCCGCTTCTGTTAGCTCTTTGGCTGCTGCTAAACCTGCTAAGCCAGAACCAACGATGACGGCGTCATATTCGTAGATTTTAACATCTGAGTGATTGCTCATTGTTGTCTATCCTTTATACTATTGAAATTAGTATATATTAGCGTTTTTTCTTTAATTTTAAGAAAAATTACAAAGATTTATGTATAAGATTTTTGGAGTGTTACTGTGCTAGGCATTCTCTTTGGGGGTTACTTTGTTTTGCTAGCCAAGGAGCATAAGCTGCGAAAGATTAACCTTCTTGCTCAACAGATGCTTCTAGTTCATTTAACTGAAGGGCAAAGTCTTCAGCGTTAATAAGCTCTAATCCTATCATCTTTCTGCCAAGTACATTTTCTATGGCTTTGAAGTTGTCATGCATCATATCAAATGTTGCATTGTCTTCTATGACTAAGACTTCTGCTCCTGAATCAAAAGCATCCAGTAGGGTTGTACCTGCTTTGGTTAGTGCCAACTTTTTGTTATCATCCATAAGAGTGAGTCCTGAAAGTTTATGGACCCTAGAAAACTTGACTGTAGAGATTTCAAATGTTTGAAAGAGTGCAGTTGTGTTTTCGTTAGTTTTACTACCTGCATAGTAGGCTATATGTTTGTTTTCTATGTCTTCTATGGGTTTTGCTTCTTTTTTTGCATCTTTTTTGATTATAGTTTTTTCTTTTTTACTTCCAAAGCGTTTGCTTATCATGTCAAGTAGTGATGGATGTTCATTACTATCATTTTTAACCATCTCTTTGAGTGCAGTAATAGTTGCCGTATGCCTCTGTGTATAAAAAAGATTATTTTCATATTCGCAGTCAAGTAAGCCAGAGATAGGGGAGGTGATGGCAGAAAGTATATCTGTTTTATGCTCATTGCCTTCAGATATCATCTTGTGAGCTAGTACTAAGATGGCATCTCCGATGTATTCATGGTCAAAGTTTTCTGTCTCAGAAGCATAATGCAAGGCATAGAGAGTCTTGTAGTACTTTTTGTCTGAAGCAGTAGCATATGGGGCTAAAATCTCATAGGATTTCATAAAGTCATCGTTGTTGATGATGAGTCCATTATTTGCACGAAAGATACTAACTGGGTCAATGCGTAAGTCTCTTCCAAGTTTTTCGATGATACTTATAAGAGGAGTATCTTCTTCTACTATCAAATCATTGATTTTGAAGATAAGGTTAAGTTCTGGAAATGCAAACATATCATTTTGTGCTTGTATGGCGATGAGTATATCTTTTGCTATAGCATCATCTTCAAGTGTGAGGCTAAAGTTTTTATAGTAAGGCAGGTAATCTGTTTTTCTATTGAAAAAAAATGCTCTTGCGGTAAGTTTTTGTGACATAGGTTCTCCATCAGTCTAATATGGCTATGAGTATAGCAAATCCAAACATGAAAGCTCTTTACTGATGAAAACTCAATCAAAATACTATGAACTATGTTACAATTCACACCATGAATGTAGTAGATAAAGAACAGTACCTCATTAATGGACTAAGCTCTAAGCACATCGGCGATGATGCTGCTGTTATCAAAGACCTAGGCTTGGGCGACACACTCTATAGTATGGACGCTTTCTTTGAAGATGTGCACTTCAAACGCTCATGGATGACCATGGAGCAGATAGGTCGAAAAGCTATGCTTGTAAACATATCTGATGCAGTAGCAATGAATGCAGTTCCACAGTACGCACTAGTAACAGTCTCTTTGCCTCCAGACTTGACACTCAAAGAGATAGATGCACTTAGCAAAAGTCTAGAAAATACAGCAGCAAGATACGGCTGTGAAATCATAGGTGGAGACACCATAGGTGGAGATAAATTACATCTAAGCATCACTATAGTTTCAAAAAGTACAAATCCACTTTTACGTACAGGCTTAAAAGAAGGGGATTTGCTTGCTTTTACTGGTGTCCTAGGTACAAGCAAACGTGACCTAGATAGACTTTTTAGAGGAGAAAAAATATCTGATAATTCTCGTTTTTATGCACCCACACTTAGAAGCGACTTCATACGTGAAGCAAGGAAGTATTTGACTACAGGCATGGACATCTCAGATGGACTCTTTTGCGATACAAATAAACTACTAGATATCAATAAATATGGATTTAATATATTAAAAACTATCAACGATGAGATAGGACTCTCTGGTGAAGAATACGAAATGCTAATCTCTTTTAACAAAAACGATACAGAAGTCATAAAAAAACTAGCAAACGATACAAATACACCTCTTACCGTGTTTGCAGAAGTGCTTAAAAATGACGATAGATTTACTTGTAAAAGTCATCATTTTTAAAAAATTCTAGTAATTATTTTGGCACTACTGTTCTGCTTGCAAGAGTTGAGGGTTATCAAAT
>CAZNEJ010000121.1:0-2503 GCA_964571975.1 uncultured Sulfurovum sp. | reverse complement strand
TAGCTAAGGCTGTTTACATTGGTATTGACAAAGATGTCAACATGGGTGTCTTTGTTGGCATTGTCATAGGGGTACTTGCAGGTACGCTTTACAACCGTTACCATGACATCAAACTACCTGAATTTCTTGGCTTTTTTGGGGGTAAAAGATTTGTGCCTATCATCACGGCTATAGCTGCTGTTGGCGTAGGTGTGTTGGCTGGATACTTTTGGCACTTTGCACAGTCTGGTATAGATGCTTTTTCTAACGCCATCATAGGGCTAGAAGAAGTGGGTACTTTCATTTTTGGAACACTCAACCGTTTACTCATACCTCTAGGACTTCACCACATCTTAAACTCAGTCTTTTGGTTTCAACTAGGTGAATACACGCATATAAAAGATGGCGTAGAAGTAGTGGCAAATGGCGACTTGCATCGTTTCTTCGCAGGAGACAAAACAGCAGGGGTTTACATGTCTGGTTTTTATGTTGTCATGATGTTTGGATTACCTGCTATGGCTTATGCTATGTATCTAAATACTCCTAAGTCTTCACGTAAACGTGTAGGGGCTATCTTAGCTGGTGTTGCCTTTACTTCTTTTCTTACAGGGATTACAGAGCCTTTAGAGTTTTTGTTTTTATTTGTAGCTCCTTTACTTTTTGTCGTTCATGCCATTCTAACAGGCTTGGCTTTAGCTGCGGCACAGATGCTAGATATTCATGCAGGTTTTGGTTTTTCAGCAGGATTCATAGACTATGTTATCAACTATAAACTGGCTACCAACCCTTTACTCATTTTACCTCTTGGGATGGTTTTCGCCTTGATATACTTTTTTGTTTCCTACTACACTATTAAAATCTTTAAACTCAAAATATTTGAAGAATCCAACGAAGCAGAAAGTGCAAACACATCTACAGATGCCTTAGTCTTCATAAAGGCACTAGGTGGCAAAGAAAACATCGTAAGTACAGATGCCTGCATCACTAGACTTCGCATGTCTGTAAAAGATAGTAAGACATTAAAAGATGAAGATTTTATGTCCCTCGGTGCCAAAGGTGTCATACGTCCAGATAAACAAAGTATTCAAATTATATTGGGTACGCGTGCAGAAGGTGTAGCAGAACAAATAAAAGACGCACTAAAGTAGTAGTAAAATTTAGTCTTCTTTTTTATTCTTGGGCATTTTCAAGACTATAAAAAATACAAGCAAGACCACTCCATAGGCAAGATAATAAATGTACTCATCATCAGTCATCAATGAATCTCCATAATTTTATCTTGACTTTTTACAATATCTAATTTTTTTTCAATTTTTTTCACATCACTCTCATCTAAAATGATAATTGGCGTAATAATATCTTTAGCATGTTTGCGAATATACTCTAAATCTACTTCTATGATGACATCTCCTGCTTTTACCTCATCACCTTCATTAGCTTTGCGTTCAAACCCTTTACCTTCGAGTGCCACAGTATCTAAACCAATATGTACCATCACCTCCAAGTCTTTATCACTTTTGATACTATAGGCGTGATTGGTAGAAAATATCTTTGATATTACTCCATCTATAGGTGCAGTAAAAAGGTTGGACATCGGTATGATAGCTACGCCATCTCCTACCATCTTTCGTGAAAAAACTTCATCAGGTACATACTCCAAGGCTACTATCTCACCATCTACTGGTGCATACACGTTTCTTATTTTACGTTTTAAAAATCCAAACATTTCTTACCTTTTATATTTTACTTTAGCATCAACTATCGTAGTGATGATACTAAAATTTTCATCAAACATCACTATGTCTGCATCATACCCTACGCTTAACATGCCCTTGTTTATATCTAGCCTTTTTGCGGGTATGCTTGTCACAGTATTTACAATTTCTGTCAAGGTCATGGACGTATATTTTGACATATTGGCTAAGGCTTCATTCATTTTAAGCACAGAACCTGCAAGCGTTCCGTCTTCCAAGAGTGCCTTACCTTCTGCTACTTCTACTGTTCGTCCACCCAAATCATAAGTGCCGCATTTCATACATCCTGCACGCATAGCATCAGTGATAAGTATGAGTTTATCTTTTTTGTTTTTTTGTACCAGTTCAAGTACGGAAGAGTGTGTATGTACAAGGTCAGCTATGATGTCACAAGTCACGTTTGAGTCAAAAACAGCACCGACTATGCCAGGTTTTCTATGGTGATAGGGACCCATAGCATTAAAGAGGTGTGTAGCATGCGATATGCCCCAAGTAAAACTCTCTTTACACTCTTCATATGTCGCATTTGAGTGCCCGATACTAAGTATGATGTGTGGATGTTCTTTTCTTAGATATTTTATAAAAGATTTATTGCCTTCGACTTCAGGGGCTAGGGTTATCATCTTTACTTCATTCATATAGTTTTCTATGAGTTCCATATTGGCCGTTTGTACGTATGCTTTGTCTTGGGCTCCATGTTTGTAGGTGTTGATAAATGGACCCTCAAGATGCACCCCAAGTATTTGTGAACCTGTGACATTTTTTGCATG
>CAZNEJ010000120.1:0-2525 GCA_964571975.1 uncultured Sulfurovum sp. | reverse complement strand
AGTCCACCAAAAACGCCACCCCATACTACCAGCCAGCCCAAGTGTTCTTTGATGAGTTCTTGTACCAATTCTTTCACCATGATTGGTGTAAGTTCATCTAAGCGTCTCGTGATGAGTCTTTCAACAGACTCTAGCATGTCATCGGTGAGTGCAGAATTTTGTATATGCTGATTCAGTTGTGCCTTAAAGGCTTGGGAAGAGACTATGGATGAAACTGCGGATTTTAGTTTGCGTGCAAAAGGTTCACGCAGACCTTCCAATGCCTCTTCGCCTCCAAACATATTTATAGCTGCTCCAAACTTAGACTCCATCACAGTCTTAGATAGTGCATCAAATGCTGGAGAAAAATCTGCACCCTCAACTAGAGGTGCTAAGTTTATCTTTTGCTCTTCTTTGGCAAAAAAGTCACCCAACTGATCTTTGTTGAAAAATTGTTTCATTATCATGATACGTATAGACTCTTTGAATGTCTGAAAGTTCTTTTCTATCACACCAGAACCATAAAGAAAAGGCACACGCTCAAAAAGCATATGAATGGCTAGCTGATTGGTAATAGCTCCAGAGAGTGCAAAAAGACCTGTGAAAAGCACAGTATTCTGATACTCTACAGAAACAAAAAAGGACAGCCCTATGAGTAGTATGGAAAGCAAGTCAGTTATGAGGGATTTAGACATCTAGCAGTAAGCCTTTTAAATCATCTACCGTTCTTACAGCATTTTCATGTTCGCTAAAGCCCCAATCTACCATGATATAGTCTATGTCTGCCTTTTGTGAAGCCTGAGCATCACGAGGGCCATCACCTATAAATAATGACTCTATATTCGTATATTCTAGCTCATCCAATATCTTATGTAACATATCTGGATGTGGCTTACCTTTGGCTACATCATCATAGCATGCGATGCTATCAAATATATCATATATACCAAGGTGCGTAAGAGATTCTACAGTTGAACCCCTATAGGCATTTGTCGCCACAGCTAACTTATGTCCCTTTTCTTTTAGGGTCCTAAGTAAGTCTTTAATGCCCTCATAAAGTGCAAGTTCGTGCTTGTGATTTTTAGTATAATATTCAGAAAACCATTTTTCATGGTCTGCATCAAACACCTCTGTATGATAAAAAAATTGTGCAGGATTGATATTTGGTTCGTTGACATTTTTAAGTATATGATTTTTATCCATAGGCTCAAAACCTATGTTCTTTCGTACATAATTTATGGCATTGACTATAGTAAGTGAAGAGTTTACCAATGTTCCATCCATATCGAAGATGATTAGTTTCTTTTTATGAAGGAAGCCTTGGTGCATTAGTTTATCTCTTTTATATTTCTTGGTACTTTCTGATTTAACTTGATATAGATAGACAAGGCTATAATTAACAAAGCGATACTAACTATAAGATATACAGCATATGTAAGCTGCCCAGGGTCGGTTAGTGCAAACTTAAAGACTAACATCAAGGCTTCAATGGAAAGTGCGATGATGATAGAACCCAAGAAGCGTATCATCGTCTGATGACCATCTCCAGCTCCCTCTTTTTTCTCTTTACCCAATACTTCTTCCTCAAATATCGCCTTAACAAGGTCAAATATAGCAATGGAGAGTGTAAGTAGTATGGTTGCCTTAAATATCTCATTTGTATTTATAGCACCCAAATCAATACCAAAATGCAAGAAAGCGTCTACTCCCTTTACAAAAAGCAAAAGTGATACAGCTGACAATGCCACAGAAAAAGCACTATACGCTATCTTGGAAAGTGTTCCAAAGAAAGAATCTGCAGAAGAAGGATGCACCATACGTAAAATATTTGCCAGTGTAATGTCTACACAAATAATACAAAGAAGGTTATCGCTCTCATCATAAATAGGAAAAGACGCGGTAACCACCATGCTGTTACTTATATGTGAGGGGTATGGCTCGGTAAGAACACACCTATGTTCTTCAGTTGTTTTATAAAAGTAGGCTCTATCGGACCTATCTGTACCTTTACCTATGCCTTTTAGTTTTTTAGTTTTAGAAATATTATGGATAATTTGAATCCCATTTCCATCCAACGCATAAATAGCTTCTGCTTTTTCTATACTGTCATTTAAACCTTCAAGTTTTGCGAGTACTGTAGCAACATCTCCATTTTGAATAGTATCTGAGATATTGCGTCCTATGATATAGCATAGATATGCTCTAGCTTTTGCACGTATCTCTGAATATTCTCTGATTTCTTTAATTTGCATATTTATTCCTAGTCTGTAAGCTATTTACTTAGTGGGGTAATAATTACTTGATTGTACCTAAAATATCTGCGAAAGAAACCTTTTGATTTGTTTCTACCTTAGGAACTATGCTGTCTTTTTGTGAAAATGTTAGTATCGTAGAACCCATCTCAAACCAACCAAAGAGTTCACCTCTTTTCAATGTAAGGTTTTCATAGCTGTAATGTTGTGGCTCTCTTATGTCAGAATTTGTAGCTATGTTTTCTTCAAAAGTTACTAGCATTTTTCCTACATTTAATGCACCTACAAGCACAA
>CAZNEJ010000119.1:0-2555 GCA_964571975.1 uncultured Sulfurovum sp. | reverse complement strand
GTTCTACTACTGCTGCGTGGAGTTGGTGTTCATCACGTGTTGGAGCAGAACATCCCTCGTTGTAAGATACATGAGAGCCTTCATCAGCGATGATAAGTGTACGTTCAAACTGTCCTGTATTCATAGCGTTTATTCTAAAGTAGGTACTTAGCTCCATAGGACAACGTACACCTTTTGGGATGTATACGAATGTTCCATCTGTAAAGACAGCAGAGTTAAATGCCGCAAAGTAGTTGTCAAACATAGGTACAACAGAAAACATGTATTTTTTTACAAGTTCTGGGTAGTCACGAATAGCTTCAGAGATAGAACAAAAGATAACCCCATGTTTTTCAAGCTCTGCAGAGTAAGTAGTCTTTACTGAAACAGAATCCACAACAGCATCGACAGCTACTTTTACACCTGCAAGTTGTTTTTGCTCATCAAGTGAGATACCAAGTTTTTCATAGGCTTCTAGTATCTTAGGGTCAACTTCATCCAAAGAGTCAAGTTGCTCTTTAGGTGCTGCAAAATAAGAGATAGACTGATAATCTATAGGGGTATAGTCTAACTTAGCCCAGTGAGGCTCAGTCATGGTTTCCCATTTCTTCAATGCTTTAATTCTAAGCTCTAGCATCCACTCAGGTTCTTCTTTTTTCTGGGAGATGAATCTAAGCGTATCTTCATCTAGCCCAGGTTCTATGATATCAGTTTCGATATCTATCTCAAAGCCAAGTTCATACTCGCCAGAGACAGCAGTATCTAGTCCTTCATTTGCCATGCATTTCCTTCGGTATCTGTTTAATTCAGATAATTTTAGTCTTATTTTAAGAGTTATAGCACAAAAAGACTCATGCGTCAATGATAAACGACAAGATTTTATAAAATCACTTCATCATCATGCAAAATGTGTCAGATTGTATATATAAAGGTTAGGACTCTTGCGTAAATGAGATTGTAGTGAAAATTTCTTCAGGAATGAATGTTTAAATTTGGAGGGTTATTATTGTTGGTTGCGGGAGTAGGATTTGAACCTACGACCTTCGGGTTATGAGCCCGACGAGCTACCAAACTGCTCTATCCCGCGATAGGATTTTAATAAGTGTTTAAACTTATTTGGAGTGGAAGTTTATCTTCTTAAACTTAAAGTAAACCTTAGTTTTAAAAAACAACTTTTTATGGATGGGGTAGAGGGATTCGAACCCCCGAATACCAGTACCAAAAACTAGTGCCTTACCGCTTGGCGATACCCCAATCTTCACAAGACATATTGCTTATGTGGACGGCATTATAGCACCAAATTTAGAACATGTCAAGAGATTTTTTAAAATAAATAAAAAACTTTCCAAACTGAAGTACGAATAGGTATAATACATAAAATATAATCCAATAAAATACAGGAATAACACATGTCATCAGAAGCCATAAAAAGAGTAGAAGTTGCGATAGAAGAAACGAAAAGAGGACGTATGGTCATCATGATGGATGACGAAGACCGTGAAAACGAGGGCGACCTTGTGTACGCTGCCACATTTTCCACGCCTGATATGGTGAACTTTATGGCGAAAGAAGCACGTGGTCTCATCTGTACACCTGTGACAAAAGAGATAGCCACAAAGCTAGATTTACTTCCTATGGTTGTAAATAATGTTTCTAACCATGAAACAGCTTTTACTGTTTCCATTGATTCTACTATAGCTACTACGGGCATCTCTTCTGCTGAACGTGATGATTGTATCTCTAAACTAGCATCTCCACAAACTGTAGCTTCTGACTTTGTAAGACCAGGGCATATTTTCCCACTCATAGCCAAAGATGGTGGTGTGCTTGTGCGTACAGGGCATACAGAAGGTTCTGTAGATTTATGTAAGCTAGCAGGTCTAGCTCCCGCTGCTGTCATATGTGAAATTATCAAAGACGATGGCACTATGGCACGTATGGATGACTTAGAAGTATTTTCTAAAGAACATGACTTATGTATTGTTTACATATCAGACATTGTGGAGTATAGACTAGCCAATGAACAGCTCGTAAAGCGTGAAAGTGAAGAAGAGACAGAACTTAGAGGTACCAAAGTAGAAAAAATTACTTATAGCGACCATCTAGATAGAACCCATACAGTGATACAGTTTTACAAGTCACATGAGACTGCAAATGTAAAGTTTCATAACATAGGTACAGACATAGGCTTGATGCTTGATGACAAACGTTTTTCAGCACTCAACAACTCCATAGAATACTTGAAAAACAACGGCGGAGTACTTGTATTTTTAGATGCAAAGACCATCTCGCACGAACAGGCTAAAGAGTTTGGTGTAGGAGCGCAGATACTTAAAGACTTAGGTATAAAAAACATTAACCTACTTACGACCAATGTAGAGACAGAGTTTGTTGGTCTTGCAGGTTTTGGTTTGGATGTTGTTTCCAAAGTAGAGGTAAGATAATTAGCTAACCTTCTCTACTCTGTTTTAAATCCACATCTTATGCAAGATAAATTGAGTGATTTTTCTAATGCGTACAAATAAAGAAGAGGTTAGATAGATAAGATGCCAAACTTAAAAATATCAAACACCGTG
>CAZNEJ010000118.1:0-2558 GCA_964571975.1 uncultured Sulfurovum sp. | reverse complement strand
ACGAGTATACCGTACTTTGATGGTGTTTTTAAGCACCCGTTTTTTTCATTAAGTCACTATTTTAGTCTTTTGTTCTGCCGTGTATGTCTGCACCCCAAGGGCATTTCTTTCAGGGCACCTTTTTTTCTTGCCATATTTATCTCCATTTCTGCTATTTTTATTTTAACATCTTGGAAATAAATCTTGCTGTATTGTTGTCTTAGATTTTAGGGGCATTATAGTCCAATCTTCTTAGTTGATTTAAAGAGGAACTTTGGACAAATTTTTGTATTTTTTTTGCAGCCATCTGTAACTTTTCCTTATTTTTTCCCAATTGTACCGTATTTTGAAGAGGTTTTTAGGTCCCCGATTTTACTATTAAGTCCAAGTTATTCATAGGCTACTAAAAATAGTTTTTGAAATTCTAAAAGTCTCTAAGAGTTCGTAATTTAGGGGATTAATTGGGGTTGTAAAAAGTATGGTCGGGAGAGGGAGACTAGATTTTATATCTTTCGTCAAGTAGCACTAAGTGTACTCAAATGTCCTAAAGTATGCGCATATACGATGCCTATTGACATTATACCTTTAATCAACTACAATCTTCTATAATCAAGTTTCAGCATCCATGGTGGTACAGGGGTGGTATTTGAGTTGGTATAATTAATGGACTAAATTTAAAAAAATTATACCTTCCATTTCAATTCACAATTACTAAAAATAAATATTTTCTTAAATATGGTATAATATACACAATTATGCACAATAAAAAGAAGGAATACCGTGAACAGGACATCGCAGATACTATTAGAGTTATTTGAGACATTCCCTCAAGCCACTACAGGTGAGATAGTTGAACATACAGGTCTAGTGAGACGTACTATCCAAAAATATCTTACTTTACTTGTAAGCGAAGGAAGACTTGAAGCTTTAGGCAAAGGTAGAGGCAGATACTATCAAAGAATATATAGCTCAGCGGAGTCCCTTTCGCATCTTGCAGTACTTAAAAATGATATGTTAGTAGGTAAATTTAGTTACGGCAATGGGTCCTACACTTTTGAGTATGATACACAGTATAAAGGCTCTGAGCTAATGGGTATACCAAAAGACAGTAAAACCAATGTGCCTACTTTGTACCCTGTCTTTGAAAATCTTCTGCCTGAATATGAACGCAGGGATAAAATTTTATCTACTGTGATTGACAGTGCCGACATTCTTTCCATGCTATACAACGTACAGGGTGATTTTAGGTTCATCCCCTACTTTGAACTATTTAAATACAAATCAACAGCACAAGCAAGACCCGCTTGGCATACTGTGAAGCATAAAATACTAGGAGAAAATATTTATCCGAACCTCATAGAAGCAGAAATACTTATTAGTGATAAGATTTTAGAGGAAGCTTCACAGAGGGAACATTCATCGCTTAGTGGCTATCAGCACAAAATAGATATAAGCTTAGATCTTGAGAAAGGTACCATCAAAGAAAGTGAGCGAGATGCGACCTATCTAATGAAACCATTAAATCGTACTATGACAGACTATTTTGCACGAGATGAAAACAAACAGAAAAAATACTACCCTTTTCTCGCACTAAACGAGCATCTCTTCATGACTTTTGCCAAAAATGAATTGAAGCTAAACACACCTTATAGTGGTGTTGTATTCTCTAAGGATGGAGATTTTCACTACATCGTCAAACGCTACGATAGGCATGAACTATATGCCTATGGTCAATATGATATGGCTCAACTTCTCAATATTCCTAGTAACAAAAAATACAATACAGATACTTTAACTTTGTTAGACACTTTTAGAAAAAAAGTAAAAGATGAAGAGTCTATACTCAATATGTTCAAATTTCAGGTCTACTCATCGCTTATGCAACACAGTGATTTTCATGCAAAAAATGTTTCCGTGCTAGATGCAGGAAGGGAAAAATATATCTTGGCTCCACTCTATGATATTATCTCTGTAGGTGTCTACGATGGCAAAGCCCATGATCTAGGATTACCACTCTCTAAGAAAGTAAGAAAATACAGCAAATACAATGTAGAGGACTATCTTAAAATGGCGGATACTCTTACCCTAGGCAAGAACAAGGCGAAAATGGTACTAAAGCAGACCATAGAAACGTATCTTGATAGTTTCCCCAGCTACATCGATAAAACGATTGTATTTGAAAAGACCTATGACCTAAAAATACAAGATACACGAATGAGCAAAAAGCTTTTTTCCGCACAACTACAATCTATGTACGACAGAAAACTGATACAACTCAAAAAACAAGGTGTGCTTCAAGAACTCGGATTGATTGAAAAATATGGTGGCAGATTAAAAAAAGAGCGAACAAATGAACAATAAATGGATAACATCTAAAAAATTTACAGGAGTATGATATAAACTTCTAGAGGGGAACGACCGAAGCTATCAGATTAGATATAAGATTAATGGCAGGCTCAAGGAAGAAGTCATCGGAAAGAAATCTGAAGGCATTACAGAGCAATATTGTCACCAAAAAAGAAATGAAGCTCTAAACAACTCTAAGTTTGGGGATGATGCACCCATCGTAAAACATAAAA
>CAZNEJ010000117.1:0-2568 GCA_964571975.1 uncultured Sulfurovum sp. | reverse complement strand
TTTTTTTCATTAAATCATTTTTTCTTATGCACGCATTGGAACAAAATAGTGGCCAGATAAACGATGCGTGGGGTGGCTAAGTGTGATGCGTACCTACAACATCTCCACCACAAAGTTTAAATATGTTAAAATTATACAAATATTTTAACAGTAAAAGTAGCCTATGAAAATCGAAACCAAAACTGCACAATTTAGCTCTCCTTTATACCTAGAAAGTGGGCGTATCATAGAGCCATACGAAATTAGGTATGAGACTTATGGTGAAGTAAATGAAGATAAATCTAATGTTATTTTGGTTTGTCACGCACTTACTGGTTCTCATCATGCCGCTGGTGTGTATGAAGGAGAACGTAAGGCTGGTTGGTGGGATGGGCTTATCGGTGACGGCAAGGCATTGGACACGACAAAGTATTTTGTTATATGTGCCAATGTGATTGGATCTTGTTTTGGTACTTCTGGACCTATGTCGAACAATTATTCTACCCAAGCTCCTTATAGACTCAAGTTCCCAGTTGTTACAGTAAAAGACATGATACGTGCACAGATGCATTTGCTCTCAGACCTTGGCATACATCATCTTAGAGCCATAGTAGGTGGTTCTATGGGAGGCATGCAGGCCTTGCAGTTTGCCGTAGATTATCCTAATTTTTCAGATGACATCATCTCTTTAGCTGCTACCTATGCAACACGTCCATGGACTATAGCATTTAACAAGGTAGCAGTAGAAGCTATACGTAGAGACCCACGTTTTAAGCATGGGAATTATGAAGTAGATGCTTTTAAAGAAGAGGGCTTGGATGGACTAGCCATCGGAAGAATTGCAGGGCATATTTCTTACCTATCTCCTCATTCTATGGATGATAAATTTGGACGTAATTATGTAAGTACAGACGGGCTATTTGAACTTTTTGGACGTTATGAGGTAGAACGATATATGGAGTATAATACCAATAGTTTTTCACGCAATTTTGACCCACTTTCTTACCTTTATATCGTTAAGGCGATAAATACATTTAATCTTTCTCGAGGTTATGACTCATTGGATGATGCCATAGCTCGCATAAAGGCAAATGTATATTTGATAAGCTTTTCTTCTGATTGTCTGTTTTTTCCTTCTGAGATGGAACATATAGCAAAGATGATGAAAGGTAACGGACAGTCCTGTGAACACATGGAAGTGAAGAGTGACTATGGGCATGATGCTTTTTTAGTAGAGTTAGAGAAATTTGAAGATAATATAAAAGAGGTATTGCAATGAAATTGCTTGAACCATTTGGTGAAATTTTAGTAAGAGGTATATTATGAAAAAACAAAGTTTTGAAGAAAAATTAGAACATTCAAAAGCACTTTTAGAAAAACTGATGAACCCTGAGATAACATTGGAAGAATCAGTAAAGCTTTATGAGGAAGGGTTGAAAAATATCAAAGAAGCACAGACTCTGATAGAAGAGGCTAAGACAAAAATAACTGTCATTGAGCAAGCCAATCAAAATATGGAAACTGACTGATGGGCAAGCAACTCGTAGTCGCAGCACTTCAGCTTCCAACACTTGGCATGAATGCTACGCGACTAGAGTTTTACCTTAAAAAAGCACATGAACGTGCTACGGATATCATGTTGCTTGGAGAGTATGTACTTAATCATTTTTTTAAAGAATTTGCGACTATGGCTCCTAGCATGGTTAAGGCTCAAACTAAAAACCACCTTGCGTTGCTTAAGGGCTTATCTTTAAAGTATAACATTGTGTTTGTTGCACCTATAGTCATCATAAAAAAAGATGGATATTATAAGACTATCGTTAAGATTACGCCTAAAAATACACGCTATTATGAGCAGCAAATACTTTTACCATATGCACATTGGGACGAAAAAAAGTTTTTTGCAAATAAAGTGACAACACTCAAAAGCCCTATGACTTTTAAGCTTAAAGGGTTCAATCTGATGATAATGGCAGGGTTTGAACTGCATTTTGACCATTTTTGGCAATGTGTGACAGAAAAAAAAGTAGACTTGGTGCTACTTCCAACGGCTTCTACTTTTGGCTCACACAATAGATGGAGGGAGATTATCAAAACCAAAGCATTTTTGCATGGTTGTTTTGTATTGCGGGCAAATCGTTTGGGAGAATACTCTGATGATGAAGTCAAATGGAAGTTCTATGGTGATACTATGCTGGTTTCCCCAAAGGGAGATGTGGAGATGATGCTAGAAGACAAAGAGTCTATGCTTATAGAAGTGATAGATAAGGCTGAAGTTACAGAACATCGTAAAGCTTGGGGATTTGAAAAAGAACTCAAGGAACGTAGGGAGCTATAATGACACAGAGTGATTACTTCAATAGACAAATACAACTTTGGGGATCTAAGGTACAGCAAGGCTTAGAAAAAAAGAAGATAGCCATCATAGGGTCTGGAGGGCTTGGTTGTACTTTAGCACAGGCTCTTGGTACTTCTGGCATAGGTGAGATTCATATGGTGGATTTTGACACCGTATCTTCTCATAATATACATAGACAAATTGCATTTACACTTGAAGATGAAGGAAAAAATAAAGCCAAAGCAGTAGTA
>CAZNEJ010000116.1:0-2589 GCA_964571975.1 uncultured Sulfurovum sp. | reverse complement strand
TGGGCAGAGACTTCCGACATGAAAGCGACTGATTTAGCTAAAGAGTTTGCAGCTTGTGGTGTCCAAGCCATCATTTGTACCGATGTAGGTCGTGATGGGATGATGACAGGGATAAACATAGGGTTTACCAAAGAAATTCAAGAAGCTTGTGGACTTGAAACCATTGCAAGTGGTGGGTTAAAAGACATGACAGATATACATGCTTTAATTGATGCTAACATAGATGGGACTATTGTAGGAAAAGCTTTTTATGAGGGTACGCTAGATTTAAAAGAAGCTTTCCATAAAGTAAAGAACACAAAATGAACAAAGTCTATTTAACTACTCTGACGTTATGTCCACTTCGGCAGTGGGCTTATTTGACCAACAGAACTAGGGAACTAATGTATGCAGGATAAGTATTATGAATTAACCATCACACTCAAAGATGACTTTGTAGAGTTCATCGCAGATTTTGTAGCAAATATAGCAGGCTCAGGGGTGGAGATAGCTGAGGGGCTGATAGTTGTACGTGGGGAGTCTGATTTGACTTTCGTTAAAGATGCCCTTGTCTCATTGACAGGTACGCTAAATGGCTCTATTGACATGAATTACAAGCTCGAAGAGAAAGAAAACCAAGACTGGATAAAAAATTATCAAGATTCAGTCCAACCTATAGAGGCTGGTAAATTCTACATCTTCCCTAGCTGGTATGCTCCAAAAGAGGGTTTGATTAATATAAAAATAGACCCTGCTCTAGCCTTTGGTTCAGGACACCACCCAACAACCTTTGCTTGTCTGGAATCCATATCTTCTTATGTAAAAGAAACGCACACAGTCATAGACGTGGGTTGTGGTTCTGGCATTTTGGGGCTTGCTTGCAAAAAGCTGGGTGCTGTGGTTTCGCTTTGTGACACTGACCCCATTTCGGTCAAGAATACAAAAGAAAACTTTCTCCTAAATGAAGCACTACCTGATGCACTATGGGAAGGGTCTATTGACAAAGCTAATGAGAGTTATGATATAGTCATCGCAAACATCATTCCTGATGTACTTCGCCTTATCGCTAAAGATTTAAAGCGTGCAAGTAAAGAGAATGGTTACTTGATACTTTCAGGTATATTAGAAAAAAAAGAAAACACTGTGCTAGAGTCTTACTCGGACCTTACACTAGAAAAACGCATACAAATAGATGAGTGGGTAACACTTGTGTATAAGAAGGATAACAAGCAACATGGCTGATAATAACAACGACGACAAGAACAATAATTTTTTCAACAACAACCCTCTTTTGGCTTTTGCCATTTTCGCGATTGTCATTATCTTTTTATTTAAGGCTTTTGTAGGCGAAGGTAACCAAAGTATGAGTAACATGCTTGGCACCGGCTCAAAAATCACACAAACCAAATCTGTCAAATACTCTGAAATAAAAGCAGAGATTGAAAAAGGTGGCATAACCTCGGTAAAGCTAACGCCTACCACCATAGAGGCTATATCTGAAGTGGATGGACACACGACACGTTTTGTCGCACAAAATGTCCCTACATACGACAAAGACCTCATTCCTCTTTTAGAAGAAAAAAACATTCCTTATGAGGGCATTATGGGTGGTGGTTTCCTTTCTGACCTCATAGGTTCACTACTTCCTATACTCATCTTCTTTGGTATTTGGATTTTTCTTGCTAAAAAAATGTCTAAGGGCATGGGTGGAATGCTTGGCAACCCTGGTAAAGCAGACAAACTCATAAACTCTGAAAAGCCTGATACTAAGTTTTCAGATGTTCAAGGGGTAGAAGAAGCCAAAGATGAAGTCAAAGAGATAGTCGACTTCTTGAAGTTTCCAGAACGCTATATGGAACTTGGAGCTAAGATACCTAAAGGTCTGCTTCTTGTAGGTCCTCCAGGAACTGGTAAAACGCTACTTGCTAAAGCAGTGGCAGGTGAAGCTTCTGTACCTTTCTTTTCTGTATCTGGTTCTGGGTTCATAGAGATGTTTGTTGGCGTTGGAGCAAGCCGTGTACGTGACCTTTTTGCTCAAGCTAAAAAAGAAGCCCCTTCTATCATATTTATAGATGAGATAGATGCCATCGGTAAATCAAGAGCATCTGGCGGTCAAATGGGCGGAAATGACGAAAGAGAACAAACCCTAAACCAACTCCTTGCAGAGATGGACGGTTTTGGTACAGACACTCCTGTCATCGTACTAGCTGCTACCAACAGACCAGAGATACTCGATGCCGCACTACTTAGAGCTGGACGTTTTGACAGACAGGTACTTGTAGATAAGCCTGACTTTGATGGGCGTTTAGCCATCTTAAAAGTACACTCTAAAGGCGTGAAACTTTCTCGCAAAGTTGACCTTTCTGTTGTAGCCAAACAAACCGCAGGGTTAGCAGGTGCAGACTTAGCAAATATCATCAATGAAGGTGCTCTCCTTGCAGGACGTGCGAACAAAAAAGAGATAGACCAATCAGACTTACTCGAAGCCATAGAACGTTCATTTGTTGGACTAGAAAAGAAAAATCGTAAAATCTCAGAAGTCGAAAAACGCATCGTTGCCTACCATGAAAGTGGACATGCACTCATGGCAGAACTTACCAAAGGTGCTAC
>CAZNEJ010000115.1:0-2617 GCA_964571975.1 uncultured Sulfurovum sp. | reverse complement strand
GATGGATGAGTTGGTGAAATGGAGTGGATTGGAACTTCTTGTAAGTGATGAGATGCATTTATATGATTTTGATGAAGCAGACAAAGTGTTTTTGGTGTTAAGAAAGTAGGGTCGACATTGTCGACCACTAAAAGTGAATAAAAGATATGCACTTAAATGTAATATAGTCCCGAAAGACTATCTTACATTTTCAAAAGGATTTTCAACTACATTTTTTCTATCTACGATATATGGAATGAGTGCAGTTTGTCTAGCTCTTTTGATGGCTATAGTCACAAGCTCTTGGTGACGTTTACAGTTACCAGTAAGTCTTCTAGGCATGATTTTAAATCTTTCACTAAGTGAAAATCTAAGACCTCCTAAGTCTTTATAGTCGATAAACTCAACTTTTTGTTCACAATATTTACAAAATCTCTTTTTAAACTTTCTTCTTTCTGCCATGGTGTTCTCCTAAAATGGTATTTCATCTTCATTGATGTCTATTTCTGGGATGCTAGACTCGGGACTTTTTTGTGCTACTGCTTGAGGTGCTGGTTCTGCGTAAGATGACGGTGCAGGCTGTGCATAGGTGTCTCCTGTTGGGGCCGCATTGTTGTAGCCACCTGCTTCGTTATCGCCTTTGCTGCCTAGCATAGTCATGCTCTCAACTGTTACTGAGTGCTTAGAACGCTTGCTACCATCTTGTGCTGTCCATTGGTCAAGCTTAAGTCTTCCATCTACCAAAATCTTACTACCTTTACGTAAATACTGATTTGCAACTTCAGCAGTTCTGCCAAAAAAAGTGATGTCCACAAAAAGGACTTCCTCTTTTTGCTCTCCTGCTTGAGATTTGAATTTACGCGTAGTCGCTATAGCTGTATTGCCAATCGCTGCTCCACTTTGTGTGTATCTTACTTCAATATCTCTTGTGAGGTTTCCTGCTAAAATTATCTTGTTATACATAAGGTTGCTCCTGTACTTTTAAATTACGCTTGGGTTGTTTCAGCTACCGGTGTTGCTTCAGTCTCTGCTACTTCTTCTGCCTGAGCCTCTACAGCCTGAACTTCTACTACGGCTTCTACTGCTTCTGATTTCTTTGTGGCAGCTACAAGTTTGTTGAACTGTGCTATCTCTTTGGTATTAGAGTATTTTATAGATAAAAACTTAATGACATCTTCAGAGATTTTAAGATTTCTTTCCAATTCATTAATGATAGTGCCTTCGGCTTTATAGAAAAGGACCGTGTAATACCCTCTGGCGTGTTTCTGTACTGGGTATGCAAGTTTTCTCATGCCCATATCGTTAGTGCCTACAAGTTCTGCACCCTCTTTAGCAAGTATACCTTTTACTTTAGTAATCGTTGCCGCTATTTCTTCTTCTGTAAGTGTAGGTTTTACTACAAACAGTGTTTCATAACAAGTCATATTGTTTCCTTTGGTTTAATAGCCCATATATTTATCGATAAGACGCAAAAAGAACAAAGAATTGCTTAGCTACGCTTTAGTTATAATTTGCATCGTATCGTCCAAAAATGAGCAAGAATTTTGGAAGCGATATGTTACAATAAGGTGGCTTAATCGCACTTTAAACAATTTGCACACATTTATTTGACATACTTACTTGACATTAATCAATTATTTTGTAATATTTGATTATCTTAACTATACAAATAAGGACTAAATTATGGAAAGAAGAAATTTTTTACGTTTATCGGCAACATCGGCAGCAGTAGTAGCGGTAGCTCCATCACTTATCACTCAAAAACTTTATGCAGAAGATGGAAGTCTTTTTCAAGCATTTGAAAAAGTACAGCTCAAGGATGGCAAAGGTGATGCACTTAAGGCTGGTAAATTGGTAGAAGAAGAAAATTATTTCTTTATGTACCCGCATGCTGCTACACCGGCTATCATGGTAAACTTACCTAAGAAAGCAGAGCAAAATGTGAAGCTAAAAGCAGAAGATGGTACAGAGTACATCTTTAAAGGTGGAGTTGGTGCAAAAGGTACTATAGTTGCATATTCTGCTATCTGTGCACATCAATTGACGCACCCACAAAAATCTATGTCTATGTTTCAATATGTACCAACAACAGGTAAAACATTGGCCTATGAAAGACCAGGGATATTTGTCTGTTCTTCACATCTTGCTGCTTATGATCCAAGACAAGGTGGAAAAGGCATAAGTGGACCAATAAAACAAGGTTTGGCACAAATTGTTTTAGAGATTGATAAAGATGATAATATTTGGGCAGTTGCAGTATTGGGACCAAATAAATTTCAAGAATTCTTTGATGCATTCAAGCAGGAGCATAAAGCTGAGTTTGGAAGAAAAGGCGCTAAAAAACTTGTAGCTACTGAAGCAAAAGTTGTACCACTTAAAGACTATTCTGCAGAACTTATACAAGCTTAAAAATATAAATAATAATGTATGGTATTTGTACCGTACATTATAGTTAATATAAGGTTTTCAAAACTCTCTTGTTCTACCTTTGTACCGTTTGGTTACAGCCCCAATAAAATCTACAAATTTCTATAAATTCATTGTAAAATAATATAACTTGTGACATAATGATATTACTTTATATAATATAAAGAGATTAACAATCACACTAAAAAAACAGGAGAATAATATGGCAATG
>CAZNEJ010000114.1:0-2621 GCA_964571975.1 uncultured Sulfurovum sp. | reverse complement strand
TTGGGGAAGAGTCGTAAGCCTTTTTTGTTTGTGATATCATATGACCAGTCAAAGATATTTGTTAAGCCCCTAGAACAACTTGATGATGACATCTTTTACAAGCTAGAATCTTGGCGAAATTATCCTGCAAAGAAGCGTACAATAGACTTTAGCTTTTCTAAATCTCCTGTTGACTTTAAAACCTATAAAAAAGCCTTAAACAAAATACTAAAAGAGATACATTCAGGCAATACCTACCTCATAAATCTCACATTTAAAACACCAGTTAGCAGTAACTTTTCACTAAGAGAGATATTTACCTACTCACGTGCAAAATTTAAGCTTTACTTTAAAGATGAATTTATCTGTTTTTCTCCTGAGCGTTTTGTGGAGATAGAAGGAGATACTATAGCTACCTACCCTATGAAAGGGACTATAGATGCCGATATAGAAGATGCAGAAAAAATCATACTCGCCGATGAAAAAGAGATGGCAGAACACGTGATGATAGTCGACCTCATGCGTAACGACTTGGGTATCGTTGGCTCAAAAGTAAAGGTAGAGAAGTTTCGTTATGTGGAGAAGATAAAAGCAGGTAAGAAAGAGCTTCTACAAGTGAGTTCTAAAATAACCGCTAAACTTCCCTCTAACTGGAGAGACAACATAGGTACACTTTTGGAGCAACTTTTACCTGCGGGGTCTATCACTGGTGCACCCAAAAAAAGTACGATTAATATCATAAAAAAAGTAGAAAATTTTGACAGAGATTTTTATACAGGGGTCTTTGGTGTATTTGATGGAAAGTCTTTACGTTCGGGGGTGATGATACGGTTTATAGAAAAAGAAGGTAAGAGACTTTACTACAAAAGTGGTGGGGGTATCACTATAGATTCAGATGCTAGAAGTGAACATGATGAACTTATAGATAAAATCTATCTGCCATTTTAGATAAATTAGTGTAGAATATTTATATTAAACTATAAAGGTTCATTATGTCCAAATTTTTTTCAAGTATTGTTTTTTTATTTTTTATACTATTTCAGGCTACAGCTATCGCAGATGAGGGAGATATAAAGCCTTTACTTGTACCTGAAGCAGTCATCGAAGTGCTTACCACCGAAGATTCTGAAACCATGGAAGAATCTCATGAGCAAGAGGGTGATGGAGAAGAAGTGCAGACAGAAAATCATGCTTCAGAAGAAGAAAGCGACATAGATAGTGCACATGAAGAAGTGCAGATTGGACAAATAAACGAAGAATCTACAACAGAAGAACCTGTACTAGAGGAGCCTGTAGTAGAAGCTCCTTCAGAAGATGAACTTGAAGCTCAAAGAGCAGAAGAAGCAGAAATGCGTGAAGTAGGTGCAGGTGAGGAGCCAGTCATAGAAGAATAATATGGTACTTTTTACCTATATTTTGTCTCTAGATAACAGTGTAGAGATGACCAACTTTTCTAAAAAGTCAGTTTTGCATACTGCCCACTAAGATAGTATGCAATGATTGCCATAAGTGCAAACATAAGCATAATATACCACCAAAGCCATTTAGGGTTTTTTGAAATCATCCAGCCACCTATAAATCCCGCGAAAAGTCCGCCTATGTGTGCCGATACATCTACAGAAGGTATAGCAAAACCTATGATAAGGTTTAACCCGATGATGATGCCAAAGCTTTTCATAAAGGCTTTGGTATGTGCTTCTATTTGCTCACGATGGGCGATGAAAAAGCCAGCCATCGCTCCAAAGATACCAAATATTGCTCCAGATGCTCCTACACCTACTGAGATGGGATGCACTACGATAGAAATCAAACTACCAATAAAGCCTGAGAGAAAATAGACACTTAGATATGACTTGGTATCAAAATACTCCTCCACCCCTCTTCCTATGAGATAAAGAGAAAACATATTCATAAGTATATGTGTCATGCCACCGTGAAGAAACATCGCGGTTATGAGCCTCCACCATTCTTCATGCACTACTACAACTGGTCCGTATATAGCTCCTGATGCAAGTAGAACTTTTATATTTATATCAATTATACTTTGGCTGTAAAAAGCAGTGAGAACATAAGCAATAATGCTAATGGATATGAGAGAATAAGTAGTTCTGTACTTTAAAAAATTATCTAACATACAGCTTCAGGGAAAATGACACCATCTATGCCAAAACGTGCAATTTTGGCTATCTCTTTTTCATCATATATGAGTACAAGCACACGAGTATCAAACAAATACTCTTGTGCGATAGGTTGGATAATGAGTGCATCATCTTCTTCGCAAATCATATATTTTGCCCCTAAAGCATTAGCAAATATTGCTTCTTGTAGTGTATTCACTATCACTGCAAAAGCAATACTATTTGTTTGGCAATACGAAGCAAGAGACTGTGACTCCGCTAAAGGTTCAAGTAATATAATGCTATTCGTAGTAGACTCTGTTATATCTTCTTTAGAAAAAATTCTACAAAAACTATGACTTTTTACCCATGGATGACCTATTATTATCATGATAATTCCTTAAAAAATTTATGAAGTGCACTCATCAGAACAGTAATGTTTAGCATTGACTATAACGCTCTCTTTTACTGTCACATAAGTACTACATTTGGCACATTCTACTAACGTGTCTTCAGCTAGTTTTT
>CAZNEJ010000113.1:0-2642 GCA_964571975.1 uncultured Sulfurovum sp. | reverse complement strand
ACCCTTTGTGTGACTATAGAAATATTATTTCGTAAGCTTTCTAATGTATATGCATCAATATTTTGCTTATCTACACTAATCTTTCCGCTTTTAACTTGGTAAAACCTTAGAAGTGTATTTACCAAAGAACTTTTACCGCCTCCACTGTCCCCTATAAGTGCTATGGTTTCGCCTTTTTTTGCTTTTAAACTTACCTCATCCAAAGCTCTTTTCTTATCAAACTCCAAGACTATATCTTCAAATGAAATCTCTGTTATATTTTTAGGAAATACCTTATCTCCTGCAGTAATATTTGATCTCAGTGAAAAAAGTTCATTGACTCTTTCATTTGCTGCTAGTGCGTCTTGAAGTTTATTGTACTGAGATGAGATACTTTTTATAGGAGTGTAGAGCATAAAAAGTGCTGCCATAAATGAAAAAAATGTCCCTACAGTAAGCTCTCCATCAATGACCTGATGACCCCCTATAATAATCACAACTGCTATAGCTATAGCACCCAATATCTCCATAACTGGAGACACAAGTGCATTGGTTTTAACAGATTTAATATTTATCTTAAAAAAGTCTAAATTTATTTTTTTAAACTTTTGCAACTCCGACTCTTCAGCAGAAGATGCTTTGATAATTTCTATATTGTTAAACATTTCACTTAATTGTGATAATAAATCTGAGTTTTTACCTTGCGAGGAATAAGAAAGTTTTTTCATTTTTTTTGCAAGCACAGCAAGTGGGTACAAAGACAGGGGAAGCACAACTAGCCCAAAAAAAGCCAACTGTGGACTTTGATAAATAACTACAAAAATCAAAGCTACAATAGTAAGTATATCTTGCATAATCCTAGCAACTTGTGTAGAAATGGCTGATTGAATACGGTTAATATCATTGGTAATACGACTTGTCAAATCCCCACCATGACTAGTGTTGAAAAATGACAAATCTAAATGAAGTATGTGATTTAAAAGCTTATCACGCACCTTGCGAATTATGTCTTGCCCTATAAATGAGATATAGTATGTTTGCAAATAGCGACCTAATCCTTTTGCTATGTAGAGAAGTATGATAATGATGGGCATCCACGTCAACATATCGACATTTTTATCTATAAATATATCATCCAAAAGTGGCTTAATAGCATAAGCCGTACCACTCGTCCCTATAGCAACGAGTACAATGCCCACTAGCACATAAATGAACTTAGACTTATAGTCTTTATAGTACGGAATATATTGTTTGAAAAATGCTATCATTATTTCCACCTATTGTGCATCCAAAACCACTGTTTAGGGTCTTCTTTGATTACTTTTTCCGTCACACTTGCCTGCAATTGTGTAAGTATAACCAAGTCTTCCTCTTGATTATCTGTCTTTATATATTTTATTGGTTTTTGCACTTTAACTGTGTATTGCTTATAATCGTCTGTTGAAATATAGATAGGAATCATGTCGATTTCAAACTTTCTAGCCAATATAGATGCTAGAGGGGTATGCGTTGTTGTTTTTCCAAAAAATACTACATCCACAGATTGACTCTTACGTATACTTTGATCGGTCAATATACCTATAGTTTTTCCTTGATTGATAGATTTAATACAGCCTTTTATAGCCCCATTTTTATAGATCATTTCAACATTAAAACGCTCTCTGTTCTTTTTAAGTATCTTATCCATTGCATCGCTATCCATCTTGCGTCCAACACCCACAAGTGTCAGTCTAAATCTAATAGCTATAGACTGAGATAGCAACTCCCAATTACCATAATGCCCCGTAACTAAAATAAAGTTTTTTTTCTCTTTTTGATAGCGTTCTATGATTTCAGAACCTTCAAAATCAATATTTCTTATCACCTCATCTTTACTCATGCTATCACGTCTTATAATCCCAAATACTGTGTCTATCAGGTTCATAAACGCAGCAATACCTATGGATTTCTTCTCTTCATATGCTAAACTTGGATGAAAGGCTATATCCAAATTAGAACTTATGATTTTTTGATGTTTTGTACTAAAGGTATAAGCAAACCATGCCAACCCTAACATCAATAATCGTATAAAACCATCGGGTAAAATCCATAGTAAAAAGCCAAAAAACTTATATAGTCCTAAGTAAACATAGTCAAGCATCAAGTAAGACTTTTGCCGTTGCTACAATCTCATTAGAACTTATTTCGGTTATAGAAAAATCATTTTTATTTAGCTTATAATGGTTGACAATACTAGATGATTTTACTACTTTATTGATAGCAGTTGCATACACACGGTTCACAGGAGTAGGACCAAAAATAGTGATAGAGGGCTTATTTAGCCCCCATGCCATATGTGTAGGACCTGTGTCGTTTCCTATGAGTAAATCAGACTCTCCTATGAGAGCTTTTAGTGCATTTAGATTAATTTTAGGCAGTGCTTTTGCATACTTAGAATGGATATCTATCCATGCTGCTTTTTCTCTTTCCTCTTCAGTACCCCAAGCCACAAGTACATTTTGCTCCAATGCATCAGCAATCTCTACAAATTTCTCTTTAGGGTAGTTTCGGCTCTCCCATGTTGAGCCTATGATGAATACTATATTTTTTTTCTCTTGACTCAAATATCTATCTAATGCTTTTGTTTCTTCATAATATAAAAATGGCTTTTTACTTAATATCAT
>CAZNEJ010000112.1:0-2645 GCA_964571975.1 uncultured Sulfurovum sp. | reverse complement strand
AAAGGATGATACATATGCATAGTATCGGCCAAGTTTTGCTTCTGTATATGTGTATAAATCTGTGTGGTTTCCAAAGAGCTATGTCCCAGTAACTCTTGTACCACACGTAAGTCTGCACCTCCTATGATGAGAGAAGTGGCGAAAGAGTGTCGTAAGACATGAGGGGAAATACCTAGGTATTTTTTGACTATCTTATAGGCAGAGATACGGCTAAGAGATTCACCTCTATAGTTTAGCCATATGTATGGGCTTGCAAGTGTTTGCTTGGACAAGTAGAGTTCCATTGCCTGTGTTGCTACTGGAGCTAAAGGCACCACGCGTTCTTTCTCACCTTTTGCAAAACGGATTTTCAACCAGCCTTCTACAATATCAGCACGTTGTACAGATAGGGCTTCTGAGATACGGCATCCACTAGCATATAAAAAGAGTATAAGAGCATAGTCACGCAAACCTATAATCGTACTTCTGTCTATAAGATTGATACAATCTAGTATCTCTTCGTTGGACACATACTTTGGAAGATTTTTGGGTACTTTTGCCATAGGAATTTTGATTTTTTCATGGCTAAAACTTTGCAGATGGCAAAAATGGAAAAAAACATTAATAGCTGAGAGTTTTCTGTTCAATGTTCGCTTGTTTTCAAAGCTAGCCAAAAATGCCAATACATCTACAGTATCTAGCCCAGTGAGTACTTTTTTAGAATGAATTTCTAGTTGTTTTAAATCGCAAAGATAAGCACTAACCGTGAGAGTATCCAGTGCCTTAGTGACACTTAGGTACTCTTCAAAAGCAGTAAGTAAACTGCTTAGATTATTCATAGCCTAGTTTTGAGAGCTCTATGATTTTGCCATCTTTATATAGCTTAGTCCCAGAGATAAATGCTGGTTCATCTACAGACCCAATATCATATATTTTGAATTTGCTCAAATCAGAAGATAGAACTATCAATGAGCCTTGTCTATCTAAGCCATAGACTCTTCCTTTAAATGCCGTAGCCGCTGCAAATTGTGCGAATTTAAATTTCTTATCTGCTATAGGCTGAAGTGTAGAATTCAATTTTATGATTTTACCTTCCTTGGTGAAAACAAATATATTGCCGTCATCTATCGCAACGTCTGAAATATTTGCAATATATTCTTGCTTACCTTCACCACCCAATGCGATAATCCTTTTAGGCGTTGCAGCAACCATGGTATTACCCATACGAGAAAGGTACACGATATTATTGAATGCTTTGTAACTGCTAATATACACTACCTTAGTGTTGTCGCTATTGGCTGAATCTACTATGATAAGCTTACCATCAAGCATTGGCATGACAGCTAGATTGTCTATGAACATTGGACTAGCAGCTCTTGTGTCTATGGCGAAAGTTCTCTCAGAGCGACTTTCAACCACTTTTTTGTTATCTGCTACTTGGTAGATACCAAAGGTATTATTGTTTAAAATATATGCAACTATACCATTTTTAATCGTTGCTGAGACTATAGGAACATGCAAGGACACAGCCCGTGCCGATTCTTTTGTACTTTTGTCAATGATATTGAGTATACCTTCAGCATTGGAAGATAAAATGTAGTTTTTGCTCTCACTTAAAAATCTATAGCCATCCCCTAAATCGATGCTGCTTATACCGTCTTTCCCAATATATTTGCCGTTGTCAAGAGTTGCACCATCTCTGCTCAAATCTACAATACTGCCAGCAAAAGAACTGCTAGAAACACTATCAGTCTTGCTTGGTTCAAAATATTGTTTGCCACTACAGCCAGAAAAAAGCATGATAGCTAAAGTGAGAGTAAAGAATGTTGCAGGACTACGACTCATTATTTTGCCTTCAGAGTTGAATGCTTAAGAAGTGATGCTAGCATAAAAAGTGATGAACGTTCCTCGATGAGTTCT
Organism: uncultured Sulfurovum sp.; assembly: GCA_964571975.1. GTDB lineage: Bacteria > Campylobacterota > Campylobacteria > Campylobacterales > Sulfurovaceae > Sulfurovum. Next base: position 746 of record CAZNEJ010000112.1, on the reverse strand, counting down.
AGCTTTGCTTTTGCATTTTTTATATCACCTGCCCTTATATACAAATATGCCTCTTGAAGCAAAGCCATTTCTCTATAGAGTTTAGAATCACTACTTTTTCTATCTAAGGTTGCAAAAGCATATGCACTAGAGTCTGAAATGACTGCATTATCACTGCTAGACAACACTTCTAATACTTTAGAATCATGATTCTTAGAAGCTTGTGAAAAAGAAAAAAGTTCATATAACGTTGGGTTTTTTTCCTTTAAAATTGACAGTGCTTCTTTATCGTCAGCTTTAGTTTGTAACGTCAAAAAGGCTTTATTTGCCTCCACTAGTTTATCTTCATGTATAGACTGCATAACTGCTCTGCCTACAAAAAATACAATAAGCCCAACAATGATAGCCCAAATCAAGAATTTATATTTTTTATAATATGTTTCTAATTTAAAAGCACTCTCAAGTACTCTTTCGTCACCACTTAACTCTTTTTTGACACCTCTTGTTACATCTGCAATATTCACAGTATTCTCCTAGATAAAATTCATTTAACGTATATTATACCTTTGTAGAGTTAAAACTTAGTTACAACTCCACCACAGTTATGCCCAAGTTTCCAGGCATGCGATAAAATTTATTTATCTTGGGATGTCTTTTGAGATACTCACCCACAAGTTTAGACAAAACACCTCCACCTGTTCCATGTATAATCTGCACTTCATTTAAGTGATTTACCAAGGCATCAGAGAGAAACTTATCGACAGTAT
>CAZNEJ010000111.1:0-2653 GCA_964571975.1 uncultured Sulfurovum sp. | reverse complement strand
CATGGATATGGGCATCCATCAACCCTTTGCATCCAGATGATTGGATACTTGAGAACATATTGGTCGTGCTCTTTGTGCCTTTTGTGTTCTGGGTTAGTAAAATTAACAATTAAATTAAAAGGACAGTAATGTGTATCCCCCAGTATTATAAGTATTTGTTTTTGGCTATTATCGTGGGTACTTTAGTGATATTAGCAGTATTTTACGATAGATTTTTTTATTTTATACCAGCCTTGGTATTTGCGGTGATGTGGAGTCGTGTGCGTTGTGCAAAATGCAACAACTCATTACTCAAAGATAAAAATGAATGGTATATCTTTACCATGCGAAGTAGCTGTCGGCATTGTGGGCAAGACACGCTTCTGTGTGAAGATGATAAAAACAAAAAATAAAGATTGAAACAATAAAAATTTCAAGCCTTACTTCGACCCACTGTAGAGACTTTACACGCGAAAGATATTAGTCCAAATCAAGTCACATGGGCTGCACTCATACTTTCCCTCTTAAAAGGAGACCCAGTAAAGAAGAAGGGCATCCACTTTTGGGCGTTAAAAAAGCTTTAGAAGCTAGAGATATCGTCATCATATTTCCAGAAGGAAGCCGCGGTAATCCTGAAGAGATGAGTAGCTTTAAAACAGGTATCGCTCACTTAGCTAAAGAGTTTCCTACTGTACCTGTGATACCTGTGTGCATTCATGGTGCAGGTAAAGCATTGCCCAAAGGAGAGGCTCTTTTTGTACCTTTTGTTATAGATGTAGATATAAAAGCTTTGACGATACAGAACTATTTTATATGAAGTGGGAACACGCAGAGTCTGAGGTAGCCTAAAAGAGGCTAAAGCCCAAGAAGATGTGTTTATCATCGCAAACTCTGTGGCAGGAGTTGTTGTTAGTGCATGACTATGCAGCTAAGGCAAGAGGGGGAGTGATGTTATGGGCATTATCTACTATTGGAGACCCATTTAAGTATTGTGCCAACGTTTTGTCACTTCTTCCCAGTGAATATTTGACATAAATGCATCTATGTATTTACTTGATTTTGTACCGTAGTCCATGTGGTAAGAGTGCTCATACATATCCATCACAAGTAGGGGTATGCCGGTGGCTACTGAGTCTGAGTGGTCACCGGCTATTTGATTGATGAGTAGGTTGTTGCCTTTAACGTAAGAAAGTATAACCCACCCTGAACCACCACTTAGACTTTTGGCTGTTTTTACAAAATCTGCTTTCCATGCTTCTACCGAACCAAAACCTTGAGCAAGTATGTTTTTCATGTTAGTATCTAATGCCCCTGTACCACCAAGATTGTCAAAGTAAAGTTCATGTAGAAGTTTTGAATTTAAAGCTATGAGCTCTTCTTTTTTCAAAGCACCATATTCTATGGGATGTGATGAGGCAGGTAGCATGGTTATTTGTTTTTGTATGAGTCTCAATTTTTTTACTGCACCAGCATAATTGTTGTCGTGATGTGAGACAATGACATTTTCAGATATACCTCTAAGTGTTTTAGGGTCAAATCTTAAGGGCTTTATCTCATGTTTTGTTTCGTAGGAATTGTTTAAGTTTTTTAAGTTTTCTTCTTTTGCCTGCAGTAGGGTACCTACAGCTACAGTGCCACCTGCAAGTAAGGCTTGTCTTCTATTCATTATTTTTCCTTTTAAGAGTCTTAGGAGAGTTTATACTATTTATTTGTAAAGTTACTGTAAATAGATATATTTATCTACATTTGACTAAAGTTTTTACAAAAGATTAATGATTCTTAGCTATAATCGCGTAAATATCAATAATGCAAAAGGATTCACCAAAATGGCAAAACATCAGTTTCAAACAGAAATCGGACAATTACTCAAACTTATGACACACTCTCTTTACTCAAACAAAGAGATATTTATACGAGAGCTTGTTTCAAATTCAAGTGACGCATTAGATAAGTTTAATTATCTTTCTTTAACAGATGGAGCATTCAAAGAAGAAGAATGGTCTGGAAAAATATTTATCAAACTTGATACAGAAGACAACTCATTAACCATTGGAGACAATGGTATAGGGATGGATGAAGCAGACCTCATGGACAACTTAGGGACTATCGCCAAGTCAGGAACTAAAGCATTTATGGAAAACCTTACAGGAGATGCAGCCAAAGATTCTAACCTTATAGGGCAGTTTGGGGTTGGATTTTACTCTGTATTTATGGTAGCAGACCATGTAGATGTCATCTCCAAAAAAGCGGGTGAAGAGCAAGCCTATAAGTTTTCTACAGATGGTACGGGTGAGTACGAAATAGCACCTGTGACCAAAGAAGAGCATGGCACAGTTATATACATTAAGCTAAAAGATGAAGAAAAAGAGTTTTTAGAAAAAGCACGTATACAAACGATAGTAAAAAAGTACTCCAATCATATAGCATACCCAATCATGCTCAACTTCACAGAAGAAGTGACAGAAGGAGAGGGTGATGAAAAAACGACAAAGATGGAAAACAAAACAGAGCAAATCAATGCTGCTACTGCCTTGTGGACACTTTCTAAGTCTGAACTAAAAAAAGATGATTATGTAGAGTTTTATAAGACACTTTCTCATGACAGCGAAGAGCCTTTGAAATACTTGCACAACAGGGTAGAAGGCTCACAAGAATTTACAACACTTTTTTACAT
>CAZNEJ010000110.1:0-2704 GCA_964571975.1 uncultured Sulfurovum sp. | reverse complement strand
AGTCCACAAAAGAAAGTGACCCCACCAACATTACTGGTGCCAAAATAGAAAGTGCGGTAATTACTTCATAAGACAAAAACTGTACAGCCGTCCTAGATGCTCCAATGATTCCCCATTTATTTGCCTGAGACATACCTGCTAAAAGTGGGCCATAAAGCCCTGATGCCATCATACCAAGGACAAATAAAATACCAATATTTAAATCAGATGCAATAGAGGGAACAAAAGTATCCCCTATTACAGGTATCCAAGAAGGTACGGTAAAATCTGGGAATACAGGTACTGCCCCCAAAGCGATGAATGCAGTAGCAGCCGTAATCAGTGGTGCAATCATAAAAATAAGTTTATTTGCATTTTGAGGTATGATGTCTTCTTTTGTAAAAAGTTTGATACCATCTGCCGCAATTTGTAATAATCCATAAGGTCCTACGTGCATCGGTCCCAAACGTCTTTGCATGAATGCCAATATTTTTCTCTCTATGAATGTACCAAACCCAGCCAAGGCTGAGATAATTGCTAAAATAAGAATAGCTTTTATAAGTACTCCTACCCAAGTCACCTCAGGTAACAAGGCAACTTCTGGCAATAAATGTACTGCTTCCATACTATACCTTTCTCACGGTTACTGTCTTATAACGTGATTCATTAAAGAGGTCATACACACCCTTTGCAGCCTTAAAGTCTGAAAGCTTCATGATGTCGCCTTCGATTTTTTTATGTGCATACACATCTACAGTAATACTTCCATTTTCAAAAACTATTTCTACTTTTTCTCCTAAACTTTTTGCTTTAGAAGGGCTAACATAAAGTCCAAATGGTTCTTTTATCTCATGTGCTTTATCTGAGAAATCGCTAAATTGTCTTATAGGGTTACATCTGTAAACAATCTCGCCTTCAAGAGCCAATGCTTCATCAAATTTTTCAACACTTGGCATCTCTACATCTTTATGCGTGATATCTAGTAAATACCCTCTGTCTTCTGTACCATTGTTGAGATATTTATTTGGAAGGTTGTCAAATTCAACTTCTTTATAGCCTTTGTCTTTTGGAAGATTTTTTGTCCAATCTATGGTAAGTTCAGGTGCATCTACTAATTCTTTCATCAAGTCATTAAGTTCATACCCTCCAAAACCAACAGCCGCATTGGTAGGAACAACTCTTTTTGATAGGTTTGTCAATGTTCCCTCTTGTTGATTCATCGCAGGCATGTCTAAGTCACCTTCCCCAAGTGCACAAAGTCTAAAATCTCCATTTTCGTTATATCCAACAGTGTATCCTGCTTGCTCATCGTCTAGGTCACAAATGAGTGCAACACCTAGTGCATTTGCCTTAGGTGGACACATGACCACACTCATATCACATGACATTTCTATGAGGGCTACAAGTTTTGCCAAATTTTTTGCTCTAGGATGGAAATAAAAGTCTTCTCCTACCATAAGAGAAAATCTCTCTTTCTTTTTCATCATTTTTGCAAAAGTCTCATCAAATTTATCTGAATTGCCTCCAAGTAAATCTACTAAGCCGTTGACGGTTACAGTGATTTCTTTTTCTACTTTTTCTTTTACTTTTTTACTGACCTCTTCTTCTTCACCTGTCTCTTCGTTCAGTACCATTTCTTTAACTGTTTTTTCTAGCACTTCAGTGATGGTTTCAGTTTTTGTACTTTTAAAGCTTTCAATATGCTCTTTTACATCTTCAGATAGCTTCTCTTTGTCTGCAAATAAATCCAGTATCAAATAAAGCACTGCCTCTTCATGTCCAACTTTATGCGTAAAACATTGTAATGATTTTCCAAAAGTAGGAATGACCGTATCTCCTACAGGATGAAAGTAAAATGCTGCTGCTTTATTCATCTTTTGGGCGTTGTTAAATGCATATTTGAACCCTGGAGAATCATTGTTAAGTGCTGTACCCACACAAACTACAAAATCTGTATTTTTCATAATCGCATCTGTATCTGTAGAGTAAAGAGATGAACCTGATGCTTCTTGATACACATTTAAAAACTTCTGAAATGCTCTTACTTCACGGTTCACAAGTTTAATGCCCATTTTCTCTTTAAGTGTTTGAAGCATCAGTGCTTCTTCATTTGAGATAACAGAATTAAAACGAATAGTTTCTGCTTTCTTCAAAGCTTCAATAGCAGCAGCAAACGCCACTTTGTCTTTACTCACGCCTCTGTTTTCAAAATCATAAGCAAAACGTGCAGAACCATCAAGTGAAACATAGTTCCATTCATTGGTTACACGATATATTTTTTCTTCTCTATTTTCTATAGAAGTTGGTTTGACTTCATAGTAGATATGAAAACCATCAGATGAGTGTGCAGAAACCGCGGGAACTTTCTTTAAGTCCCAAGCGTTTGAAGTATAGACAAAGTCTACAGATGCCAAAGCACCAACAGGACAAACCGCGATACATTCTCCACAGCTCTCACAGTCAAGAGAATCTGTACCATCACTAGGACCTATTAAAGATTTTTGTAACTTATTCCACATAGAATAGGCATCTTTAGGCATGGTTTCTTTGTATGCCTTGTCAAGGTCTATGCCCCCTCTTTTTATAGTAGTGATTGCAGCATCTCCCATCATGTCTTTACAGACGGTCGTACAGCGTTCACAGACTATACAGAGTCCTGGGTCATAGTGGATATTATCATTCCAGTCTATGGTTTCTCTTTTTGTATCTGGAATCATATATGATT
>CAZNEJ010000109.1:0-2788 GCA_964571975.1 uncultured Sulfurovum sp. | reverse complement strand
AATCTTAGGATAGTGGTAATAATCAACATCTGAAGTATTTCTTCTTCCAAATCTTCCATCAGGTACGTCAGAAACGATAGTATCGCTATAGATGCCTATGCCTATTTCAACTTTAGCATGATCATCCTTCCCAAGCATAGAAAAAACCTTTGTTCCACTCTGCTCACTAAGCATTTTTAGTAGCACTTGTTCTGAGGCACCTGTTTGTGCATCTGTCACAGTAGTCTCACCAGAGACATATCTACCTCCAGATATGTCTAAAAAAAGTTCGTCTTTGATGATACTTTTTGTGTCCATATCGACAATGATAAGTCTATTGTCCCATTTACTATATATGAGGGCATTTTGAGAAGCAAGCACTAAGCCCTCCACTTGTTCATCACTATGTTTCTTTTGCCAAGTCACTGTCTCACTTCTCTTGCTATAATCCAAGCTAACAAGTGTTTCAGATGGCTCTGGCGTTCCCCCTGGTGTAGCTGTGATAACTGGATTTAATGGACAACCATCCACACAAGGAGATGCCTTATGCTTATCTTCTGTTGCACATGATGCTAGCATGCTTGCCACAATCATTGAACAAACTATTTTTCTTTTAAAATGCATATCTTACTCCTCCCGATACCCAATGTGCGCCTAGCCCATAAGATGCCCTTTGGGCTGCACCATGTAGATGAATGTCCCATTTGTCTGTTAGTTTTGACTCTATACCTAAAGCGTAGGTGATAGTATAAAAATCTCCAAGCCTATCATCAGTTGATGCAGGACCACCTCGCCCATCAAATATAAAATCCACATCTCTTCTGTCTTTGAAGAAGTTTGCTTGACTTTGTTTATAGTATCGTACATTTGGAGCTAGTACTATTTTTTCTGTAAGATTATAGTAAGCCTTCAAGTCAACAGTATGTGACAATATATCCCAATCATCTTTATAGTAACGATAATGAGCATGCACCTTAAGTCCATCTTCTAGTTCGCTAACACCCGTAAGTGCGATACCAAATAAATTCTTCTCATCGGGTCTGATTTCTCTTGCTCTAAAATACCTATATATAGGATCAAGACTTGCATCATCATCTAGTATATTGACACGACGAATGACTGTTTGATAGGGGTTTGTAAGTGCACCTGTTTCTTTTGCTCCAAAAAGTGTTAGTTTGGCAAGTGTCTTAGAGTTAAAAATCTGAGTATAACTCACTTCTGCACTCATAACGTCTATATCGAACCATGCTTCATCAAAGTAAAATAACTCCTTGTTCTTTTGTATAGACGCACCAAAAGACAAAGAATTGTTTTTACTAGCATCCAAATAATGCAAATACCCAAAAGAAGCTTCTTGGCTTTCAAAGTCAATCTCTTCAGAGTATGCCAAGCCAAAAGTTAACTCATCTCTTGACTCTGTTCTATGAACTAGAGAAAGGTTTGCTGCATTTCTTTGGTCTACTAGTTCTACATTTCTAAAGACAAAGTCAGACATGTCTGTCTGAGGACCTCCTATGAGGTTTCCTGGTCTATTTTCTGGGTCACCACATATATAGTTTCCTCCCTCATCCATACAAGGTGAAGGACTTGAAACAGAATCCCATATAGGTGAACCTCCCGTAATCTCATCAACAGAAAAAGATGCAGACAAGCTCCAGTCTGTGCCAAAGTCTTTTTTTATATCTATAGCCGTGTAGTTCACGCTTATGCGGTCATCACTTTCAAAGTAGTATTGGTTAGTCAACTCAACGCTGTCTTCTCCTGAGGCCTGTCCTATACTTACTATAGCTGTTACTGCCGCAGAGACAACCAGTGGTAACTTTTTTTTATTTTTTAGTTGCATCCGCAACCTCCTCCACCTATGCCACCACCACCATGAGTAGCTTCCTTGGAAGTATAGACTTGTTCATTTATTTTTTTAGTTCCTGGATTTCCACCGATTTGCATATGTCTGTGTGCTAGAGTATCTTTTTCCCATGGCTTAACTGGCTCTATGTCTATACAACCCGAGAGTAAAAAAGAAGCCATAAGTGCTACACCAAGATAAATATATAGCTTCATCAATACTTCTTTAAGAGTTTTTCTAGCTCTTCATCTACGTTATGCACTGCACCAAATATAACGTCCACAACCTTGCCATCTTTGATGATATACAAGGCAGGCATGCCTATGGGGTCAAAAGATTTGATAACTTCTTGTGTTTGGTCATCATGCACTCTAAAATCTAGTCCTAGTTTTTTCTGAAAAGCTTTGCCTTTACTTATGTCTTTGTCAGTACCTACCCCTATGATTTCTACTTTTTTTGCATCTATTTTATGATGTAGCTGATTGATAAGTGGTAATTCTTTTTTACAAGACACACACCAAGAAGCAAAAAAATCAACGATAGTGGTCTTAGCATTGTCTATCTTGAGGGTCTTCATGGTATCTTCAGAAAGAGAATCACCTATCTTGTAGGCATATATATTTGTAAAAGCAAGCATAGTTGCAAGCACGAGAATTTTTTTGAACATTTTTTTCCTTTTGGGGTTTAATATAGACAAAAGAATACAATATATATACAATAATACACTTTAGTCTATATTAACAGGAGGGCATACCTCCTGTTAAATTTTTTGATTAAAGGTCAGCAGTAGTTATTCTTACTGTACCTATATGTCTTGCACCAGCTTCATCACGGAAACTAAAGAAGATGCTTAGTCCATCTCCTGAAACTGCTATTCTATCAGCACCTTCAGGCTTGTTTGCAAATGAAATTTCTTTTAGTTCTCCAGAAGCTAGTACCTCAAAGATATAAATACCATTGACA
>CAZNEJ010000108.1:0-2828 GCA_964571975.1 uncultured Sulfurovum sp. | reverse complement strand
ACGTTACAAGAGCGAATATGAGAGAAGTTATTTTCGTAGTTGATATTGATATTATCAAAGAGATTATAGATATGGCAGAAGAGGGTAGGCTCGAAGATGCTGTAAAAGAACTCAATCCTAAATTGTTGGAAATTACGTAAGACTACGAGAATACTAAAATACCTTGCATTTTTTCAGTAAAAATGGTATATTTTACTGAAAATAATAGAAAGGAATTGTATGCAATCTATAGATGATAAGGTACTTTCTCGTATATATGGTAGAGGAAGAGGGTTTACATTCTCTTCATTTGATTTTATAAGTGAATTTAACGACAACAATATTGATAAATCCCTTTCTACACTCAATAAAAAAGGGAAAATACGAAGAATAACTAGAGGAATGTATGATTATCCTAAATATAGTAGCTTGCTTGAACAAGAGCTAAGTCCTGATATTGACGCTGTTGCAGAAGCTTATGCTCGAAAGTTTAATTGGGAGATAGAAATTTCTGGCGAAAGTGCGTTAAACTACTTGGGCTTATCTACACAAGTGGTTGGAACGTATATTTATCTAAGTAGTGGACCTAGTAGAAATTACACTATAGGCAATAATACACTTAGGTTTAAGCACACAGCGTTAAAGAATATTGGGTTTAAATATAAAGAAAGTTCTCTTCTCGTGCAGGCACTAAAAGCACTAGGAGAAAAGCATGTTGATGATAAGGTAAAAGATATACTAAAAGAATGGCTAGAGCCAAAGATGTGTGATAAAATTTTAAAAGACACACAAACTGTCACTGTATGGATATATGAGATAATCAAGCAAATATGCGCAAAGGTAAAAGAGCATGGATAAGATAGCACAATTATCAAAAGAAGAGAGAAGTGAACTGTTTTCTGAAACTGCTAGGAAAATAGGGACAACAAATACCATAGTAGAAAAAGATTTTTGGGTAGTTTGGGTGCTTTCTAAGATATTTACCGATGACAGACTTAATAAAATCCTTATGTTTAAAGGAGGAACAAGTCTCTCTAAGGTTTTTAATTTGATTGGTAGATTTTCAGAAGATGTGGATTTAATACTTGACTGGACTTTAGTGACTAAGGATAATCCCTATGAAACGAGAAGCAATAATAAACAAGATAAGTTTAATAAACATGTAAATATGAATGCCAAAGAGTACATAGAAGACACGTTGCTCCCAATATTTACAGAAATTTCATCTCCAATATGCGAGTGTAAGATTGATAGTCAAGATGCATTTTCTATTAATGTTAAGTATCCTTCTGTATTTACTGATGCATATTTAAGACCTGAAATATTATTGGAAATAGGTCCATTAGCCTCCTGGATGCCAGCTAAAGAGTTTGAAGTACAATCTTTTGTAGCAAATCATTTTCCTAAACTTTTTTCTGTTCCAGCATGTACAGTTAATACTATACTGGCAAAAAGAACTTTTTGGGAGAAGGCTACTATCTTGCATCATGAGGCAAATAGACCAGAAACATCCGAAATGCCACCTAGATATTCACGTCATTACTATGACTTAGCAATGATGGTAAAGTCTGAAGTAAAGAATGAAGCTTTGGCACACTATGAACTTTTAGAAAATGTGGTTGATTTTAAAAAGAAATTTTATCCTAGGGCTTGGGCAAAATATGATGAGGCTAAACCAGGGACTCTAAAATTGTTACCACCGGCATATCGCATACCGGCACTTAAAAAAGATTATGCTGCCATGTCTCATATGATATTTGATAAACATTTGGAGTTTGATGAGATTATAGCGTTGCTTTCCGCATTAGAAACTCAAGTTAATTTGTAATATAGCCTTAAGGTATCAGACTCAACTATCTTCTTGATAAACTGATGCATTTCAATATGTTTAATTTTCATTCTTCGTATAGTATGCGAGACTAAAAACTCACCCTCATCATCTCATCTGCAGAGTCCATCAGTTTCTCTATGCGAGTAGCAATAAGCTGTTGTAACTTCCCTATAAATATTTCTTCATCTTCATCTAAAAGCGTTACATCTATTGTATGTACGGATAAAGCGTCCTGTACCTTGGTGCATAACATTTTGATGCGAGTAGAGACTAATTTAGGGTTTAATCCTGTTTGTTCTGAAAATTCTCTAAGAGGATAACCAAGTATTTTGTCTGCATTGAACTCATCACCGTATGCCATAGCTAGGTCATGGTCAACACCCTCATGCATGAGAATACTCAGCATATCGTAGTAGGGAGCTATAGAGATGCCTGAAGCTTTTATAAAAAATGAAATATTTTTACCGTGTGCATCTGCATTTCCTATGATGAGATTATAGAAAGCCCAATCGAGTAGTTGGAGTTTAGAAGTTGCTGGAATTTCACATAGATTAGCTATAGCAAAAAGTTTGGAAAAACTAACACCTTCTCGCACCTCAGATACATCTCTTCCTCCGCCAAAGTTTCTCTCATACTTGTATGAAGCGGGGAGGTCTAACATCTGACAGCCATCTATGATGTGTAGTCGTTCTATAGTATTGTCATCATGTACAACCCTGTCGAAACGTTCTACCATCAGTACAGGATGTTGACCATATTTATGTAACGAGACAAAAGCAACATTTAGTCCAGCTTTGCGTGCCAAAGACATGCAGAAATATTCATTCATGACTATATGAGCATTTTTCTTAGTTTGAAACTTTAAAATGTGTGTAGAACTTAGGCTACCATCTGCCAAACCCAACAGCCCGTCTTTTAGAAGTACGGGTAGTTTTTCTTGGACACCTGCCAGACTCAGTCTTGGCTTTTTATCCCAGATGATAATACTTTTACTTTCTATTTCATCTATGCGTTCAGT
>CAZNEJ010000107.1:0-2837 GCA_964571975.1 uncultured Sulfurovum sp. | reverse complement strand
CGCGACAACCAGTACCACAAACTGGCGCTCTACCAACTGAACTACGCCTACCATATATAGAACGCTTTTTGAATAAAATTCAAAAATCTACGCTGTCGCTGTGACTGCTTCAGCTAGGCTCGTGCAACTTGTTGCATTTCGCATACATTCTTTATTTAGTTAATGTTTACTTATTATTAAAATGTTAAATATCTAAATGGTCGGAGTGAAAGGACTCGAACCTTCGACCCCCTGGTCCCAAACCAGGTGCGCTACCAGACTGCGCTACACTCCGTTACTTTAAAAACTTTATATTTAAAAAGGAACGCAATTATAGTCAAAAGGTCTTTAATTGTCAAGAGTATTTGAGTATTTTATAAAAAAAGACAAATCAGCCAAACAATAATAGATTTTTATACAATAATAATAACTTAATTGCATGAGGAGAAAATAAATGGGTGAAATAATAAAAAGTATCTCTTCATTTTTAGAGCAGATTTTATTTTTTGATATATTATTTGGTTCGGTGGAAGGGCTTAGTATACCATTTTTAGTGGCATGGCTTACTTTTGGAGCCGTATACTTTACACTAAAGATGGGTTTTGTAAATGTTAGGTTTCTAGGACATGCCATAGACATATTAAGAGGTAAATACGCAACTAAAGACGACAAAGGTCTCATTACTCCTTTCCAGTCTTTAACCACTGCACTTTCTGCAACTGTTGGACTAGGAAATATCGCAGGAGTTGCCGTTGCCATCATGATAGGTGGAGCAGGGGCAACATTTTGGATGATAGTTGCGGGTTTTTTTTCTATGACCTTAAAGTTTACAGAAGTTACTCTTTCCTTACAACATAGAACATTTTTACCTGACGGTACGGTCATGGGAGGAGGGATGCGTTATCTTTCTGAGGGTCTCAAAGAAAAAGGTATGGGTACACTAGGAAAAGTACTCGCATTTGTTTTTGCAGTGTTTATGATAGGAGGAGCGTTAGGTGGAGGCAATGCTTTTCAGGTTTCTCAATCATTGGGTGCAGTCAAAGGTGAGATATCTTTTTTTACTGAATACCCTTGGGCATATGGTGGAATACTCGCCATATTAGTAGGCTTTGTGATCCTAGGTGGCGTAAAATCCATCGCACGCACTACTGAAAAGATAGTACCTACGATGGTCATCATTTACCTTGCTGCATCTCTTTATATTTTGTTTGTGAACTTCTCACTTATCCCTGATGCTATTTCTCTCATAGTGCATGAAGCCTTTGCCCCAACAGCAGTTGCAGGTGGCATGGTAGGCGTGATGGTGCAAGGGTTTAAAAGGGCTGCATTCTCTTCTGAAGCAGGATTGGGTTCTGCACCCATTGCACATGCAGCTGCCAAAGTAAAATACCCTGTACGACAAGGCTTGGTAGCCCTTTATGAACCATTTATAGACACAGTTGTTATCTGTACCATGACTGCACTTGTCATCGTTACTACTGGTGTCTATGCAGGAGGCACATCAGAGCTAGCAGCCATCATAGAAGCAAAGCAGGGTGCAGCACTCACATCTGCTGCCTACGCAACAGTCATTGGTTGGTTTCCTACGGTCTTAGCCATCTCTGTAACACTTTTTGCTTTCTCTACAATGATTGCATGGTCATACTACGGAGAGAGAGCATGGTCGTATTTATTTGGTGCCAAAACTTCTTTCATATTTAAAATCTTTTTCCTAGTAGTCATTGTACTTTCATCTATGGTGGAAGATTTGGGTGATTTAGTAAATTTGAGTGATATGCTAATGCTAGGAATGGCACTACCTAACCTCATAGGACTTTACTTGTTAAGTGGGAATGTGAAAAAGGCATTAAAAGAATATAGTGAGAAGTTAAAATCTGGAGAGCTAGATGCAGAAAGTATAAAATAGTAAATTAGATTGAAATGGTTTTAGACCATTTCAACACCTTTTTCACCTTTAACTAAAGCTCCTATGGCATAACCATCTGTATTTGCAAGTACTGCATCTACATCTTCAGGTTCAACAACCCATACCATGCCCACGCCCATATTGAATGCTCTATACATCTCATCTTCTGCAACATACTGCCCCATAAATTCAAATATAGGCAATACCCTAATGCTGTCTTTGTTTACGATGGCCCTTATGCCTTCAGGAAGTACACGTGGTAAGTTTTCTATGATGCCACCACCTGTAATGTGTGCTAAAGCTTTTACATGCTGCTTGTTGGCTTTGTAATCTTTTACATAGATACGCGTTGGTTCAAGCAAGGTTTCTACCAAAGGTTTACCTTCAAAATCAGTATCCATATCCATACCTAAGGTCTCAAAAAAGATTTTTCTAACCAGTGAGTATCCGTTGGAGTGAATGCCTGAACTTGGCATAGCTATAAGCACCTGTCCTTCTTTTACATTTGCTACCATATCCATGTCTGCACGCTCTGCTATGCCTACTGCAAACCCTGCTAAATCAAAGTCATCATCTGAGTACATACCTGGCATCTCTGCAGTTTCGCCACCCACCAAAGCACACTCGCTGCGACGACAGCCTTCTGCTATGCCTGCTACCACATCTTTGGCATTTTCAGGCAATAGCCTGCCTGTTGCATAGTAGTCAAGGAAAAACATCGGCGTACCGTTGTTGCAGATGAGGTCGTTTACGCACATAGCTACTAAGTCTATGCCTACAGTGTCTAACTTTCCACTGTCTATGGCTATGCGAAGCTTTGTGCCTACACCATCAGTAGCAGATAAGATGACGGGTTCTTTGTATCCTGTAGGTAAAGCATAAGCACCTGCAAATGAACCTATGCCTCCTATGACATTTTTATCAAAAGTTGATTTGACATCTGCTTTTATAG
>CAZNEJ010000106.1:0-2913 GCA_964571975.1 uncultured Sulfurovum sp. | reverse complement strand
ATATTTACTTATCATAAAACAAGAAATCCCTAAAAAATCAAGATGAACAACTGATATGCGAAATGCCGCCTACATTAAAAAATTCACTTGGCTTTAGTGCATAGTATTTTTCTTCCACTTCTTTGGACTGTTCAGCATAGGGTTCCGTCATAACATCTTGGATCTCTTCTATGAGCGTATAGTCACCTAATTTAGCTGATTGATAAGCAGGAACCAAATGCCACTCTCGCAACGTATACTTAGGGTTAATGCTCTTCATCTGCCTTAAAAGTGCCCTACTAGACTCTGGCGTAGTGGCATTTACATCAATGCTATTGTTGTCATTGATGGTCAATCTCCATTTATCCAGCCACTTTGTCCATCTCTCTTTAAGAATTTTGTCCTCTTCTAAATCTCTATAAAAACTTCTTCTAAGCGGGTCGATACTTTCAGGTACGCTTGATAGTTCACGAAAGAAAATAGTGTAATCAACAGAAGTTTTCATCATAAGTGTTTCTAATTCTCTGAACAATACAGCATCAAAAGTATCAAGTCCTAGCTTGCTAGCCCACATATTTTTCATTTGAGTCTGCATGATGCTAGAAAATCCAACACCTATCTTCTCTAGCTTCATTTGGGCATCATCATCTGACTCAAGTAAGGGCTGCAAGGCGGCACAAAATACATGAAAATTCTGTTGTGCAGCGTGAGGTTGATTGAGAAACGAGAAGTGCTTTCCACCACCTGTCCAAGGCTGGTACTCTGGGTAAAATAGCTCACAAAATCCAAAAGGACCATAGTCAAGTGTAAATCCGCCTGCGGCACAGTTGTCACTATTGAAGTTACCTTGGCAGTATCCTACACGAATCCAATTTGCGACAAGCGATGATATGCGAGTCCCAAACTCCTTTGCCAATAACAGTACTTTTTCTGCTGTACTTAAGCTCTTGTCTATCACTTCACTATACTCACGGTCTATGAGGTGTAACACTATCATCTCTAGCTCTTCCATTGCTTTTGGGTGTTCATTTTTACCTGCACGTCTAGCAAAAAGCTCTACTTGACCTACTCTTATAAACGAAGGTGCAACACGCGTAGAGATAGCAACATCCTCAGCTACCATCACATCAGGGTTTCTTGAGTGTGAGTCCTCCAAATACCATGGACGCTGTACTGTCTCTACCTTGGAAGTGTACAAGCTCAAAGACCTAGATGTAGGAACTCCTAGTGCATGCATGTGTTCTTGTGCTAGAAATTCTCGTACGCTAGAGCGTAAAACTGCACGACCATCAGCACCACGACAGTATGGTGTAGGGCCCGCACCTTTAAGTTGCATCTCCCAACGCTTTCCTTTTAGTACAGCTTCAAATATAGAAATAGCACGACCATCCCCATAGCCATTACCTGTCTTAAAAGGACATTGCTCATAGTACTCTGTCCCATAGATAGAAAGGGCATATCCAGTAGCCCATCCACTTTTACGCATAGGACTAGGCAACTGTGAAGTATCTCCTGAAAACATACGCATAAACGCGGGGGTCTTAGCTAGCCCATCAGAGAAACCCAACTCTCTAAATAAACACTTACTATGTACGATGTACTTTGGTTCTGCTATGGGCGTTGGATTTACTGGGACATAATGTCCTGAAAATACTTGTCTTGGGTTATGGTCTACACCATCTGCTGTAGCTTCAGGGTCAGAGTTAAGCGTATCCATAAATGTATAGTCTGATAAAGCTGCTAACCCACTTAGTGTTTCTATGTATTTTATGCTTTGTTCCTTCATCTTCTATTCCTTTCTTTTGAGATGCTTACCTTATCGTTTATTTGCTTTAGGTGATACCTCTTTTGACTATCCACTAAAGCTTCATCTGCTGGATATTATACTTTACTATCTGTCATGCCTAGACAGACAAGCATAGCAAATGAAAATAAAAACTTTTATTATTATGTGCTGTTGGCAAAGTATTTACCTGTATTAACCCAAAGTTAACTATAAGCAGTTATCATATTCTGTAATGCATATTTTAAAAAGCTAAACCTATTGTGAAGTAGGGACAGAAAGCAACGGGTCTCAACTTGAGAGATAGCCGAGTTACCAATACTGATCCTTTATTTTATCTATAAATTTATCTTTTTACTGTATTATTCTTAACAATTTATAGAATTTTTATGCCTTTTATAGGGTTTGATAAATTTTAATATTATACAAACACAAGGAGTACGTATTGAGTATTGTCCCAACACAAACTGAACTAGAAGTAACTAAAGTAGACATAATAGTCTCAAAAGGAGATGAAAAAGGTGACATTACCTATGCCAATCCTATCTTTTTTAAACTAGCAGGCTACACCCAATCAGAACTTTTAGAAAAACCACATTCCATGATACGTCACCCAGATATGCCTAAAATTATTTTTAAATATTTATGGCACAATCTTAAGGCAGGTAAAGACGTAAAAGCCTTTGTTAAAAACCTTTGCAAGGATGGTAGTTTCTACTGGGTATTTGCACATATAAGAGTTGCTAAAAATCCAGATGGTTCTTTTAGAAACTATGTCTCCACGAGAAAAAGTATGTCAGCAGCAGCAAGAAGCACCATAGAACCTTTGTACGCGTCACTACTTGAAGAAGAAAAAAGTGGAGGGATGGATGCATCTTTAGCTTTACTTAAGATATTTTTAAAAGACAATGCTGACGGCTTGGACTCCTTTAGTGACTCTATGCAAAAAATACAAAACTCATAATTTAAGGAATAAACATGATAGAATTTGAACAATCAATGAAAAAACTACGCTCGGTAAATGGATACTTAGGTTCGGCTGTATTGAACTTTTCTGGAGAAACGCTCTACATGGACGAGGAAAATACCTCTGTTGACATTGCATACTCTGCGAGTATTTTCAATGATGCTTTCAGAATGATATCTGAGTC
>CAZNEJ010000105.1:0-2932 GCA_964571975.1 uncultured Sulfurovum sp. | reverse complement strand
AACAACTTCAAAATAGCCATACGCATAAACACACCATTTTTAACTTGCGTGAGTACTTTACAGCGAGGGTCTTCTAGCATTTCATCGCTTATGTCTATGTTTCGCATGACAGGTGCTGGGTGTAGGAGTAAGATATCTCGTTTTCCCATGCGTTCTTTTGTAATGCAGTACTGTTTTGCGTAGTCATGATAGTCTTTAAAAAGCTCTTTTTCATGGCGTTCTAGTTGGGTACGTAAGCTCATGATGACATCTACTTTGTCCATGACATCTTCTAAATTTTTGTATTTTGGCAGTTCAGATTTTGGCATAAACTGTTCAGGTGCTACAAGCAGTACATTCATGCCCATACGTGTAAATAAACGTATGCCAGAGTTAGCCACCCTTGAACTCACTATGTCACCTACTATGGCGATGGTTTTGCCTTTGATATCTCCATCAAAATGTTCAATCATGGTAAAAAGGTCAAGCAAGGCTTGGGTAGGGTGTGCGTAGTTACCTGCTCCTGCATTTATGACAGGGCTTTTTTGCATATCTGCTAGTATCTGTGGCGTATCATTCCCTGAGTGACGCACTATGATGCCATCTGGTTCCATGGCACAAAGGTTTGCAAATGTGTCTTCTAGGCTTTCGCCTTTTTTGGTAGATGACCTAGAAGGGTCAAGGTGTACTACAGAAGCACCCAAACGTTTAGCAGCTACCTCAAAAGAACTTCTTGTTCGTGTAGATGCTTCAAAAAAAAGAGTGATTAGGAGTTTGTCATTAAGTAATTGTGGGGGGCGTTTGGCTTTAAAACTTTTAGCATCACTTAAGAGCTGTGCTATTTGCTCATCTGAAAAATCGTTTGTGTCTACTAGGTGTTGCATCTGTGTCCTTGACAATAATTAGTATGATTATAGCCAATGGCAGATAATAAACCCAAAGTGCATTGGCTATGCATAGGAAGTTTTTTAGGATATAATTGAACTTATAAATTTATCTAATCCACCCTCAACAGTCCAGCACTGCGAAAACACAGCATCATAATAAGGCTGTGTCACTTCTTTAAAATCCTCTTTATCTTCATACAAATTCACGCACCAGTCAAAGTCGATATTTCGTGATTTTAATGCTTCTTGCGAGAGTAGGTTATCGTTGATGCAGCCTAGACGGCTTGGGGTTACAAGTAGGGTTTTGATGTTTAATTTTTTGATGAGGTCTATGACGTGAAAGTCTTTTGTTATGGGCACATGAAGTCCTCCTGCACCTTCAACAAGTAAAATATCGCATAGTTTCGAGAGTGCGTGGTACTTTTCTATAATATTGTATATGTCTATAGTTTGTTCTGTATCTGCACAAAAAGGAGCTGCTGGAAGGTTGAATGTGTAAGCCGTGATATCTTTGGGTTTTAAGTTTTTAAATTTGTCATTAACCTTTTTACAAGCTTCAAGTAGTATAGTAGCATCAAGAGGGTTGTTATTGATGACTCCTGTTTCGATGGGTTTGTAGACACCTACTGCTAAACCTTTGGAAGCCAGTGCTTCTATAAGTTTTACAGTCGTGTAAGTTTTGCCTACATTTGTACCTGTTGCGGTGATAAAGAGTGATTGCACTTGAAAATCTCCAATTTTTATGTATAATAGTAAAATAATAAATAGATTAGGATTGTATCACAAAATGCCAAAGTTTGAAGAAGAATTAGAATTTGCCCTAGAAGTAGAAGAACCTAAAATGTATAAAGTATTGTTACATAATGATGATTATACAAGTATGGACTTTGTTATAGAAATATTGACAAGTGTATTTCATATGAATTATACGCAAGCAGAGAAGATTATGTTACAGATACATGACTACGAAAAGGCAATTTGTGGTGTGTATAGTTTTGAGATAGCACAAACCAAAGCACAGCAAGTAAAGCAACGTGCCAAGCAAAATGAATTTCCACTACTTGCCACAATTGAAGAGAATAGTTAAGGAACTAAAATGATTAGTATAACACTCAATGATATATTTAAACAAGCTGTAGGTTATGCCAAAGAAAATAGACATGAATACTTGACGGTTGAACATGTTTTTTTGTCTATGGTGAATTCTGAATCAGGACAAGAGATATTTTCCATACTTGATGCTGACCTTGAGAGACTAAGGTTGGGTATTGTTGCACATATCACAAAAACAATTCCTTCTTTAAAAGAGGCAGTAGAACCTTTTGAGACTGTAGCCCTTTCAAGAGCCATTAACGATATGATGACGCATATCCATTCAGCAGGAAGAACGGAGGCAAACATTGGTGATATGATTGCTGCTATTTTTATGCAGGAACATTCCTATGCAGTGTATTTGATGAAAAAAGAAGGCATTGCACGTGTAGATGTACTTGAAGTAATCTCTCATCGTCATGATAAAGTGGGTGCTGAAGTAGAAGGTGAGAAAAAAGAAGAAACGATGCTTGACAAATTTACTATAGAACTTGTAGCCCTCGCCAAAACAGGGAAAATAGACCCTGTTGTGGGTCGTGTAGACGAGATAGAACGTGTGATGCAGACACTTTGTCGTCGCAAGAAAAATAATCCTTTGCTTGTGGGTGAACCAGGTGTGGGTAAAACAGCTATTGCAGAAGGTTTGGCACTGAATATTTCTGAGGGTACTGTCCCTGAAATACTTAAAAAATCTAAAGTATATGCCTTAGATATGGGTGCTTTGGTAGCAGGTACTAAGTATAGGGGTGATTTTGAAAAACGTCTTAAAGGTATCATTAAAGAGCTTACAGAAAAAAAAGATGCCATTATGTTTATAGATGAGATACATACAATGGTAGGAGCAGGTGCCACATCTGGGGGGAGCATGGATGCTTCAAATTTACTCAAACCTGCTCTGGCTCGTGGTGACTTAAAGTGCATAGGGGCTACAACCTATGCAGAGTATAGAAACTTTTTTGACAAAGACAAGGCAC
>CAZNEJ010000104.1:0-2981 GCA_964571975.1 uncultured Sulfurovum sp. | reverse complement strand
ATGCAACTTTTTTAGGACTAGGTGCTACAGTAAAAAGTACAGACGCAAACTGGACAGCACATTTAGGAAAAATAAAAGTTCCAAGCCTAAGAAATATAGCAGTCACGGGGCCCTATATGAGTAATGGTGTCTTTAAAAATCTAAGAACAGTCATAGAGTTTTATGACCATATGGCAGGTTTGGGACACGATACAAATCCAGAAACAGGAAGACCTTGGGGCGATAATGACCACAGTGCAAGTATAAATCATAAAATTCTTAACGAAACAAAAGCATTGGACGATGTTAAAATAAAAGCTATAGAAGCTTTCTTAAGAACACTAACAGACAAACGCTATGAGCATCTGATGCCAAAAATGGAACCGTAAAAGACCCTTTGGCACAATAAGGTCACGTTTTTACACTAAAATATAATAGATAATACAAAGGACATACATTATGAAACAAATATTTCTTCTACTCCTGATAAGTACTGTGATGTACGCCAAGAGTGGTGTGGACATTAGTAAGCTTATTGCTCCTGCTTTTACAGGTAAAGTTCAGGTAAGTAAAAAACAGTTTAAGTTAAAGCCAAAGCAGCTAAAAAAGGTACAAAACCTTGCTAAGGCTAGATTAGATACCAATGTTATACGACTTTATACGGTTAAAAAGAAGCAAAAAGTTATAGGGCATGGGGTGCTGTTGCTCCAAGAAGTACACACGAAAAAAGCTGCCGTACTGTATGTTATAGGAATGGATGATAAGATAAAAAGTGTTGAGATTGTTGCATTTATGGAACCTAGCGAATATAAACCTAATAAACCATGGCTAGATACATTTATAGGTAGAGGAAAAGGAGACTATTTGTTTGCTGGAAAAGGTGTTCCCATAACTACAGGGGCAACCTTGACTGCTAGAACTTTTGCAGATGTGGCACGTCTTGCTTTGGCTATAGTGAAGATGTATAGATAAAACTCACCCTATCTGCTAGTATGACTACTTTTTAGTCATTTTTAGATAAAATCATTTTAAAATATAGACAGAGAAGTGGATAGGACTAGAAATGAACATAGACGCTAACGCATTGGCAGAGAAATATGGCACACCATTGTATGTGTATGATTTTGATTATATAGAAAATAGATATACGACACTTAAAGATGCTTTTGCAGGTAAAAAGTCCATCATAAACTATGCAGTCAAAGCAAACTCAAACCTCTCTGTAATCGCTCACTTGGCTAGACTAGGAGCTGGGGCTGATTGCGTGAGCATAGGAGAGGTCAATCGTGCGTTAACAGCAGGTGTGAGTAAGTATAAGATTATTTTTTCAGGTGTAGGGAAGCGTGATGATGAGATAAAAGAAGCCTTAGAAAAAGATATTTTGATGCTAAACCTTGAATCAGAAGCTGAGATGAAACGCGTGGAACTTGTGGCTCGTGAACTTGGCAAAGAAGCACGTATTTCTATACGTGTCAATCCAAATATAGACCCTCAAACACACCCTTACATCTCTACAGGACTTCATGAAAATAAGTTTGGTGTAGAGATAGACATGGCAAAGCGTATGTATATTTACGCAAATAAATCTGAGTTTTTGAACCCTATAGGTATCCACTTTCACATAGGTTCACAGCTTACAAAACTAGACCCCATTCGTGAGTCAGCCCAAATTGTGGCTGATTTAGTACGTTCACTAAAAGCCATCAAAATTGACATTAAATTTTTTGATGTAGGTGGTGGCATAGGCGTGGTGTATGATGATGAAGTGACTATAACGGCCACCGAGTATACACAGGCTATCTTCCAAGCTACCAAAGGACTTGATGTGACACTGCTTTGTGAACCAGGGCGTTATATGGTGGCAAACGCTGGAGCATTTTTTACGAAAGTGTTATACGAAAAAATCAATGATGGCAAACGTTTTGTCATCGTAGATGGTGGTATGAATGACCTCATACGTCCAAGCTTGTATAATGCATATCACAAGATAGAAGCTGTAGATGTGGAAGGTGATAGCACTCCTGCAGATGTGGTGGGGCCCGTATGTGAGAGTGGAGACTTCTTTGGTAAAAATGTACCATTGCCTCCTTTAAAACACAATGACCTTGTTGTCATTCGTTCTGCAGGTGCCTATGGTTTTACGATGGCTTCTAACTACAACACGCGAGCAAAACCAGCAGAAGTTGCCGTGGAAAATGGCAAAGACAGGCTGATACGTGCCAGAGAAACATATGATGACCAGGTACGGTTGGAATTAGAATATTTAAAGGTTTAAGATGACTTTAGACGATTTAAGAAACAAAATAGATACCGTTGATGATACACTTTTAAAACTCTACAATGAGCGTATGGAGCTTGTGCATCAAGTAGGTGTTTTAAAGCATAGTACAGGTGCATCTATCTACCGTCCTGAACGTGAAAAATCTATTTTAAATCGCTTAAAAAACCAAAACAAAGGCAAACTGACAAATAGTGCAATTGATGCACTTTTTTTAGAAATGTTTGCAGTTTCGAGAAACTTAGAATTACCAGAAGGTGTAGCATATTTGGGACCAGATGCAAGTTTTACACACCAAGCAGCTGAGTCTAAGTTTGGTGCTATGTCTAAGTATCTTCCTATCTCTTCCATAGAAGGAGTGTTTCGTGCTGTAGATAAAGGGATTGCAAAGTTCGGCGTTGTACCCATAGAAAACTCTTCCAATGGCATAGTGAGTGATACTATTCATTGTCTGAATGTCTATGGCTTGAAAATTATCGCTGAAGAGATGATAAATGTACATTTTGCATTTGCAACACTTTGTGAAGAATATACAAAAATTACAAAAATTTATTCTAAAGATATTGCTTTTGGGCAGTGTCGTAAGTTTTTCCAAGATTTAGGACTGGATAATGCAGAGTTAGTAGCAGTAGAGTCTACCGCAAAAGCCGCAAAATTGGCTTCAGAAGATAAATTTTCTGCGGCACTTTGTCCGTCAATTGCTGCAAAACTTTATAATCTTCCT
>CAZNEJ010000103.1:0-3021 GCA_964571975.1 uncultured Sulfurovum sp. | reverse complement strand
GTGCCTGATGTTCCTAAAACACGTTCTGGTAAGATTATGAGACGGATATTGCGTTCTATTGTCAAAGGTGAAGCCATTACACAAGATACTTCAACCCTTGAAGACCCTTCTGTAGTTGCTGTTATTGAGAAGATTATAAAAGAGGCGTAAGTCTTTTTTGTTTAAGTAAACGTATCCAATAGTTCTTTTACTTTTTTTAAATCTTCAAAAACATCTTTTTTTGCAGAAGGGTTTCTCAATAAATAGCTAGGATGGTAAGTAGGCATGATATTGTAATCATCTTGCTTGTATGTCACCCCATGCACATTAGATATGACATCATCATCTCCTGTAAGATAGTGATATGCCATATCGCCCAAAGCAACAATAACCATAGGCTTAACCAATGCTATCTCTTTTAGCAAATAAGGATGACAAGTATGTGCATGAGTAGGTGACGGGGACTGACTGTTAAGGGCTTTGCATTTTAGTACGTTAGTAATGTAGACATCATCTCTTGTAAGACCAAGTACATTTTCTATCATCTTTGTGAGGAGTTCACCTGAACGACCCGTAAATACCTTTCCCGTACTGTCATCACTAGCACTTGGAGCATCTCCTACAATCATAAGCTTAGCATGAGGATTACCTTCTCCAAAAACAACTTTGCTTCTACTTTTAGAGAGGCTGCAAAGATGACAATTTATAGCTTGTTTTCTAAGTGAATCTAAGGTATTTGGCAATGCAAGGTCTGATTCCTCCTCCTTGTATGGCACAAGGGAAGTATATCTGTATCCTAGTTGTTTGAGTCGATAAAGTTGCTTGAGTAAGAGAGCATTTTTGAGGTTTTTCATAGAAGCATTATACCCCTTTAAGTTTATAAAGGTAAATCTTTAAAGTGACTGATGTCATCTAGGTTATTTTGTAGTGATTTGTATAGTTTAGCGTTTTGTTCTTCTGTATGTAGATAAGAAAATGTACCTACTAGTGTATCAAATTTGGTATCCCATCCACCTGCTATTGGGCTAAGTCTGTTAGATACAAAAAGTGCTCTAGGGCGTACGGATGCTTTGGCAATAGGATTACGAATGCCCCATTCTAAATCATGTGTATCTGCATGAAGAAAGAGTACATTGTTGTCTACATTAAAGTGTATTTTCATCATAGTATCAGTAAAAAGTGTAGCGGTGTCTTCATAGATAGTGCTATAAGCGTAGATGTCAGAAGCTGTATCTTCATCAAATAATTCTCCTACAAGAAAGCCAGTCATCTCTTTTTCTTCATCACTAGCAGTATGACCACGATACAATACTTTGCCCAAAGATGCTAGCTTGATCGAAGTGAGAGAGTGTTGTGCATCTAACTGTTTAGATATGCGTGAATCACTCAAGACCTCTATAGATTTAAATACACTTTGAGTTTTGTCAATGCTTGCTATGAGTGATGCGGGGACAAAGTCATTTGCATGTGCCAATTCATGATAAAGCAAGGCAGCAAAAGGCATAGTGATTTCATCTAGTGTTCTAGATAAATTAGAGTCTAGGGCTTTAAAACTACTAATCGAAGCGGAATCTAAAGTGTTAACACTCCCAGATACAAACTGTAAGTCATTTCCAAAGTTACTACGAAAATCTTCTTGTGTGGTAATTGTTGATGCTTCTTCTGGAGTAAGCCATAAGTATCTAGGGTCTAAGTATATTGCAGCCGTTACAGGCGTATAGAAAGAAGGTCGTATATCTCTATGTATAACCACAGCAGTGACAGCAGAAAAAAGTTTTTTAATATTTTTATCTTCCAACGCATCTAGTAATTTTTCAAAGCGTTTGGCCATCCAAGCATCAGAGACTACTACACGTTGCATGATGGTCTGTTTTGTCACAGTTTTGTTATCTTTGGCTATAAAGGGCAGGGTATTTAGAGAGCATGAATTAGCTTTTTTAATGGTCGGATTGATGCAATCTATCAGTACATCTTTATAAGGGCTATTTGGGAGGTAGATAAAAGCATTATCTTTTATATTTACAATGTTTGCGTTTGCACTACTTTCGCCTACATGGTTGTTTCCGCATCCAGCAAAAAAAGCGACAAAAAGCGTAAAGAGTGTTTTATTGTACAATTTCATATCATCAATCCTAAAGCTATTTGTCCAAACAATATAAGTGTCTATGGTCTCAAGTGCTATATGATTATAACAAGATTAAATACGATAGAGCATAAATAAGAACCTTTAAATATTTTTATTTATTATCTAGGTCATAGATTGATAGTTCCTTAGCAGACATTTTCCATCATTTCAAACCAATCTCGGTCATAGATTTTTTTGATGTAAGACTCATGGTGTGGCACGGCACACTTGGAGCAGTCTTGATGGATAGCATCATCACTTATAAATTGGGAACCTTCTTTTGAGTTTATACTGCAAGCTGAGTAGAGTGTTTTACCTTCCCTGATATGATAGCCTTCATCTTTAAATCTAAAGTTAGGGCAGGCACAGAGATAACAGTTGAGTCCTGCTAGGTCATGACATTTTTTATTGTCTTTGTAAAGTGGACAAAAGTCTGGCTCTTTTTCTACCATATTTTCAAATCTAAAATAAGCGATGACTTCATCATCATTGAGGTGAGTAAGTCTATTCATGATAGCCTTGTGTTTGTCACCGTGTTCATAAAACCAGCTAGAGTATGACATTGTTTTCCTTGTGAATTAAGGAGACTGATAAAGTATAGGCTCGCATCAAATACAAATATACAAAAAGTATTACAAAGCTTCTGTGTAAAGATGTTTCGCTTTTTGAACGTGGAATTTAAGACCAATCTCTTTTTCTGTACATCCAAGAGCAAGGGCTACCATTTGGGGCATGTGTAAAACTGGAAGTTCTACATCACGTCCCATAACCTTGCTAATGCTGTCTTGATAGGTGTCCATTTTGAGGTGACAAAGTGGACATGGAGTAACCATCATCTCTGCACCGTTATCCATAGCATCTAGTAGGGCATTACCTGCAAGTACTTCAGAGGTATGGTTTGCTTGAAGTTCTACATG
>CAZNEJ010000102.1:0-3111 GCA_964571975.1 uncultured Sulfurovum sp. | reverse complement strand
TGCATACAGACAGTAATGGTGCAGAGTCTGCAGTGACTGTAGATATTGTGGTACTAAAGAAGCCTCTATATGAGTTTTCAAATGAGTCAAATATAACCATGGAGCGTGCAGGGTCTAAAATAGATTTAAAAGCACAATTGACCTTTAAAGGCATTCCTATATCTGGGAAAGAGATAAAAATGTTGGGATTTGATATTGCAAAGGGTAGCATATCAAATGGACATACAGTAACTACGGATAGTGGTGGATATGCAACTTTCTTCTATGTGGCCCCAGAAAGCCTTGATGATGTAAATGGCACTACATTGAATTTACCTGTATCTTTTAAAGAAGGTGTCGTACAACTAGAAACTAATATTACAGTAAATTTCAATGAAACTACAGCTAGTGTGGAAGGTAACGTTAGCCTTCCTATAGTTGTAATACCTGTCGAACTAAGAGAAATAACACTTGAGAGCAATAGTAAAACTGTAGAGATTCCTATATCTGTATTTAAAGATATAGCACCTTATACACAAGGATTTGTCAAAGTAGAATTGCCAGCTAAAGTACTTAATGGCATTGATGTGGGCCAGTTCAACTCTTATGAAGTACCTGTGGATGCACAAGGTATGGCAACATTTTCTTATACGGGACCTAGCAACCTACAAGCACTCATAGGCAATGATGACAATGACAGTACATTTAAGTTTTATCATGTAGAAAATAGTACAGACAAGCAAAGCATGAAAGTTCTGTATCAGTTGCCCGATAATCCACATATATCACGTAACTACGAGATAGACATCGTGACAAGTGGTGAATTTAGTATGGGCATTCCCGATAAGGAAAAAACATTTAACGTCTTGCTTGAAGCAAAAGATCCTTCGGGCAATGATGTAAGTTTGAGCGATGAAAATATAACAAAAATAACAGTACTGACCACAAACAGTACAATAGCTCAAATATTTAATACAGCAACCAGTGCACTGGTAAGCTCATTGGAATTAGATACTATTAACAACAGCCCATTTATCTTGAAGTCTAAAAAGCTTTCTGGTTTAGTGCCAGTGGAGGTAACTATTGAATTTGCTGATGTAAATGGTGTTGATAGCAATATATCAACTATAGTAAACGTCAGGGTCTACTCTGGACCTCCATCTGCTATAAGTGTTTCATATGTAAGCACAGGGCAAGATAAGGTACGAGCAAAATATATAGAAAAACTAGCTGTTTCAGTGACAGATGAATATGGAAACAGGGTGAATACTCAGCCAAATATAACGCTAGGTGCCATAGTGGGTTATACGGTTGATGGCAGTGAGACATCTAGTATAGAGACAAGTGCAACAAAGAGACTTTTTTATGGTAGAAATGACATTGCAAACTCTAATGCGAATGGAAAGATCTTGGAATTAGGTGACAATGATACCACTACAACAGAATTTGAAGACAATACACTTGCTAGAAGTAATGTATTTAGACATGTAAATGCTGAGGGAAATAATACAGATAAACTTGTTGTATTTGGTGCAGGTAAGCATTATGAAGCTATGGGTAAATGGGACATGGCACTAGGTGGAAATAACCATACCTTGACATTACAAGACAACTATTTTGGCATCGATAGAACAGATCTTTATTATGCTGTTGGACGTAACTACTACCAAGACCAGTGTAGACAAGATGGTCGTGAATGGATAGGAAATACAGACTCTGAGACGTATAAATTAGACATTGAAGGTACAGTGGTTATAGACTATAAATATGACTATCATTTAGGCGGTAAAGATGCACTTATATGGGTAAACCTAGATGGTATACAGCCAGACACAGGAGAGATAACACGTATAGGTGAGGCAAATAAAGCTCCATTGAGAACAGCTGGGCTAGTAGCGTCTCCTTCGGCCGGGTATACAGTTCTTAAAAATACCCGGGCACATGTGGAGTTTGAGATTTGGCATGAAAATGCACCTGAGAGATATAGAAATGCAAACTTTGGATATAGTATCAGAAGTGGTAGTAATTGTGCTATTTTAGCATTAAGAAAAAGTTCATTCTTTGATGCAAGAACATGCGACAATAGACAAAGTATCATCGCTAACCATGATAATAATGCAAGTACACCAAACATAGCAGTAGGTACCGCAGGAAACCTTGCAGGTGGTGCTTATGTATCTTTCTATCTTCAGGCAGGACCAGATGAAGATTGTAGATTTGGCATAGATGGCATTACTGTTTCTCCTGAATTTTAATTGTGTGCGACTACAGGAGTTAAAACCTTCGTAGTTGCACCAGAGGCCATCTTAACCCTACCTTTCTAAACTTTCCACTATAATTCATATAAATATCCCAAACCTAGGCAAGCCCAATGATAGACTTAAAATACCTCCAAAACAATTTTGACGAAGCTTCTATAAGATTACAGAAAAAAGGTGTGAAAACTACTACGCTTGAAAACTTACAATCTCTTTTTCAAACACTTAAGGAGAGTAATGCTATTTTAGAATCTGCAAAAGCAGAACAAAACTCCATGTCTAAACTTTTTGGACAATACATGCGTGATAAAAAAGATGTGACTGAACTCAAAATCAAAGTAGATGCCAACAAAGAAGCAATGATACCCATGCAAGAAAAAGCAAGAATGGCAGAAGAGGCACTATATGCTGTGGCTCTTTCCATACCAAATTTCCCCGATGATTCTGTGCCTGAAGGATCAGATGAAGAAGATAATATCGAATTACGCAAGGTCTTAGAACCTAAAAACTTTGACTTTAAACCCAAAGAACACTGGGAACTCTCTGAGATAAATGGCTGGATAGATTTTGAACGTGGTGTGAAGTTGGCTAAAAGCCGTTTTGCCATACTCAAAGGCGAAGCTTCACGACTTGAACGTGCATTGATTAATTTCTTTTTAGATTCTAATCGTGAAAAAGGTTTTGAAGAGTACTCTGTTCCCTTTATAAACAACTCTGCTATGCTTCAGGGTACAGGACAACTTCCTAAGTTTGAAGATGACTTGTTTAAGGTAGATGGTGAAGATTTGTACCTTATACCCACAGCAGAAGTGCCACTCACAAATATGTATAATGACGAGATACTCCAAGAAAAAGAACTGCCACTTCTCATGAC
>CAZNEJ010000101.1:0-3132 GCA_964571975.1 uncultured Sulfurovum sp. | reverse complement strand
AAAAGCTTTTGCGTTTGCTAGAAGAGCGGTTTGATATGGCGTATCCTGAAGCAGATTTTTACTCTTTTAATGAACATAATGGACAGCAACGTTTAGATGAGCTTGGTGATACCTTAGCAAAAAAAGAAGTAATCTATGTGAGCGATGCTGGTATGCCTGTTATATCTGACCCTGGACAACTTCTTGTGGCTTATGCACAAGAGCATGCCGTAGATTACGATGTACTTCCAGGAGCATCAGCTGTTACTACAGCGTACGCAGCTTCTGGTTTTGAGGAAGGGAAGTTTTTGTTTTATGCTTTCTTGGCTCATAAAGGAAAAGAGAGAAGTACATCTTTGGCTAAAGCTATGAGCAATGGATACAATACAGTACTATACGAGTCTCCACATCGTTTAGAAAAACTTTTAAACGAAATAGAAGTACTTGATGAAGATAGAGAACTTTTTCTAGCCAAAGAAATCTCTAAAAAATACCAAAAGTATTATCGTGGCACAGTCAAAGAGTTGAATGTGCTTTTTGAAGACGTCACCATACGTGGTGAATGGGTAGTAGTAATTAGAGCTAAGAAAACTTTAGAAAAATATCTCTCTTTTACTGAAGTTTTAAACCTGGAGTTAGCACCTAAAATCAAAGCTAAGCTTTTAGCAGGTTTGAGCGATAAATCTGTAAAAGAATGGTATCAAGAGTTAATTAGTAAAAATTAGATAAAATCTACCTTATGATAATATATGGAAAACAAGTGTGTTTACACGCCTTAGAACAGCACGAATCAAAAATAAAAACAGTCTATGTGGCCCAAAAGGGAGCAAACTCAAAAGGTACTTTACCTAAAGAATTGTTTCACAAGTACCATGACAAGATAAAGTTCCTAGAAGAAAAGTGGGCACAGTCTATGTCAAAGGGTGGCAATCATCAAGGTTTATTGGTAGAGATGGAAGAATTTAAAGAGACTTCCTTCTCTCAAATAAAAAAAAGTGATTTCATCGTAGTCTTGGATGGACTCACTGATGTAGGAAACATAGGAGCAGTAGTACGCTCAGCATATGCTTTGGGAGCAGATGCCATCATCGTTTCTGGTGTAAGGCAAGTAAATATGTCAGCTATCACAAGAAGTAGTTCGGGAGCTTTGCTAGACATGCCTCTGATGATAACAAAAAATATTTTAGATAATTTTAACGAGTTAGTGCAACTAGGATTTAGTATCTATGGAGCTTCAATGGAAGGCGAAAACATACAAGATATAACCTTTGCCTCTAAGCGTGTATTGGTACTCGGCAGTGAAGGCAAAGGACTATCTGGAAAAGTTACAGGGAAAGTTGATCAGATGATTTCTGTAGAGATGAAACATGCATTTGACTCACTTAATGTGAGTGCAGCAGCAGCAATATTAATACATAGGATGGGTTATGCAGTTAAATGAGATTTTTGAAGAACACAGCTTAAAGTCTATAAGTAAAAAAACCAATATTTCTGAAGAGAATATAGAAATGATCTTAGCAGATGATTATTCTAGTATATCTAAAGTAAAAGCCTTGGGATTTATCTCTATCATTGAACGTGATTATGCTGCAGACTTGAGTAAAAAAAAAGAACAAGCACTTAGCTATTATAGTACGCATGCTGAAGATAAAAGTATTAGCTTAAGGATGCCTATGGTCAAAGAGAAGAAAAAACGTTCTAAATGGGGCGTAATTTTAGTATTGGGGCTACTAGCTTATGTTTCATGGTACTTCCTTGCACAGTTTGACAGTAAAAATTTTAGCGATATCCACTCTTCTTTTGAGAAAAAGGCAGAAAACAGTATCGACCCTAAGGAAAATTATGTACCAAAAGTAGAAAAATCATTGAGTATTGAAAATGCATTCTCAAATACTCAGACAGATGCTAGTGGGGCACAAAGTGACATTATAGAAACAAGCATCGAAGCAAGAGTAGTGGTTCCTGATATAGAAGAGAGCAATGACACAAATTTTAACGATGATGCAAATTTGAGTAGTGATGAGCCTGAAGAACCCAAAAGCATTATATCTGCAAATATACAGAGCATTATGCTTGTGCCAAAAAGTAGACTTTGGTTTGGCATCATAGAGATGAGTACGGGAAAAAGAAACCATTCCTCTGTATCCGATAAATATGAGATTGATGTGGAAAAAAAGTCTTGGTTGATAGCTACATCTCCAGCATCTTTTAAATTTATAATACAAGATGAAACACAAGAATACAATGACGGAAAAGAGCATTATTTCAAAGTAAGCAAAGATGGTGTTGAATCCTTAACCAAGAGTGCATATGTTTTACAGGGTGGGCATAAAAAATGGTAAGAGTAAATAAAGAACAAAAGAGAGTAAAGCATGTTTGATGAAATACAATTCGATAAGATAAATCGTTTACCGAAGTATCTTTTTGCAGAAATTAATGATTTAAAAATGCAACTTAGACGTGAAGGTGAAGACATTATAGACTTCTCTATGGGAAATCCAGATGCACCTACACCACAACCCATCATAGACAAGCTTTGTGAGACAGCACAAAAACCAAAAACTCATGGCTATTCTGCTTCTAAGGGCATTTATAAATTACGTCTTGCCATGGCAAACTGGTATAAACGCAAATACAATGTAAGTCTAGACCCTGACACAGAAATAGTAGCAACTATGGGAAGTAAGGAGGGTTATGTACACTTGGTGCAAGCTATTACTAACCCTGGTGATGTAGCTATAGTTCCTGATCCTACGTATCCTATACATTCTCAAGCATTTATACTAGCAGGAGCAAATGTAGAAAAAATGCAACTTATATTTGATGAAGAGACATTTGAAGTGGACGAGGATAAATTTTTAGCAGATTTAGAAGACCATTTAGACAACTCTATACCAAAAGCAAAATTTTTAGTGGTAAATTTCCCACACAACCCCACTACAGCAACGGTGACGCCTAAGTTTTACGAGAGGCTTGTGGCACTTGCTAGAGAAAAACGTTTTTATATCATCTCTGATATAGCTTATGCAGACATCACTTTTGATGGCTATAAGACACCATCAATCATGGAAGTTGAAGGTGCAAAAGATGTGGCAGTTGAAGCCTATACTCTTTCAAAATCATACAACATGGCAGGATGGAGAGTAGGGTTCA
>CAZNEJ010000100.1:0-3262 GCA_964571975.1 uncultured Sulfurovum sp. | reverse complement strand
ATTTTGGCAACCGGAGGCTTCGCATCTGGTGACATAAGTACAAGGTCAAGCCCTTTTTCATTGGCTATATTCATCGCTTCGGCTCGAGTTATGATACCAAGTTGCTCTCCATCATCAGCCATAACTCTTAGCTCCATAATGCGGATATCATCGTTCATGAGCGTGTCGTCTTTTTTCTTTCTGCCTCTGTTGTTTCTATCGTTTTGTCTACTCAAATTTTACCTTCTTGAAGTTGTTTTGCTAATTCTACCATAAATTCATCTTGTGTTAGATTATACTGTTCTCTAGTTCTTCTGTTGCGTATGGCTACAGAATTTCCTTTTACCTCTTCATCTCCTACTATAACTACATAAGGTACGCGTTGTTTTTCTGCTGTTCTTACGCGTTTGTTGAGGCTGTCATTTTTGTCATACACCTCAGCGTCTATATCTGCATGCATAAGTTCGTTCTTTAGCTTGTTCGCATATGCTACATGAGAATCTGCGATAGGAATAAAGATGACCTGTACAGGAGCTAAGAAAAAAGGAAACTCCCCTGCATAATGCTCTGTAAGTATGCCTATAAAACGTTCAAATGAACCCAATATAGCTCTATGTATCATCACTGGGTGGTGGCGTTCGTTGTCTTCACCTACATACTCAGCGTCAAAACGAGAGGGGAGATTGAAGTCAACTTGTACTGTGCCACACTGCCATTTACGTCCAAGTGCATCAGTGATTTTTATGTCAATTTTAGGCCCATAAAATGCACCACCACCTTCATCTATGGTAAAAGGTAGATTATTTTCACCTAAAGCATCTTTTATGCCCTTTGTTGCCAGCTCCCATACTGCGTCATCTCCGATGGCTTTTTCTGGCTTGGTTGCTACTTCCATAGAGTAGTCAAACCCAAAAAGATTCATCACCTTATCTACAAACTCGACAACCTCCAAAATGACTTCTTTTATCTGCTCTGGCGTACAAAATATATGTGCATCATCTTGTGCAAATTCACGCACCCTAAGTAGTCCATGAAGCACACCTGACTTCTCGTGTCTATGCACAGTACCGTACTCATAATAACGCAATGGTAAATCACGATACGACTTCCCTGAAGCCTTAAAGATTTGTATATGTCCTATGCAGTTCATAGGCTTTAGTCCATACTCTTGCCCATCTACAGTAGTCAAGTACATATTTTCACCATAACAAGCAAAGTGTCCTGAAGTGTGCCACATCTGGGACTTTAGTATCTCTGGCCCACGCACTGGCTCATACCCTCTAATGCGATGGGCTTTGTGAAGTATGTTTTCTAGTTTGTTGCGAAGTCTAGCTCCACTAGGAAGCCAAAAAGGAAGTCCTGCCCCTGCTTCTTCACTAAACATAAAGAGCTCCATCTCTTTACCTATCTTTCTATGGTCACGCTTCTTGGCTTCTTCTAGCATAAACATATGTGCTTTCAATGATTCTTTGTCCGCAAAAGCAATACCATATATACGCGTAAGCATCTCCGCTTTTTCGTCTCCACCCAAGTACGCACCTGCAACACGTGTGAGTTTGAAGTTGTGTAAAAAACGAAGTGCTGGCACATGAGGTCCACGACAAAGGTCTTCAAAATCCCCCTGCTTATATACTGAAAGTGTTTCATCTGTGATACGCTCCATCACTTTAAGCTTTAAATCATCAGAAGCAAACTTTTCTAAAGCTTCTACTTTAGTCATCTCATATTTTTCTATCTTATATTTTTTCTTGATGAGTTCTTTCATCTTTTTTTCGATAGATTTAAGGTCGCCCTCACCTATCTGCTCATCTACTCTAAAGTCATAGTAAAACCCCTCATCTACTACGGGGCCTACAAAAAACTGTGAGTTTGGGTAAAGTTCTGTGATGGCTTGAGCCATAAGGTGGGCTGTTGAGTGTCGGACTATCTCTAAAGATGCTTCAGAGTTGTCGTACTCTATGGGAGCTTGGGTACAGGATTCGCCCGCACTTTGTGTGTCTAGTATATTGCCTTGGTCATCAATGTAGCCTATGATATTTTCGTTCAAAATTTGCCTTTACTCTCTCAGGTTTTGTCATAGCTTACTTTGCCATGCGTTAAAATGCCGTGATTATAGCAAGTTTTTACTTTTATAGCAGTTCTTAAATTTCACTATAGTAGGCATGTGACTTGTTGGGATCTTTTTTTGCTACATACATCGCCTCATCTGCATATTTACGTAAAAAGGTTTCAGATGTACTATCTACAGGAAAAATACTAATACCCATACTTAATGAAATAGTAATATCAATATTACTACTTGCCTTAAAAGTTTTTATCATACTTTTTTCTATTTTGTTGATAAAATTTCCTAAAAATAATCTTTTTCTTTGCGTGATAATCACAAATTCATCTCCTCCTAAGCGTGCTACCATATCTCCATCATCAATACTTGCATTTAATCTTTTTGCAACTTCTATAAGCACCTTGTCGCCCACATCATGACCATAAGTGTCGTTGATAGGTTTAAATTTATTTAGATCAATAAATAAAAGGGCAAAAAATGTTTTTTTATCTAAAAGCTCCTTCATGTACTCTTCGTAATGCTTACGGTTAGCCAAACCTGTAAGCATGTCATAGTTTGCATGATGTGTTGAACTCTTCAATGTATCATGCAGTTTATTTTGAACTCCATACAGTTGATATAGATGCCTACTGTATATAAGAGGAACAATGAAAGAGGTTATCGCAAATACAGCCACTGTGTCGGTATGATGCATCCAATAAGAAGATGCCTTAACAAGGACAAGCCATGAGAATACAGAAAGAAAGAGACTAGTATAAAAATGTAAAAAGCCAAAACTAACACTACTAACCATAATAATAATCACATACAAAGGGAACAGGAAGATACCTAGAGAGTTTAATAGCAGTATTGCAAGAGTCAAAGACAGTAAATCCAAAACCAAAAGAAAAAACTTACGTGCATCTACCATTACCTGAGGAAATCTAGCAAGAAGTTGATAATGAAATATAGAAATCGTGCTTAATACAACAAGTAGTATCTTTAGAAAAAAGTAATTAGTATCAAGATTTTCACCTTGGGTTTCCAAGAATAAAAATGTAAAAATAGTAATGGAAAGAACTATCCATATTCTTGATATGGTATAATTTTTTTCTTTTATATACTCGTTTTGATACATTCAAACCTACCTTTAAAATAACTTTTGCATGAGTGTATCATAAAAATTTAAAATAGCTTTTAAGCCTCTCTTTGATATACTTCTCCACCAAATCTTCTAGA
>CAZNEJ010000099.1:0-3274 GCA_964571975.1 uncultured Sulfurovum sp. | reverse complement strand
TGCTGTGTTGGTTGTGATTTTTTCTATCAGTATCTTTTTATCGTAAGCACCATCTAGGTAGGCAAGTGTCTCTTTTATGCCTATGGATTTCATGCAGTTTGGGGTGCGTGAGTATTTTTTCTCTAGCATGCATACTTCATCTATGAGACCATCACTTAACATAAGTTCTGTACGTAGGGCTATGCGTTTACGTAAAACTTCTCTTTCCCATACTATCTGGTATATAGGTAGAGCTTCTGTGATGGTGGCTTTAGGGGGAAACTGTTTGAAGTAGGCAGAGGGAGTGAGTCCAGTTTCTAGGTAGATAGTCAATGCCTTTTCTATGCGGTAGATGTCGTTAGTTTCTATACTTGACATGTAGGTATGGTCTAGTGCGTCAAGCCAAGTGTAGGTTTTTTGTAAATCTTGTAAATGAATCTTTGTTTCTTTTTTTGTAGTATCGCTTATGTGGGGGAGTTTACTAATGCCTTCTAAGAGCATCTTGAGGTAAAAACTAGTCCCTCCTACAATCACAAGGTTTTTCTTTTCTTCTAAACATTTCTTCTGTACTTCATGGTAGAGTTTGATGAATGTTGTCACATCAAAGATTTCATTTGGATAGATTACATCAATGCCAAAGTGATTTACTCCATCACGTTCTTCCATAGTAGGCTTTGCTGACACAATGTCTATGTTTTTATAGACAGAGAGAGAATCTAGTGACAAAATATGTGCATTTATCTTCTTGGCTACTTTTACTGCAAGTGATGTTTTGCCTGAAGCAGTTGACCCTATGATGGCAAATTGTTTAAAGTTTGTATGAGTGTTTTGCATCTGTAATCATAGCATAACAACAAAAAAGGTAAAATTATAGTCAATAAGGGAAAATATGAATTTATTTGACAAAGACAATCGTTTCAATATAGCAAACCTAGTAACATATATGAATGTTGCATTGGGAGTAACGGCTATTTACTTTATAGTGCAGGGTGACTTCTTTACTGCCATAGTTTTAGCTTGGGTAGCAGGTGCATGTGACGCACTAGATGGCAAGTTAGCACGACACTATAACCTCTCCACAGAGTTTGGCATACAGTTGGACTCTTTTGCAGATTTTTTATCGTTTGTGGTTATGCCGTCATTTTTACTTTACTATGCACTAAAGCCTAGTATGACCGCAGTATGGGAAGAATTATTTATAGGTTTAGTATTTATAGTGTACATCATACTAGGACTTAGAAGACTTGTGGAGTTTAACCTCAAGGCAGATGTGGGAGAGATAGAAAAATTCTTTGAAGGCGTACCTACACCATTTGGAGCTATACTTTTGTGGGTACTTTATTTACTTTACACTTATGCACTTGTGTCAAATATACTTGTTATTACATTTTTAGTAGCTGTTATAGCTTGGTCTTTAAATTCTAAACTTAGAATCATACCGCACCCTTAATGAATGGGAATTAAGAATGAGGACTGAAGAATTAAAATCCCATCGTTTTTTTAAAAAACTTAATGACTTTTCTGAATTAGTCATGCTTAAGCACTCTGTGTTTTCTTTGCCTTTTATATTTGTAGCTATGCTTGTAGCTTCCTACCTAGATACTGGTTCTGCTTGGTTTGGCTGGAAGCTACTTTTCTTAGGGACAATAGCTGCAGTTACTGCACGTAATTTTGCCATGGGTGTCAACCGCTATCTTGACAGAGATATCGATGGTTTAAATCCCCGTACCAAAGGACGACCTTCGGTAGATGGCAGGGTTAGCAACACTCAGATGATATGGTTTGTACTTGTCAATGCTTTGGCTTTTGTAATCGTAGCATACTTTGTAAACACCTTAGCACTAATACTCTCTTTGCCTATACTTGCCATACTTGGAGCTTACACACTTTTTAAACGTTTTTCTTCTCTAGCTCATCTTGTACTAGGAGTTAGTTTGGGGCTTGCGCCTATAGCAGGAGTGGTAGCTGTATCTGGAGAGATTACGCTTTGGTCTGTGTATTTGGCACTTGGTGTGACATTTTGGGTGGCAGGCTTTGACTTATTGTACTCTTTGCAGGACATAGAGTTTGACAAAGCCAATGGACTGCACTCCATACCCTCAAAGTTTGGAGCTATAAAAACGATGTGGATAGCGAGAGTATTTCATGGTCTAGCCGTACTGTTTTGGATAGCTTTTGTTTTTAGCGCTGGGCTAGGTCTATGGGGGCAGGGAGCAGTGTTTTTTTCAGCCATGATGCTAGGCTATGAACATTATATTGTAAACAAAGATTTTAGCAAGATAGACAAGGCTTTTTTCACTGTTAATGGTTACTTGGGATTAGTGTTTATATTTTTTATAATCATTGAAGTTAGCTAGATGGAAAATGTACCCGCTATAGTTTTTGTACTCATTTTTTTCTTGGTTATCGTATTGCTTGTTTTGCATAGAGCCAATAAAAAGTTTGCAGACAAAATATCTGTATTGGAGCAGGCCATAGAGATACAGGACGAAACAATAGCCTATCTTAAAGAGACACACGACTCTTCTAAAAAAGCACTAGACAATTACATTTCACAAAAACAAACCATAGGAGACAACAATAAAACCATTGCAAAACTTGAAAAAAATGAGCTTGCTTTAAAACAAAATATTTATGATAAAGATGCAAAGATAGAGCATCAACAGAAAATCCATGAAGACACGATCAGAAAGATAAGCAAAAATATATTTGCCTTGGAAGATAAGGTGAAAGTAAAAAATGGGATAATCGCTGGAAACAAGAAGCTACATGAAGAAAAAGAAAAAGTATTTGAAGGAAATATTTATGCCTTGGACCAAACTGTAGAAGAAAAAAATAAAGATATTTTACATCTTGAAGCAGTACATAGTGATGTAGTGAAAAAAAATGATAAAAAAGAAATAGATTTTGAAGACAATATCTTAAGCAAAAAGAAAAAAATTCTAGATCTGAAAGAAACGATTGAACATACGTTGCAGAACGCTCTTGAAGATAAATTAGAAATCACACGAACTTTAAATGTGAGAGAAAATAGTCTAAGTGCATTGTCTCAAACATACGACACTTTAGTGAAGACATCTGAAGCAAATATAAAGAAACTAGAAAAAGATATACGCAGTAAAGGTGAAACCATAATACAGATGGATGCTATACATGAAGAAACTGTAGAGCAAACAAGCACACAGATATTGACACTAGAAGAAACTTTAACACAACAAGAAGAAAGCCTGAAAAAAGATAAAGAAGAACATAGTAAAGCTGAAAAAGAATCTAAAAAAAGCATTTTGGGCTTAGA
>CAZNEJ010000098.1:0-3303 GCA_964571975.1 uncultured Sulfurovum sp. | reverse complement strand
GATTTAAATACCTGTAAAACGTATTTTGATTGGAATTAATCAATCAAGAATTTATGCTTTCAAAGTTCACTATGCTAAAATAACTATAATACATTTTAGTTAGACAGGAAAAATCTAGTGAGTTCAAAATTTTTTACAAATCGTGATAACAATACCTTAGAAAATCGTCTTAAAGATATCCTCACTCATCATAAAAACATTAGTCACCTAGAGTTCCTCATAGGCTATTTTCGTATCTCTGGTTTTTCTAAAATAGCCTCCCTTTTGCAAGACATTACTCATGGACGTATCTTGGTTGGTATTAACATTGACAAGCTTACACTAGAAGCCAAAGAGGCAGGTGTTAAACTAAACCTTATGGATTTTGAAAAGATGAGTGGTCGTTTTGTGGAAGAACAACTAGAAGGGCTTAATAAAGAGTCTTATTCTAAAGAAGTTGATGAAAGTGTGCTTTTGTTTGCTCAAATGTTAGCAGATAAAAAGATAGAAATTCGCATCTCTCCCGATAAAAATATACATTCCAAAATATACATTTTGCGAGAAGACGAAATTACTAGGCATGATGACACTATAGAGTACCGTGGGTCTGTTATTACAGGTTCATCTAATTTGTCCGAAAATGGACTTTCTAAAAACTTTGAGTTCAATGTTGAGCTTAGAGATAGTGATGACATAGGTTTTGCTCTAGAAGAGTTTAGCAACTTATGGGCAGGAGCCATAGAGATAAGGCAAAAAGATGTAGAAATTATCAAATCAAAGTCGCATCTTAAAGATGTTACGCCTTATGAGTTATACTTGAAGTTTCTCATAGAGCATTTTGATGACCGTATAGATTATGACCCAAATGTGGTGTGGAACCTTCCAAAAGGCTATATGAAGTTGGCATATCAGATAGATGCGGTGACAGAGGGACTCTCTAAAATCAAAAAACATAATGGTTTCTTTTTGGCAGATGTGGTTGGACTAGGGAAGACTGTGACAACTGCTATGGTAGTCAAGAAACTGCTATTTGACATAAGAGGAGAGGTACTTGTTATTGCTCCTCCTTCCATCCAAAAAGAGTGGAAAGACACCTTTAAAAAGTTTGAGATTGGCACACTTAGAAACTATGATGTAGTCTCTTTAGGAGCCTTAGAGAAGATACGAGATACACAAAGATACTCTTTGGTTATCATTGATGAATCACATAAATTTAAAAACTATGCAAC
This sequence comes from uncultured Sulfurovum sp., assembly GCA_964571975.1. Lineage (GTDB taxonomy): Bacteria > Campylobacterota > Campylobacteria > Campylobacterales > Sulfurovaceae > Sulfurovum. The sequence goes on along the minus strand of CAZNEJ010000098.1, from coordinate 2,095 downwards.
AAGCAGGTATGTAGAGCTTGAACGTATTTGTAAAGAACGCGTGAAGTATGCGAAAAAAGTCATTCTCATCTCAGCTACACCTTTAAACAATAAACCTATGGACATCGCCAATCAACTCTACTTGTTTCAAGACAAAAGAAACTCGACCATACCATCGCACCCAAACTTAGAAAGCTTTTTTGCCAAGGTAGATAAAGAATATAAAGAGATCATCGCACCAAGTAAAGATGACAAGCCCATAGACATACAAAAGCTGAAAGTTCTTTCTTTGCGTGTAAGGGAATCCATACTCCGTGAAGTGATGGTAAGACGAACCCGAACAGACATACAAACTCACCCCATGTACGCAGAAGACATTAAAGAGCAAGGACTCACCATCCCTGACGTTGCACCCATAGAAGAGATAGTATACAAAATGAATGATGCTTTGTTAAAAACATTTTCAGATACCATTGAAATATTGACTACAGAACTTCAGTACGAACGCTATAAAATCTTAGGTTACATCAAGCCAAAGTCTCGTTCTAAGTATGGGGAAATAAGTGAAAATATATTTGACAGAGGTTCCTTAGAACTAGCAAACCTCATGAGAAATATGCTCATAAAACGATTTGAAAGTTCATTTCATGCCTTTAAAACAACCCTAAAACGACAAGAGAGTCACTTAAAAGGACTCATCCAAATGTTTACAGATGACAGGGTACTACTAGGCTCCAAAATAAACATCTTTGACATCCTAGAAGAGGAAGATACTGCTGAAGAGAAGATAGATGCTATGTTTGAAAAGGGTAAAGTCAAGATCTTTGAAGCTTCTGATTTTGAAGAAGGATACAAAGAAAAGCTTGAAAAAGAACTTCTTATATTTGAACGCCTTAACCAAATGTGGGCAGAGGTAAAAGAAGACCCTAAGCTAGATGCCTTTAAATATATACTCAAAAAAAGTAAGGGTAAAAAGATAGTTGTCTTTACGGAGTCCAAACAAACAGCGATGTACTTAGAAAAAAACCTTAGAGAGTTCAAGGTGCTTTGTGTACATGGAGGCAATAGAGCTAAGTTAAAAGACAGCATAAGTGAAAATTTTGATGCCAACTATGATGAGAAAAAGAAAAAAGATGACTACGACATCATCGTCACTACAGACACACTGAGTGAAGGTGTAAACATGCACCGCTCTAACATCATCTATAATTACGACATCCCATGGAACGCTACAAGGCTCATGCAACGCATAGGGCGTATCAACCGTATCGGTACGAAGCATAACACCATCTATGTAAACAACTTCATACCCTCAGCTGGGAGTGACAAACTCATAGAGCTTTCTAAAAAGGCTTTTGTTAAGCTCCAAACCTTTCACTCTACCTTTGGAGAAGACAACCAAATCTACTCTAGGGATGAAGAGGTAGGCTCGGTTACGCTCTTTGAAGACGTGATAGAAGATGTAGACGAAGAGCTTAACTTTCTTGAAGAGATACGAGAGTATAAAAAGGCAAAACCAAAGCTCTTTGAAGTCATAAAAAAACTCCCTATGAAGATAAGAGTACAAAGAAAAGACAGCATCATGCAAGATGCCTCCTTTGTGTTCATCAAAAATGTAGAGGCAAAGAGCTATTATTATGTAGATGAGGGGCGATGTGAGCCTGTAAGTTTCATAAAGATGGCAAAGCATCTCAAAGTGTCCCCACGCATACAAGGCGTGATGCCTTTAAAGCCTTTCCACTATGAGCAGGTAACAAAAGCAGTTACTCATTATGACGAAGAGATAGCCAAGATAGTGCAAACAGTTAGCAGAACAAAGATAGACAACCCTAGCGATAAAAAGTCTATGCGGCTGCTCAAAGGTTGGTTTGACAAAGGTGTCATCTCTAAAGAGGTATATGGCATATTTAAAAAGATGTTTGAAGATGGAAGGATTCAAAATTTAGGTAAAAGAATCAAGGTGCTTGCAGGAAAATCTGCACATGAGGTAGTCGCTGAGCTAGAAAAACTACAAATTGAGTACTCACTACAAGAAGAAGATAGTAGTAAGACACGCATCAAAAGAGAGATAGAAGTCATACTCTCTGAGACATTTATAAAGGGTTAAGATGGATTT
>CAZNEJ010000097.1:0-3362 GCA_964571975.1 uncultured Sulfurovum sp. | reverse complement strand
AAGGTGTTCTGAGGTGATATTTTTGTATTATTTAGGTGCGAAAGTTAAGTTATTATTATGTGTTGGTGACCCCTAGGAGAATTGAACTCCTGTAACATGGATGAAAACCATGGATCCTAACCGCTAGACGAAGGGGCCAACAAAAAAGTTTTACAAGTAAAAATGGTGACCCCTAGGAGAATTGAACTCCTGTAACATGGATGAAAACCATGGATCCTAACCGCTAGACGAAGGGGCCATTCACAACTTGTGGACGGAATTATAGTGATAGGGTGCTTAAATCACTCTTAAAATAGAGTATAATAATGCAAAAATTATACGAGGTAAAATATGCAGTTGAAAAAAACAGTTTTTGTTGTTTTGCTGGGACTTTTGTTGAGTGCTTGTGCAGCAAAAGAGTATAAAAAGCAAGAGTCGGTATTTATTGTGTTTAAAACACCTACATTTAGACATGCAGATTTGGGATTTATCTACCAAAATGACAAGGAGTTAAAGGTAGAGATATATAGTTCAGGTCAGCCTATAATGTCTTTAGAAATTTCAGAAGATTTAGTTTGTATGGGGACAGTAAAATGTATGAGTAAAAATGCCTTCAATGAAAGGATTATGAGCAAGAACTATCCTGCGTCTATCTTGGATAATATTTTTAAAGGACAGAAGATATTTGCCAGTCAAAATCTCATAACAACAGGTAAAGGCTTTAGTCAAAATATAATGAAAGCAGGTAAATACGACATAGAGTATAGCGTATTAAGTAAACAAATAGTATTTCGCGATAGAATAAATAGTATATTAATTAAGGTAAAAAGGTTATAGTTGTTACTCTACTTAAAGTGGGGCAATCTACAAATAAATTAAATTAAAAAGGGAGAAGGCAGATGAGAGCAGTAAAATGGTTAGCGTTAAGTGTAACAACGTCAGGGGTGTTGGTAGCAGGGGGATATAAGATCCCAGAGCAGTCGCTTAACTCAGTTGCAAAGGCTGGGGCAAATGTTGCTTATAGTTCTGGGGCTGATTCAAACTATGATAACCCTGCAAATATGAGTTTTTTAGATGCTAGTAAAAGTTATTTTGAAGGAGGTGTTACTTTGGTGCATCTTCCTGCCAATGTTTATTCTCTAGGGCCACTTTCTGGTGAGTCTGAAGTAGAAAATATACCTATTCCTTTTTTCCACTATGTTTCAGAAGCTATAGGAGACTATAGGTGGGGTTTAAGTATGCTTGTTCCTGGTGGACTTACTAAAAGATGGGAAAGTCAGCCACAAAAGTCATTTGTTGAAGAATTTACCCTAAAAGTCATAGAAGTAAATCCAAATGTTGCCTATAAGGTTTCTGATAACTTTTCTATAGCTGGAGGAATAAGGCTAATCTATAGTGAGGGTATAGTGAAAAGTTCGGGACCTGTGTCTCGTGATATGGAAGGAAATACTTTTGCTTTTGGCTACAATTTGGCCATGTTGTATAAACCAACTTCAGATATAAATCTTGCTGTAACTTATAGATCAAATATAGATTTAAATCAAGAAGGAACGGCAAAACTTTCTTCAGGAGCTGCTGTGGTGTATGACGGGGATGCTAGCGTATCTGTACCACTACCAGCAAGTCTAAATCTTGCAATTTCCAAAACTTGGCAAGATCAATTTACTTTAGAATTTAATTATGAGAGAACATTTTGGTCACAATATGAAAACCTAGACTTTGAATATGGATCTAGCATTCATCCTGGATTGGTTCCATTTTTTGACAATCCTATAGCCAAAAACTGGAAAGACACTAACAGCTTTAGATTGGGTGCAACGGTTAAAATGGACAATAAAATAACAGCGATGATGGGGATTGCCATAGATGAGTCACCTGTGCCTGTAAATACATTGGGATTTGAAACACCAGACACGGATGCAAAGATATTTTCAATGGGCTTTAGATATGAACAAACGCAGAGTCTTTCGTGGGGAGTATCATTCTTGTATAATATTAAAGAACCTATCGACATAGAACCTGGTACAACCCTAACTAACAACCCCGTGTTAGCCCACGGAGGAAACTTCTCAGGTGGTGGTGCATACTTAACTACTGTTGGTATAGCATACGAGTTCTAGGATGGAATATACATTCAATAACTTTTATGAACTCATTGCTTTTCAAGCAACAAAGCGTGCAAAAAAAGTAGCACTTCTTGTAGATGATGATAAGATTTCTTATGCTGAAACTTTAAAAAATGTCGATAAATTGGCAGCATATTTATCTACTTTGGGCGTGAAAAAAGGTGATAAAGTAGCCTTCTTTTTGCGTAACTCACCTGAGTTCATCTATAGTATTTTTGCTGTTTCAAAGTTGGGGGCTATCATGGTTCCTATCAATACTTTTTTAAAAGAAGAAGAATTGAACTACATCCTAGAAGACAGTGGAGCTAGGGTTTTGCTTGCATCTGACACTCATCATAAAGTAGTCAATGGTTCTAAGGCGAGGGTATTGTGTAAAAATATCGTTTGGGAAGGTGATAATACAACGCAAGAAGAGCAGCACGGTTCTTTTGCAGACGCACTTCTTGTAGAGTCTTCGGTAATTCACACACAAACTGTACTTGATGATACAGCAGTAATCATCTACACCTCAGGTACAACAGGCAAGCCTAAGGGTGCGATGCTTTCTAACAAAAACGTACTTTCAAATGCAGACTCTGGGCGAAGAACAATTAATGTAAAACCAAAAGACAGAGCCATTGTCTTTTTACCGATGTTTCATTCTTTTACCTTTTCTATAGGAGTGATCTTACCTCTATATACAGGTGCAAGTATAGTCATCATAAAATCTATACAGCCTTTTTCAAACATTTTTAAACAAACATTGACAAAACGTGTGACACTTTTCTTTGGCATACCTGATGTGTATAATGCCCTGGCTAAAGCAAAATTACCTTGGTACTTCATGTGGTTTAATTCTGTTAGGGCATTCATTTCAGGTGCAGCTGCATTGCAACCTAAGACGCTTGAAGCGATGTCTAAAAAGTTTAAAAGAGCCACACTTTTGGAAGGCTATGGGCTAAGCGAAGCCAGCCCAGCTGTATGTATGAATACCTTTAAGAAACAAAAACCAGGTTCTGTGGGTACAGCACTGTATGGCTACGAAATGAAAGTAGTAGATGAAGAGATGAATGAAGTGCATCGTGGAACCATAGGTGACATCATTGTCAAGGGTGACAATGTAATGCAAGGTTATCTAAACCGTCCAACTGCTACTGATGAAACTATCGTAAATGATTGGCTTATCACAGGTGATTTGGGCTATATGGACGATGAAGACTTTTTATTTATAGTAGACAGAAGAAAAGATTTGATTATCTCTAAGGGCATCAATATCTA
>CAZNEJ010000096.1:0-3527 GCA_964571975.1 uncultured Sulfurovum sp. | reverse complement strand
GCATTTTTAGATGATTTTAAACATGAAAATGTTTGTAATCATACTGATGTAGAAGGACGCTATAGTTATGCCAATCAGCCAGCTGTTGCAAAGTGGAACCTGCAGATGCTTATGAAAGCACTTAGTCCTATTGCTAACATGGAAAAGATGGAAGAAATATTGTCTATTTATGACAAGGTATATACGAGATACACGCATTACTACATGTGTAAAAAACTAGGGCTTGAAGGTACAGTTGAGGAAGACCCCGATTTGATTGACGATATGTATGATATGCTCGAGAAGCTTCATGTAGATTACACACTTTTTATGCGAACGCTTAGTCATTATGAGCATAAGGGAGATAGAAATGCACTGCTCTCTACTGGACTTTTTCACGAACCTATGAACACTTGGCTAGACAGATATGACGAACGCATACAGTACATAGATAAAACAGAGCGTAAAAAACAAATGCTTTCAAATAACCCAAAATATGTGCTAAAAAACTATATGCTACAAGAGGCCATAGACGCTGCAGAGTCTGGCGACTTCTCTTTGGTAGATGATTTGTTTAAGATAGCACAAAATCCTTTTGAAGAATACCCAGAATATGAAAGATGGGCAGGGGCAACACCTAAAGAATTTATAAATAAAAAGCTTTCTTGTTCTTCTTGATATATGTCTAGGTGGAGTTTGTGAGCTATGAAGATGAGGACTATTGGTTCCTTGAATGAAAATATAAAAATAAATATTGAGGAATAAAAATGACAGTAGAACAACTACAAGCCACCATAAAAGAAGAAGTAGGGGTATTTCTATATTTTTCAGGAGAATACTGTAATGTATGTCATGTGCTTAGACCAAAGGTTAAAGAGTTGTTTGATACGGAATTTTCTAAACTTCAACAAATCTACCTAGATGCGGAAGAACATAGAGAGATAGCTTTGCATTATCAGGTACTGTCTGTACCTACGATGATAGTTTTTATGGACGGAAAAGAGTTTGCACGTGAGGGTAGGTCTGTGAGTCTACATAAAATGACAGAGCAACTAAAAAGACCTTATGAAATGATGACATCCACTTAATAGCTTATGCGGATAGAAGTGTTACTTTTATCAGTATTGTTTACTAGTGCAAAGAACTTTTTTGCATTTTTAGTATGTAATCTGACGCATCCATGTGAAGCTCTTCTGCCTAGACGATTTACGCTTCTAGTACCATGTATAGCATAGCCATTTTTAAAAAAAACAGAGTAGGGCATAGGAGCATTGTTATATTTCCTTGACCTGTAATTTTTTGAGGTCCATTGTACCTTGTAGTTTCCTCTAGGGGTGGCGTATCCTTTTTTACCCGTAGAGGTTTTCCATGTATATATTAGTTCACCACCCTTGTACACTTTCATGCGTTGTTTGGATATATCTATTTTAGCTAGTAAAAAATTTCGTTTTCGTTTTTCTATATATTTCGTTTTCGCTTTTCGCTTTTTTTCTTTATCCATGAGAGTTGCAATATGATGCATACTAACGTTCACAAGCGTCTTTAAGCGTAGTGCCAATAATGATTTTTCATTTTTCAAGGCAAAGTTTAATTTCTTTTGTATCAGTAACGCACGTTTTCTCTCCAGCATTTTTAAACGCTCTGATTTTAACATAGACAAGAACTGTGCATCTTGCTTTTCAAGGAGAACAATTTGACGCTGTAAAGAGGACTCATAAGCATATATGGCAAGTGTAAATAAAAATGATATTAAAATGTATCTCATTGCGGATAATACTTATTTTTTGGTAACAATAGAAATATTTTTAAAGCCTTTTGTTTTCAAAATATCTATAATATCTACAAAATATCTAAACTCTGATTTTTTGTCCATTTTTAGTGAAATAATATCTTTTTTAGGGTCAAGCTTGAGTAGTTTTTCTTTGATTAGGTCAAGACTAAGTTCTTCAGTGTCATAAAAGTATTTGCCATCTTGGTCTACGCCTATATTGACACTCTTTTTTTCTTCTTTTTGTTTGGAGCTTGAAGCTGGCAAGTCAACTTTTATGCTTTGATTGGTTACAAAGGTGGCTGTCGCCAAGATGATAACTAGAAGCACCAATACAATGTCTATGAAGGGAACAACGTTCATCTTGTCAAATCGTTCCCTACGCATTAAATTCTACCCTCGTCTTTTGCTATTTCCCACTTGGCTAGTAGGGTATCTACTTTTGTTAGCAATGCATTATAGAGTACAGTAGCAGGTATGGCAACTACCAGACCTGCAGCTGTAACTTTTAGGGCAAGGGCTAAGTTTTTCATGACCTCACCAGGGTCTATAGTGTCTTGTTTGTCACCTATGATATAAAAAGTGATGATGATGGCTATGACAGTTCCAAGTAGCCCTATGTATGGTGCATTTGAACCGATACTGGCGATAGTTGCTAATCGTTTAGAGAGGTCAAGTTCTAACACGGTTTTGTTTCGGTAGTTTTCCACTTTTACGGAGCGGTAAAAAAGTATGCGTTCTATGGCAAACCAAAAAGTGATAAAACTAAGTAGGGCAAGTAAGCCGATGATGCCATAATCTACGACATCTTTTATCTGTTCTATGGGCATGAAAATCCTCTATTGGTAAAAATTAATTCAAGTATTATAGCAAAATTACATGAGGAACAAATGATAAAATGCAAATAAAAGTTCTCTGCTAGTAGCTAAAATAAGCCACTGAAGTTATAATATTATGTTAATCAATAAATCAAAAAAAGACTGAAAAGCTTGTTTAGTACCCCTAAAATCGATTTTGAGCTGTTTTTAAGTGATTGTGCTGTGTTGTTAAGCTAAAATAATTCAACACTATTTAAAGGAAGAAATTTGTCTGATTTATTTGATAACAATGAAAACACACAAGAAATACTCATCGAAGACAGTATGAAGGCTAGCTACCTTGACTACTCTATGTCCGTCATCGTGGGGCGAGCCTTGCCTGACGCACGTGATGGGCTTAAGCCAGTACATAGACGTATACTGTACGCGATGGAGGATTTGCACCTTTCTCACAGAAGTCCTTACAAGAAGTCTGCACGTATTGTAGGTGATGTCATCGGTAAGTATCACCCACATGGTGACAACTCTGTATATGATGCACTTGTGCGTATGGCTCAAGATTTTTCCATGCAAGCACCACTTGTAGACGGACAAGGAAACTTCGGTTCGGTTGATGGTGATAATGCTGCAGCCATGAGATATACCGAAGCACGTATGACAAAGATAGCAGAAGAGCTTTTAAATGATTTAGATAAAGACACAGTAGATTTTACGCCAAACTATGACGATTCCATGACTGAGCCCGATGTGCTTCCTGCTCGTATACCAAACTTATTGCTCAATGGTTCAAGCGGTATAGCCGTGGGTATGGCTACCAACATTCCTCCCCATAGACTAGATGAACTTATAGAAGCACTCATCTTACGCATAGATGATGAAAATGCCACTATAGAAGACATGATGAAGATAGTCAAAGGACCTGACTTTCCAACAGGTGGGATTATCTTTGGTAAAAAGGGTAT
>CAZNEJ010000095.1:0-3585 GCA_964571975.1 uncultured Sulfurovum sp. | reverse complement strand
TAGATTCTTCTATGAGTGTGAGTATGGCTTCATTTCCACAGCGTACATTTGTGTGGTTTACTTTGTGTTTGTCTGCTTTATTTGCTATGACTACAATTTTAGGTTTGTGTTCTGCTATTTGTTGGTTAAGTAGGTCTATATTTGAACCAGCTACGAGTGCTTCTATACGAATGTCATAACGTTTGGAAACGATGAGGGTATTGACCCCAATCGAACCAGTGGAACCTAAAAGAACTATGCTAGACATGGGCATTCCAAAAGTGACTAGTCACTTGAACACTCTGTTGACAAGCGATTAAATCGCAGTGCAAGTGAGGCACTAAATGCCGAATCGTAAGAGGGCTTAGTGACAGCGTAGCTAAAAGGAGCTTTGCTCATTTTACGTCCATTATAAAAACGCACGAAGCGCGATTATCATCATAGGGGCTCCAAAAAGATAGCCATCTATGCGATCAAGTATACCACCATGTCCAGGTAAGATATCTCCAGCATCTTTTACTCCTGCTTCACGTTTGAGGTATGATTCAAACAAGTCGCCAAAGATAGATGCTGTTGCTGTGAGTAGTGTGACTATAAGTGCTGTCCAAAAAGGTGCAATATATAAACCAACATATGTACCTATGAGTGTTGCGATGATGATACCTCCAAAAACACCTTCAAGTGTTTTTTTAGGACTTGTGTCAGAAAACTTGGTTTTACCAATGGATTTACCTATAAAGTATGCACCTACATCAGCAAGGGCTACTGTAACCAAGAGCCAAAACATCGCTTGTATGCCATAGTCTGCATAAAGTACAAGGAAAAATAAGATACCAGATACTGGGTATAAAAAAGGCAATATAAGACGTTTATCAAAGTTATGGAAGTAGGCGAGGGATGCAGCAAAAATGATGGCAATCAAAAAGAACAAGTCATCAGGATTTGGATAGAAGTAGGCAATGAGCCATAGTAGTACCGCCCATACATAGGCCCCTGAGGAAGTGAGTTTAAAAAGTTTCATAGCTTCATAAAATGCGAAGATATATATGGCACCCAAAAAGATCCACATCACAAAAAAGCTGTCCATCCAGCCAATGAAACCTGCAAGTGCTAAAAGTCCAGCACCTGTAAGGAAGCGTTGTTGTAAAGTACTTAAGTTTTCTAGCATAATAATTTTCCTAATTAAATAATAATGATTATACCACGCTTTGCGTTAAACTCTTATCTCGACACCTTCTTTGGTCACTCTGATGGTGTCATATTTATTGTAAAGCACGCTTGAACCCTCTTGCACTTTGACAAACTTTCGTTTGGTATAGTCTACTTCATAGTCTCCAGCATTTTTGACTGAAAAATCTACACAAAGTTTGGCAGCAGCTTGTATGACAGAGTCTGGCAGATTTTGTTTGTCTGTACGGATGATAACATGTGATGAGCGTACATCACGTATGTGCATCCAAAGGTCATTGGCTTTGGCTATCCCTAGTAGTTTTTGGTTTTCATTTGAGTTTCGACCTACGAGTACTTTGTAGTCTTCTATCCAAAAAAGTTCTCCTTCTCTTAGTTTTTCTTTTTTACGTAAAGATTTGGCACGCTTAGGTACAAGAAGTTCTAGTTCATATGGGGTATTGGCTTGCTCTAGTGCGTAGTATATGTTCTCATAAAACTCCATTTTGGAGCTTAGATTTTCTTGTTCTATATGCACATTTTTAGCCTTAGATTTTGCACGCTTAGAGAGATTAAAATAGTAGTCAGGCATACGGTTTACCTTGTAGTCTTTAGGAAGTTTTATAGTGATTTCATTACCCTCAAAATCAAAGGTCTTTAACTTCGTGTCATAAGGCTGTATTTGGTACAAGTTTGCCAAGATGAGGTTACCTATGTTACTGTCTTCCATGGATTGAAGTGCTAGTTTTTCTTTGTTGGGAAGTTTGTCTAAAAGTTGTTTGAACTTCTTTATTTTTTTTGCTACGGTGGAGAGTTTTTGTTTTTTTATCTCTAGGAGCTTTAACCTTTGTATATCTGTAAATTTTTGCTCCAAATAAGCATCTATATCGTTAATGTTTTGAGGCTCTTCTGTACGCTCAAATGCAGGAATGGCAAGCAACTCCATACCAGGACGCACTACCCTAAAAGAACTGTCAGAGTCAATGTGTCGTAAAGCTTCTATGATGACTTCGTTTTCATCTAAAAGTATGGCATTGGTATTTTTACCTGTAAACTCTAACTGCAAGTAAACGGTTTTGTCTTTATAGCTACTTTTAGGGGCAAGGGTAAAACGTAAAATACGGTCATCATTTGGCACATCTACTGCTATGAGTTTAGAGCCACTTAGTAGTGAGTGTAGTAAGGTGTCAAAAGGTGCATTGTAGCCCTGTAAAGGTCTTTGAGATGCTGCTTTATAGACAATGCTATGTCCTCGTACCATGTTAAAGAAGTAGCTTTGAGACTTGTCAAACATAATTTCTAGAGTATTGTCTTCTATGCGTCTAGCACGGCTGATAAAGGTGAAATCGTTTAGACGTTTGGCGATGGCTTGGAGTTCGTAGAGTTTCATATTATCTGACTATCTGACAAAGTGCATCTTGAATGATTGTTAATTCTTCATCATTTAAGACTGACAATTTTTCTTTGACACGTGTCTTAGATAAAGCTTGTATCTCATAGATGCAAGCATCACAGTCTTTTTGTATCTTATCTCTTTTTTTGATGAGGTACCTGTATGGCAAAGCATCTTCTTCTATGCGTGTAGATAGTGGTATCGCAATCACTGTTTCTAAAATCTCATTGTCATCGCTATCACTTAACACGATGGCAGGTCGCAGTTTGCCTATCTCACCACCCTTGGCAGGAGAAAAGTTCACAAGAACAATATCCCCCCTAGTTAATCCCATCATCTACAGCCCCATCACCTATGCTATCTTTTGTACTTACCTTTGCTATGCGGTGTAGTAGCTTTCTCTTTTTCTCTTTTTCTAGTTCCATTAAAAAACTTTCAAACTTGTCTTTAAAGATGTTAGGCACAAAGTAGCCGATGTCTTCTTTTTTTCTACCATTGACTATATGCACAACTTGGGTTGTTTTGAAAAATGATGCAGACTGTCTAAGGTCTGCTAATGTTGCTTCTATCATACATAGTCCTTTTACATATTAATCTTACAAATTATTATATCATATCTTTTTATCATTCTGTAGAATACAAATTTAAAAGATAAGTAAAATAGTCTAAAATTCCTCCATAATCTTATTTCGCTATAATTCGCATAATTTAAAGACACAGAATTAAGGATCACCTTATGGCACAAACAATGACAGAAAAGATATTTTCGCAACACGCAGGACGAGAAGTAAAAGCAGGGGAGATAGTGCGTGTAAATATCGATATGATTATCGGTAATGACATTACTACTCCTATCTCCATACGAGCATTCGAGGAGTCTGGGGCCAAAAAACTTGCAAATCCTGACGCTTTTGCCTTGGTAATGGACCACTACATCCCTGCTAAAGACATCGCTTCTGCGAACCAAGCAAAGATAAGTAGAGAGTTTGCCTACAAACATGACCTTAAGTACTTCTTTGATGAAAAAGACATGGGTATAGAACATG
>CAZNEJ010000094.1:0-3619 GCA_964571975.1 uncultured Sulfurovum sp. | reverse complement strand
AAGTCGCTTAGCATCGGACGTTTGTTATCACGGCTTTCTACGCCACGGTTAAGCTGTGAAAGGGCTACTATAGGCATCTGAAGCTCTCTTGCTAGTTGTTTTAGCCCACGAGAAATTTCAGAAACCTCTTGTTGTCTACTCTCTTTACCATCTCCAGACATTAGCTGTAAGTAGTCGATGATTGCTATGCTTATCTCAGGGTGTTGGGCTTTGAGTTTACGTAGTTTAGAACGCACATGGTGTATAGTAGCGTAACCACCATCATCTACAAAAAGCTTCTTTGTCGAGAGTTCAGAAGTAGCAGCTGAAAGTTGAGACCATTGTTCATCTCTAAGGTCGCCCACCCTTAGTGCCTGTAGCGGTATGGAAGTCTTTGCAGAAAGTAGCCTAAGCATGAGTTGTTCAGCAGGCATTTCTAGTGAAAAAAAAGCCACACCCTCGTTACGCTCTATGGCTTTGAGTGCTATGTTTAGAACTAGTGCTGTTTTACCCATCGCAGGGCGTGCGGCTATGATGACCAAGTCTCCTTTTCCAAAACCAGAAGTTTTTTCATTGAGATTTTTGAAGCCTGTGTCTACACCTACAAGTTTAGAATTTCCAAGTGCTTTTAAGCGTTCTATCTCGTCCATCATAGCAAGTGTTATGTCTTTGGCTTCTCTGAAGTCTTCATTTGTGTTATTTTGTGTTATCTCGTAGAGTTTTTTCTCTACTAGGTTCATCACTTCTTCTGCTGGTAAGTCATCTTCTATGACTACCTTTTTTATCTCCGTAGCTAAGGTAGCTAGGGCTCTTTTACTTGATTTTGCTTTTATTTCGTTAAGGTATGCTGCTGTGTTGGAGATGGGATTTGCAGAGAGTAAGTCCAACATAGCCACTTCATCAAACTTTCCCATACCTACTAGTTTTGAACGTAAAAACTCTTCATCTATAGGTTTTTCTTCACGGTTTAGCTCTTCCATACTAGCAAATACATGCTGATGAAAAGGTAGATAAAAGTCATGACTCATAAGCTTCGCAGCTATATCTTCATAGATTTCAGGGTCGAAAATAATGGCCGACAGGACCGCACGTTCGATGTTGAGATTGTACATATTGTCCATGACTATTTATTTGCCTCTGCAAATTTTTCTACTTCAAGCACAAATCTATCTACTAATTCTGCTTCAGGTAGTCTAGCAACCACTTCTCCTCTTAACATAATAAGCCCTGCTTCTTTACCATAGGCTATCGCCACATCTGCATGTTTGGCTTCACCTATGGCATTTACCACGCAACCCATAACACTTACGTCCATAGGTGTTTTTATATGTGCTGTTCTCTTTTCTACTTCTGCTACAGCTGAGACTAAGTCTGCTTCTATACGCCCACAAGTAGGGCAAGAGATGATGTTTAGTCCCTCTTTTATGCGTCCAGAGTCTTTAAGTATGGCTTTTGCTACTCTTATCTCTTCTTCAAGCTCGCCTGTGATGGAGATACGCATGGTGTCACCTATGCCATCAAGAAGCAATGCACCTAATCCAATAGAAGATTTGATAGTCGCATGGAAGATGGTCCCCGCCTCAGTCACGCCTAGGTGAAAAGGATAGTCATTTTTAGGGCGTAACATTCTATAGGCATCAACAGTCCTGTCTACATCAGAAGCTTTAAGTGATACTTTTATGTCTGTAAAGCCTAAATCTTCTAAAAACTTGATGTTATAATCAGCTGAAGCTACCATGCCTTCCGCCGTTGCACCGTACTTTTGGTCAAATTCTTTTTCTAGGCTTCCTGCATTTACCCCTATGCGTATGGGTAGGTTTCTCTCTTGACAAGCTTTTACCACTTCTTTTATACGTTTCTTTTCGCCGATATTTCCAGGGTTCAAACGTATACAGTCCACCCATTTTGCAGCTTCCATAGCCAGTTTATAGTTGAAGTGAATGTCTGCTATAAGAGGCAAAGAAATCTGTTCTTTGATGGCTTTTAGTGCGTAAGCATCTTTCATCTCAGGCACAGCAACACGTACCATATCAGCTCCTGCAAAATGCAAACGGTTTATCTGCTCTACTGTTTGTGCTACGTTATGCGTATCAGAGTAGGTCATTGATTGCACGCTTATAGGTGCATCACCACCTACGGCTACATTGCCCACATGGATTTGTTTTGTTTTTACTCTTGGTTTCACTTTTAGACCTTCATTATAATTGTCTTATTTTACCTAAACTTCCTACAATGGATATTAAGAAAACTCAACAGGGTCAAAATCTATCTCTATTTGGCGACAATCTACAAAATGTAGGGCTTTCAACAAAGGCACACGATTTTTACTTCTTAGTAAGATATGAAACCTAAATTTATCAGCTATGCGTTCTACAGGAGCCTTACCAGAACCTACTATCTCCACATCTTTAAAAGCTTTGAGTTTCGTCACAGTATCGAGTGTGATTTTACCTGCCTTGGCTTCATCTTTATGGGCTACAAGTATGCGTGCTAGGCTTACAAATGGGGGATAGTCTGCCATCTCCAAAAAGGCTAGTTCATCTTTTATAAATGTCTCATAGTCGCCCAAGTACTCTTTAAAAAAGTCAGGGTCTCCTGTTTGGACGATGACCTCTGCTTCCTTGCTTCGCCCAGATCTTCCTGCTATCTGAAAAAGCAAAGACATAGCACGTTCTCTAGCTCTGTAGTCAGAAAGCCCCAAGATGTAGTCAAGTCCCATGATGACGCTTAGCGTGATGTTTGCATAGTCATGTCCTTTGCTTAGCATCTGTGTACCTAAAAGCACATGACTTTCCCCAGACTCAAAACGTCCCAATGCTTCTTTTAGTTTCTTTGCCGTTGTAATGCTATCTTTGTCAAACTGTTCGACTTGTATCCCTTCTATGGCTGTGCTTATGATTTCTATGGCTTCTTGTGTTCCCATACGTTCTGAAGTAAGTGGCGTGTGTCCACATTGGGTACAGGTGTCTGCTATGGCTTCTGTGAAGTTGCAGTAGTGACACTTTAGCTGTCTTCTTTTTCTATGCAAGGCCATGCCCACCGTACAGTAAGGACATAGGTGTGTTTTTCCACAGCTTTTACAATACAAGTACTTGAAGTTTCCTCTTGTAGGCAAAAACAAAAGTGACTGTGCGTTTGTATGGTAGTTTTTATGTAAGGCATTAAGCATGGTTTTGTCTATGCCATTGCCCGTGATAAAGGTATATTTTTTCTTCGCTTCCACAAAAGGTTTGTCTAGCTTCACTACATCGTATTTATGGTAAGAAGACATAGAAGGTGTAGCAGATGCTAAAAGTACTTTAGCTCCAAATCTAGCCCCCATAAGAACAGCAACATCACGAGCATGATAGCGTGGGCGTGTCATGGCTTTATAAGAGTCATCATGCTCTTCATCTACTACTATAATCCCTAAGTTTTTTAGTGGCACAAACAAAGCAGACCTAGCCCCTGCTACGATGTGTATACTGCCCTCTTCTATACCTACTAGTATGCTCTCTTTCTTCTTTTTTGTAAGCTTAGAGTGCCACATAGCCACCCTATCTCCAAAGTAAACTTTGAGACGTTTTTCCATCTGAGGGGTGAGAGATATCTCAGGCATGAGAAAGATGGAGGTTTTACCCTCTTCTAGCATCTTGGCAAA
>CAZNEJ010000093.1:0-3635 GCA_964571975.1 uncultured Sulfurovum sp. | reverse complement strand
AACATCCCTTGAGACGCATAGTACTCAAAAGTCCCAAAACGTACCCATGAGCTACTTACACGACACACTATAGCCCCTTTTTCCATACGCTCACGCCTTACATCATGCTCTGAACCTATAAGACCTAAACAAAGTGTGCTAGGGATTTTTAGCCCTTGCATCGCTTCGCTCATAAGATACTCACGTATGCTTGAACGTAACACAGCACGCCCATCTCCATTGCGTGAGTACTTTGTCACTCCTGCACCTTTAAGTTGCAAATGCCACTTGTCTATAGTGCCTATGTTGATAGCCCTACCATCTCCAAGTCTAGGCACAAAATGCCCAAACTGATGCCCTGCATAACACATAGCAAAGGTATCAGAACCTTCTGGCTTATACTCCCCATTGAGCAACTCGACAAAGTTTTCCGTAGTGAGTTCTTCCTCATCTATGTTTAGGGTTTTTGCCACATCTTTGTTCACATGTATAAGGTATGGCTTATTGAGGGCTGTGGGTGTTACTTTGTCATAACATTCTTTATCTAGTTTTAGGTAGGGATTTGTTAGTTTTATTTCGTTTAATTTCATAGCTTTATAGTAGCTAGAGAAACTTTAAAGTGACTTAGCAGTATAATACATCAATTAAAACACACTTACAAATACGACCAGTCGTATGAGCCTGCTACCAAAGCAATCTCAGTGACTACGTAGCTTGATGGGCTTTTGCCCATCAAGCGTCCTAAGTGACCAAAGGAAACGCATAAATGGGTAGAGCATTTGAATACAGAAAAGCATCAAAACTAAAAAGATGGGGAGCGATGTCAAAACTGTTTCCTAAATTAGGAAACGTCATCACTATGGCAGCCAAAGCAGGAAGCCCTGACCCTGACATGAACCCATCTCTTCGTACAGCCATTCTCAATGCTAAATCACAAAACATGCCAAAGCACAACATAGAAGCGGCCATCAAAAGAGCTGCAGGTAAAGATGCTGCAGACATCAGAGAGATGCACTACGAAGCCAAAGGCCCTTATGGTGTACAGCTCATCATTGACTGTGCTACAGACAACGGTACTAGAACGGTAGCTAACGTCAAAGCAACACTGGTAAGGAACAAGGCAGAAATGCTTACTTCAGGAGCGTTAAACTTCATGTTTACACGCAAGTCAGTCATCACCTTTGACAAAACAGAAGAAATGGACATAGAAGAACTTGAACTTGAACTCATAGATGCAGGACTAGAAGAGATAGAAGAACTGATGGAGCCTCAAGAAGAAGGAGAGGACAAAGCAGTCATCAAAGTCTTTGGTGCATTTGAAGCCTTTGGAGACCTCTCTAAAGCCTTAGAAGAAATGAACATAGAAGTCAAGTCTGCCAAACACGAACGCATAGCCAACACGCCCATAGAACTTAGTGATGAGCAGATGGAAGAAGTAGAAACACTCATCGACAAACTAGAAGACGATGAAGATGTACAAGCTGTATATACAAATATAAATTAAAAGATGCGTATTTCACGCATCTTTTAACTATACTGCTCCACAAAACTCTCATAGTCACCTTTAAAGTCAATGACAGTTCCATCAACATTAATTTGTATAATCCTATTGGCAAAAGCATCTATAAGTTCTCTATCGTGAGATACACAGATGACCCCACCTCTATAGTTGTGTAGTGCTTCTCCCAATGCTACAATGGCTTCAAGGTCTAAGTGGTTGTTTGGCTCATCCATCACCAAAAAGTTCGAGCTGTCCATCATGATTTTAGAAAGCATCACACGGTGTTTTTCTCCCCCAGAACAAGCGTCTATCTTTTTCTTTTGTTCTTCCCCAGAAAAAAGCATACGTCCTAATGTTTTACGTATGTCATCGATGTGCCACTTTACATCAAAACCTTGTATCCACTGTGGTAATTCTTCCTCACCTACTACCAAGTCTGTAGTATTTTGTGGGAAATAAGAATGCGTAATGGTCTGCCCCCATTTAAAGGTTCCAGCGTCAGGCTTTATCTCTTCCATAAGAATTTTAAGTAAGGTTGTTTTTCCTACACCATTGGTACCTATCACTGCTATTTTGTCATCTTTATTTACCTTGAAGCTAAGATTTTCAAAAACCATTTCGCCATCATAAGACTTTGAAAGATTCTCAACGTCTAGTACTTCATTACCTATGTCACGATGAGGCTTAAACATGATGGAAGGGTCACGTCTGCTTGAGAGTTGAATCGCTTGCACATCAAGCTTATCAAGCTTTTTTTGCCTAGATGTTGCTTGTTTCGCCTTAGATGCATTGGCTGAGAAACGCTTAATGAATCCCTCTAATTCCTCTTGTTCTTTCAATCCCTTGGCTCTGTCAGTCTCTGCTTGTTTTGCTATGAGATTGGCTGCGATGTACCACTCATCATAGTTCCCTGTAAACTCACGAATGTTTTGAAAGTCAAGGTCAAGTATATGTGTAACAACCCCATTAAGGAAATGTCTATCGTGAGAGATGACCATGAGTGTGCCTTCGTGACGTTTAAGCTCATTTTCAAGCCATGAGATGGTTGCCATGTCAAGGTTATTTGTAGGTTCATCTAGTAGCAAGACATCTGGCTTTAAAAAAAGTACTTGGGCTAGTAAGATTTTAAACTTATCTCCACCTGTGAGTGAAGACATGAGTTCGCCATGTTGATCTACAAGAAATCCAAGAGATTGAAGTAGTTTTTCAATCTTCACATCAGACTCATACGTAGGGTCTTCATCTGCACATATCATCTCCAATTCACCTAAGCGATTGTTTACAGCATCGGATTCAAAATCACCCTCCATATAGAGCTTTTCTTTTTCTTTTTGGGCATCAAAGAGCTTTTTGTTACCGTAGAGTACTGCGTCACTGAGTGTATACTCTTCAAAGGCATACTGATTTTGGCTCAACATCCCTAGTTTTAGCCCAGCTTGCAGTTGCACTTCGCCATCGCTTTGTTCTAATTCGCCAGAGAGTATCTTCATAAATGTTGACTTCCCTGCCCCATTTGCTCCTATAAACCCATAACGCTTCCCTGCATCCATAGTCATGTTTATTTTATCAAAGAGTACTCTCTTTCCGTATCGTTGTGTTAAGTTTACTGTACTAAGCAAGTATTTTCCTTATGTATTATGATGAACAGGATTTTACCCAAATTATCTGATAAGTTCAATAATATTTTCTATAGGACGACCTATAACAGCTTTGCCATCTTTGATGACTATAGGTCTTTCAATGAGTTTAGGGTTAGCCACCATCGCTTCAATCAATGCATCTTCATCATTCACATCTTTAAGTCCAAGTTCTTTATAAATGGCTTCTTTTGTACGCATAAGCTCTCTAGCACCAAGCCCTAACATCTTTAACATCTCCACAAGTTCTTCTTTACTTGGAGGAGTGTCCAAATATTTTACTATCTCTGCCTCAACACCTTCTTCTTCTAAAAGTACTAGAGCATTTCTTGATTTAGAGCATCTTGGGTTATGCCATATTTTTACATTTTTCATTATTTTATTTCCTTGTGTAGTGTTACAATCTTCTTATCTACACCCCTAATCACACTTTCAACTTTTTTTGCCTTTTTCAACTTTTTTGCTTTTTTTACCTTTTTCTTGCAATTCTTGAGAAAAACGTTCTTCTTGTTCTAGTT
>CAZNEJ010000092.1:0-3650 GCA_964571975.1 uncultured Sulfurovum sp. | reverse complement strand
TACTATCATCGATGAGATACTAGCTTCAAATCCTGACAAAGTAGAGCAATATAAAAGTGGTAAAGATAAACTCTTTGGTTTCTTTGTTGGGCAGACTATGAAAGCCAGTAAAGGGTCTGCAAACCCAGGAAAAGTGAATGAGCTGCTGAAGCAGAGATTAGGTTAAGATATACAGGAAGAATATATGGATAATTTTATACTAAAACTCTCTGAAAGCATAGACAACTCTAAAAAATATCAAAAAACAAAGTCATTTTTTCGTTCACTTTTAAATGATGTAAACTACCCATACAAGCGTTATTTTGATGCCTTTATGGTACTTTTGATTGTACTTTCTATAAGCATATTGATACTAGAAAAATCAGGAAAAATACCAGAGTGGTTTGTTTATTTGGACTTGTATGTAGTTACTTCCATTTTTGCTTTAGAGTATCTGCTTCGTTTATGGATTAGTCATGATATGCATAAAATGCTTTTGATTCAACATGAAAGTGGAAACAAAAGCTATATGCCTATCATAAAGGCAAAGTTACGCTATATGCTATCCTTGCCAGCACTCATAGATTTTGTTGCTATTTTCCCAGATTTCAGGATCTTGAGGTTACTTAAGATTTACCACTATATGCATGGTGCTTCCTCACTGTTTGATGCTTTACTTAAAAAGCGTTTTGAGTTTATATTTTTGGGCTATATGCTTTTTGCTATTACCTTTACTCTAGGGTCTATCTTTTATTTATTAGAATATGAGAGCAACGATAAGTTGGGTTCTTACTTAGACGCTATATACTGGGCGTTGGTCACCATATCTACTGTAGGATATGGAGACATCTCTCCGGTGACAGAAATGGGGAAAATAGTCTCCATGTTTGGCATAGTCTTTGGGATTGCTATGATTTCATTTGTAACTTCTGTGATGGTATCTGCTTTTTCAGAACGTTTTGATGAGCTACGTAATCAAGACAGCATTAACCATGTCAATCGCATGCAAGACGTTGTAGTCATCAATGGCTATGGGTACTTGGGAGAGACTATCGCTAAAAAACTTAAAATGCACATAAGGTATGAACCTGTTATCATCGAAAATGATGAGAAAAAAGCAAACATGGCATTGGAGGATGGATATAAAGTCATACGTGCAGATGGTTCTTCTGAAAGGCTTATTAGGGAGCTGTATGATAGGGACAACATCGCAGCGATGCTGACACTGACATCTTCTGACATTGACAATATCTACTTCATATTGAATGCTAAGAGTATCTATCCAGAGTCTGTAGTGTATGCTCGTATGAATGATGTGCATCTCAAGCCCCAGTATGAAGCTACAAAAGTTAATGCCATGATAGAGCCTTATGAGGTCATAGATACAAAAGCTTTTTTGTACTTAAAAGAACAGAGTGCTCAGCATAATCAAAAGATAATCTTTTTTGGCTATACAAATAAGAGCAGTCATATTTGTAAAATGTTAAAGAAAGAAAGTATCGAAATTGGTATATACGAGAGTAATATTAGGCGTTATGAAGATGCT
The DNA here is from genome assembly GCA_964571975.1 of uncultured Sulfurovum sp. GTDB lineage: Bacteria > Campylobacterota > Campylobacteria > Campylobacterales > Sulfurovaceae > Sulfurovum. The sequence goes on along the minus strand of CAZNEJ010000092.1, from coordinate 2,125 downwards.
AAAAATGACGGCTTTAAGAACATCACTATGATGAACGCAGAAGAAATGAAGGTACCAAAGATGCAAAATTTTATTGCGGTGTGTGGTATGGAAGATGAGGCACTCAATGTTTACTACAGTATCACGCTTAGATCTAAAGGTTTTGAGTCTATTATCGTGGCACTTTCGCACAGTAAACTGGACAATAGAAAACTTTATCTAGCAGGAGCAAATAAGATATTTGACATGTATGAAGAGTCTGCATCTTTGTTTGTGGAGATGATAGAGAGTCAAAAAGTATAGCCAAATGGCTATATAAAGTCACCCTTATCAGAAACCAAACCTTTTTGCATGAGATTTGAAAAGAAAGACTTGACGCCTTTTTCTTGAGAAGCTGTAGGAGCCAATGTATGAATGAGAGCAAATTCATCTACACGTTCGTCAAGGAAAGAAGTGTCAAACTTACCAGCGATAAAATCGTCATCATTTACGATGTCTTTATGCAGTGAAATATTAGTAGTTATACCTTCAATCGTATATTCGTCTAAAGCACGTCTTGCTTTTTTAACAACACCTTCCCAATCTAGCGCCCATACAATCAATTTTCCTACCATAGAATCATAATTTGAGGGAAGGGTATAGCCACTATAGATAGTTGTATCTAAACGTACCCCTGGTCCACCTGGAGTTAGGTATTCTCCTACAGTACCAAATGATGGCATAAAGTTGTTATTTGGGTCTTCTGCATTGATACGAAACTCTATGGCATAGCCTCTAAAACTAATCTCTTCTTGCAAGAAGTGTAGCTTGTCTCCTTCTGCTAGTTGTATCATACGTTGTATGATGTCTACGCCTGAGACTATTTCAGATACAGGATGTTCTACTTGTACGCGTGTATTCATTTCTATAAAGTAGATGTTGTCATCTGCGTCAACTAAAAACTCCATAGTACCTACACTCTCATACCCTAAGCGATACACTGCTTTTATAGAGATGCGATACACTTCTTTTCTAACAGCAGCACTCAAAAGTGGAGAAGGAGAAATCTCTATCACTTTTTGATGACGTCTTTGTATGGAACAATCTCTCTCTCCTAAATGCACCACATTGCCATGGCTGTCTGCTATGATTTGTACTTCAATATGTCTAGGTTTTTCTACAAACTTTTCTAAAAACATGTCACCATTGGCAAAGAACTTGATGGACTCTGCTTGTGCTGCATCATAAAGAGATTTAAATTCTTTTTCTTCTCTTACGATACGCATACCACGTCCACCACCACCAAAAGCAGCTTTAATCATAACAGGAAAACCAATCTTTTTTGCAAATGCTTGTGCTTTAGCCACATCTGTTATAGGTGATTCTGTACCTTCAATCACAGGTACACCTATGTCTCTCATAGCATTTTTAGAAGCGATTTTGTCTCCAAAAAGTGCTATGTGTTCTGCTTTTGGACCGATAAATATAAGACCACTTTTAGTACAAGCTTTGGCAAAATCAGCAGATTCAGAAAGGAAGCCATAGCCTGGGTGTATGGCGTCACATTTGTTCTCTAGTGCTATTTTGATAATGTTATCATAATCTAAATACACTTCTACAGGATGCCCTTCCATCTCTATGGAAATATCAGATGTTTTGACCCATACACCTTCTGTATCAGCATTTGAATATACTACTACAGAAGTAATCTCTAATTCTTTACAAGCTCTGATAATACGAAGTGCTATTTCACCACGGTTTGCAATGAGGATTTTTCTTATTTTTTTAATCATGATTATGTTCCTTATAGTTTTTTGTATAACAATCACTTATTATCATACAAAAAATTACTTGGTAAAAAATTATTTATCCCCACAAAATGTGAGGATAATTTGTAAAAGTATTACTCGCCTTGACCAAGAGAGTAAGCTAATTCACCCTCTAATTTGTAAAGGTTTTCAGTTTTAATAACTTCAATACCATCAAGTGTAGTAATGATATTCATCATTTCTGTGATGTTTCCGTTTGTAAGGATATCACCTTGATTTGTAGCATAGTATCTACATCTCCAGTGATCTGTAAGGAAAGTCTCTGGGTGACCATTTGGATAACACTTTAGACCTCTGTTAGAAATCATTTTAAGTCTCATACCTGTTTTTTCAGCAGC
>CAZNEJ010000091.1:0-3673 GCA_964571975.1 uncultured Sulfurovum sp. | reverse complement strand
ATGATGTCAAAAGTTTTAAGTACCCAAATCCCCAAACCACCCAGCAATGTACCTGCTACTATACCAGCCGAACCTATAATGAGTCCTAACCTAAAGAAGATGGATTTTATCTCTGCTTTTGTAGCACCTAGTGTACGCATAAGGGCTATTTCTGACCTGCGGCTCATAACTGTCATGAGTAGGGACGAGATGATGTTTAAAGAGGCTACCAGGATAATGAGTAACAATACCAAGAAAAGGGCTTTTTTCTCCATCTCCATAGCGGCAAAAAAATTACCATTTTGTTGCCACCATCCTTCTATAGCTACATTGTTAGGAAGTATAGCCTTGATATCTTCTATCTCATCTAGGGGTTCTTCTGTGTAGATATGTAGACCATCATAAGAGTTATGTGGACGTTTTAGAAGTTTTTGAAATGCTTCCAATGATGTGTACATGATGGCTTTATCATAGGCTTTGAGTCCAGACTTAAAAACACCATCTATCACGAAGCGTTTCTGTAGGGGCATGGTACCAAAACCTACAGCTTGTTGTTCTGAAAAGTATAGGGTAACTTTTTCACCTTTGGGAGCGTTCATTTCAAAAGATAGACCTTCCCCCATGACTACACGAAACTTACTTTTGCTTGTTCCTTTGGCTGCCTTGAAGATGTTGTTTAATGCAGCTTCTTTTTCATAGTCTACACCATATAGTAAAGAACCTTGCACTGCTCCATCATTTTTAGTTATGACTTGAGTAGTATAGTAAGGACTAAACTTTAGATGAGGAAACTTTTGTGAGAGTTTTTTTATCAGTGTATCATTGACCGCTTCTTCCTCTATGGGAAGTATGGTAAGTGGGTAGTTCATAACAAAGAGTTTTTTAGTAAACTCTTTTTGCGTACCGTTCATGATTCCCATAGCAAGCATAAGTACCATAACTCCCGCAGCAATGCCTAAAAATGCCAACATCGCAGAGATAAATATGAAAGGGTTTTCTTTATCATACTTCAGATAATGCTTGATGATATGCCTAACAAATTCTTTGTTAGCAGAAGCGATACTTCGCATTATGCTAATAAGCCTTTTTTAGGACCACTTTTACCACAACAACTTTTGTATTTCTTGCCAGAACCACAAGGGCATGGCTCATTTCTTTTTGGTCTTTTATTTGCTGTTTGTGGCATGTTTTTATTGCCCGCTGTTTTATCTGTACTTAGTGTAGCATCTAGTACGCTAGACTCCAGCTCTTCTCTTATCTGCTCTACTGCAGCCTCTTCTTCTTCTGGGGAGTCAAAGTTTAGCTGTACGAGTTGCAGTACCTTTACTGCTTCTAGTTTAATACGGGTAATGAGATCCATAAATAGTTTATAGGAGTCTTGTTTGTACTCTGTTAGTGGGTCTTTTTGGTTGTACCCTCTAAGCCCAATGCCCGTTTTGAGTACGTCCATCTCGTAAAGGTGGTCTCTCCACTGAGGGTCAAGTACTTGTAGATATAAGATGCGTTCTATCTCTTGACGCTGTTCTGTATCTACAGGTTTCATTTTGGCTTCATAGAGGTTTTCCATCATGTCACGTATCATGGTAGCCATCTCATCTACTTCTTTGCCTTTTAGATGCTGGCTTAACAGCTCTATATGCAACTCTTCTTTGATGTGTGCAGAGAGTTTCCCTACGTCATAGTCCTCTATAGGCATGCCATCGAGTATATCTGCTTCTGCTATGAGGTAAGCTATGTATTCCTCACGGTTTTCTTTGATTTTGGCACTTATATCAAACTTGGGGTCAAGTAATTGATTTCTAAATGTATAGATAGCTTTGCGTTGGTGGTTTGCTACATCATCATATTCTAAGATGTGTTTTCTTGACTCATAGTGTTGGTTTTCTACTTTTTTCTGTGCTTTTTCTACTGAACGAGTTACGATACGAGAGTCTATATACTCACCATCTTCAACGCCCAGCTTGTTCATGATGTTTCTTATTTTGTCCCCACCAAATATACGAAGCAAGTCATCATCAAGGCTAAGGAAAAACTGACTTTCTCCTGCGTCACCTTGACGACCTGAACGCCCACGTAGTTGGTTGTCTATACGTCTACTTTCATGTCTTTCGGTCCCTAATATCATCAGTCCACCCAGCTCTTTGACTTCATCATCTATCTTGATGTCTACACCACGCCCTGCCATATTTGTAGCCACTGTAACTGCTGCTTTTTGCCCAGCATTCATGATGATTTCTGCTTCATGGGCATGGTTTTTGGCATTAAGCATGTTGTGAGGGATTTTTTCTTTTTTGAGTCTTTCATCTATCATCTCTGATTTTTCTATGGAAGCTGTACCTATGAGTACAGGTTGACCTTTTTTATGGAGTTCTCTTACACGCTTTACTACCGCGTCCATCTTTTCACGTTCTGTATTGTAGATAAGGTCATTTTTATCTATGCGTCCTACAGGTACGTTGGTAGGTATGGAGATAACATCTAGGTTGTAGATTTGTGAAAATTCTGTGGCTTCGGTCTGGGCAGTTCCAGTCATACCTGCTAGTTTTCCATAGGCTCTAAAGTAGTTTTGGTAAGTGATTTCTGCTAAGGTTTGTGACTCTTCTTGTATCTCTACACTTTCTTTAGCTTCGAGAGCTTGGTGTAAGCCTTCGGAGTACCTGCGTCCTTCAGATAGTCTACCAGTGAACTCATCTACGATGATGAGTTCATTGTTTTGAACTACATAATCTTTGTCTTTTACAAATATGTAATGTGCCTTGAGCGCTTGGTCTAGGTGGTGAGAAAGTGCTGCATTTTCTAAGTTGTAAAGGTTTTCTACTTCAAATAGGTCTTGGGCTTTTTGAAGTCCATCTTCTGTCATGACAACAGATCTGTTTTTTTCATCAACTACAAAATCGCCTGTAGTTTCTTCTGGTTCGCCAGCCTTTGTTTTTAGTTTTTCTCCACGTTCCATCTTTTTTGCTATATCGTCCGCTTTTGCATAATGATTATGGTCACGTTGCGTAGGTCCAGAGATGATGAGTGGTGTTCTAGCTTCATCTATGAGGATGGAGTCTACTTCATCGATGATGGCATAGTGATGCTCACGTTGTGCCTTCTCTTCTAGTCGCACTTTCATGTTGTCACGTAGGTAGTCAAAACCGTACTCGTTGTTCGTACCATAAGTGATGTCTGCTGCGTACTGAGCTTTTCTGCCCATGTCATCATATATATCGGCAGTCAAGCAACCCACAGTGTAGCCTAGGAACTGATAAAGAGGACGCATCTCTTCACTGTCTCTACTTGCTAGGTAGTCGTTTACTGTGACGATGTGTAGACCTTTACCTTCCATGGCATTGAGTACTACAGCAAGTGTTGCTACAAGTGTTTTACCTTCTCCTGTTTTCATCTCTGCTATGTTTCCATCGTTGAGTACCATGCCCCCTACCATCTGCACGTCATAGTGTCTCATATCTAGTGTTCTTTTTGCCACCTCTCTAGTGATAGCAAAAGACTCATAGAGTACAGCATCAAGTGTTTTTTCGCCAGCTACTACAGTGCTTCTTAGTTTGTCAAAGGCAGATCTTAGTGCCTCGTCATCCATAGCTTCGTATAGGCTCTCAAGAGCATTTATATTTTTTACTTTTTTAAGATAGTCTTTGACTATTTTGTCGTTTTTTGTGCCGAAAACTTTGAGGATGCTTTTTATCATTGT
>CAZNEJ010000090.1:0-3820 GCA_964571975.1 uncultured Sulfurovum sp. | reverse complement strand
TCTTAGAAAAAAGAGCACTCTTGCCTCTTGCTGGACTTTCTGTTTTTATAGGTGCTATCTCTGCGTTTATCAACAACACTCCTGTGGTAGCTTCTTTTATACCTTTGGTAAAAAAATCAGCCCTAAGAGCAGACTTAGCTCCTTCAAAGTTCTTAATACCTTTATCCTACATCTCTATCTTTGGAGGCACATGTACACTCATAGGTACTTCGACAAACCTATTGGTAAATGGCATAGCCACCGATCATGGTATAGAGCCATTTTCCATGTTCTTGATGGCTCCTCTAGGTTTGTCTTTCATGTTTGCAGGGATTTTATATCTATTTTTATTTTCAGGAAAACTTTTGCCAGACAACAAAACAGAAAATCTTGACTTACGTAATGAGATTTCTGACTACACAACACAAATAATCATCAACAAAGACTTGCCCAAGGAGCTTGATACTATAGAAGAAATCTTAGAAAAAGAAAAATCAAGTGTGATTATACAGTCTCTAAAAAGAGGATTTGAAGTCTTTCATTTCCCAAATAAAGATTTTAAGTTACAAAAAAATGACACCTTGCTACTAAGAGGTAATAGAGCGAAAATAAGAAGTCTATTAAAGAATGAAGACATAGACATAGATAGGATTTTAAAAACAAACCATTTCCCAGATGAAAAAACAAGACTCATAGAAATCGTACTTACCAACAAAGCCAGTATCTTAGAAAAAAAACTAAGTAGCGATAATTTCTTAAAAAAATACAATGCTAATGTACTAGCCGTAAGGCACAGGGGGAAAGAAATGTTTAAAGACTTTCAAAGTTTTGTATTTAAGGCTGGAGACGTATTGCTTTTGGAGACAAATGAACAAGGATATGAAGCCATTATAGAGCATCAAAGATCAAGAGAAAACCCCTTTATCATCATGGATCAAGTACCCATAGAACCTCTAAACAAAAGAAGCCTATTTATTGTTTTGAGCACTATATTTGCCATGGTAGCATTGTCTGCTAGCAATACTGTGCCTATTATGATAGGTGCCTTGTCTGGTATTGTCGTGCTAAGTATAGTAAAAGTGCTGACTATGGAAGAGATATACAAGTCTATCGATTGGCAGGTCATCTTTTTATTAGCAGGCTCACTAAGCCTAGGCAAGGCCATGACGAGCAGTGGCTTGTCCAATGAAATAGCCATGTTTCTCACAGACACCATCGCAGGCTATGGCCCTTATGTTTTACTCTCAGTACTCTACCTCATCACGACCTTGCTTACAGGCATACTCTCCAACTCTGCTACTGTAGCCTTACTTGCTCCTCTTGCCATATCTACGGCAACCATCTTGGGTATCAGCCCTATTCCTTTTTTAATGGCTGTGGCTTTTGCAGGGTCTGCGTCCTTCTTTACCCCCATAGGATACCAAACCAACACCATGGTCTATAGTGTAGGGAACTATACATTTATGGATTTTGTCAAGATAGGAACACCTCTAAACATACTTTTTTGGGCGATGGCTACGGTACTTATACCTATTTTTTACCCTTTTTAGGGTAGCATTTTAAAAGCAGATCGTTCTTTCTATGAGCCAAAAAGCAGACACCCCGCCCATAATATAGACAATGACTGTTTCTATCCCATCTAGCAAAGCAGGATAATCAAAACGCCGTAGCAGCACTGTAATTATCAACACGGTTAGCACGAACGCAAGTTGTCCTACCTCTACACCTATATTAAAGAAAACAAGTGCAAGCGTAATGGCTTGTTGTGGCAGCCCTATCTCTGCTAGTGCTCCTGCAAAACCAAAGCCATGCAACAGTCCAAAAACAAAAGCTATAACCCAAGGGTAACGTGAAGTTAAACCTATATTTCCCTGCTTCTCACGTATGATTTCCATAGCCAAGAAGAGGATACTCAACGCGATAATAGCCTCTACTGGTGCTTGTGGGACAGTAACTATCCCAAGCGTTGCTACTACCATTGTGAGCGAGTGTGCCAAGGTAAAAGCAGTAACTGTCCAAAGTAAACGACGCATATTTTTAACCAACAGCAGTAGAGCAAAAACAAAAAGAAGATGGTCAAAACCTAGTAAGATATGTGTGATACCTAGCCATGTGTACGTTTTAACTATCTGCCAAGAAGATGCAGCCTTTGGTACAAGATATGATTGCTTTGAGGGACTAAGCATTACTGAGTGAGATACACCAGAAAGAAGCTCAAAGTGTAGTAGCAAATCCATGCCTGTAGCTTTCAAACCTTCAATAATCAGCGTTTTATCTGTTAAGCCTTCAACACACTTCATCTGCCAATTCTTTACATACGCACTCTTTAGTATTTGAACTGATTTAGCCAAGGTTAAACTACAGCTTTTTGGTAGTAACACCTTTATTGCTAGCTTTTGGGTCTTTCTAGTGGGTGTTTTCAGTAGCACAGTGTAATGCTCTGGGCTACTCTCTTTTATCTCTAGGTATGCAAGCTTTATTTCATCTGCCGCAGCAAAGGTGCCACACATAAATATCAGGAGTAAAAACCTTATAGCATTCATTATTTTACAACGTTCCCATCCAAGGCTTTACGAACCTCATCGTCCAACACAATCTCATAGCGACTTTTTAAATCCTCATAAAATATTTTATTTTCCTTTTGCTGTTCTTCTGCTAACCACGCACGTCTCACATGCTCTTTCACCTTGCTGTATTCTAAAGCTTCAGTACCCTTTGCGCGCTTGAAATAAGTCTTGTTTTTTTCAAAGAAAACTTTTAGCTCCTCAGCCCTAGGCTCATCCAACATAGCAACATCTTCAAAGAGATACTGCATCTTCTGTGCCAAACGATGGCGTATAACCTTGTCCTCCTTGTCCAGTCCTATGGCAAGAGCTTCACGATACAACACTTCTTCTCGTATGTCATCTTTTACAAGTTTTTGTATCTCTTTGTCTGTTGGCACTACACTATTTTCTTTCATGAAAACATCAACAAGTGCTTCCATTTTAGATTTGTTCATGACAATCGGGTCTTCACTACTAGATACTTCCTCGCTATTGAGTTGTGAAAAAAGAAAAAACAGTCCTACGCCTATAAGTAAAAAATGCAAAAGAGGCTCTTTGAGTAATTTGGAAAGCTTACTTCGTTTGTCCATAGATAAAATGTCCTTAAAATTATTATAAATTTATCATAGTCTTTTTTGACTTAAATGTTTTAGTCTATAAAGAGTTTTTCTTCGCCTTTATTTGGCATGCGACAACTGTGTATTTTGCCAAAAAGTTTATATCGGTATTTCGCGATGACATCATAGATAAAATCTCTTAAAAATCGCGGAATGATGTAAAAAATATTGCTTAGAACCCATACGCCGCCTAAGCTTCTCAGTATCCTTAAAATAGCTGTAGACTTGTAGTAAAGCATACCCTCTTCATCAAATATAATACTATCTAATTCTTCTTCAATATCTAAGGTTTTTACATACTCCCCCTGCAAGGAAGTATACTTAAAGGTCTTATGCTTATCCAGTCTAATGAGCATCTCAATGGACGTATTGCATAAGCCACATGCCCCATCAAAGAATATAACTTTTTGCATATTGCTCCCTTTTTCTTTACTCAAAGTAAAATATGCTTTAAACTCACAAGTGTATATAGCCTTGTCATGGGGTTTTGCTTAAGCATAACTAAACTCCTTCTCCACTTTCTTGATCCCCTTAAAATCAGCCTTTCCCGTTCCAATTTTCGGCCACTCATCAACTTCTAGTTCACCTTCCAAAAGTAACACAAGCTTCTCTCCCTTTCATAAACAGATAGCCTTGCTTTTGGTACTATCTTAGAGTCTCCCTTGCCTATACCTATCT
>CAZNEJ010000089.1:0-3845 GCA_964571975.1 uncultured Sulfurovum sp. | reverse complement strand
AGCGTTGCTAACAATAAAGACACAGAAGTTATTGAATACAATAATCTTTAATTAAATAAAAACACCCTATAAAAAACAGCTTAGTCAACAAGGCTGTTTTTAGATAGGGATATCTTGTAGGATCATTTGAGTATTTTGAAAAGAATATTCAAGTTATCAAAGTAAAAACTAAACTATATTTGTATAGGATTCATTGAAACAACAAATTTTATACATGTGAACCTATCATCATTCCTTTGTTATCTTAGTAGCTACTTAGCTTCTTTAATATTTTGACGGTGCTTCTTAAAAGTGTCAGTAAAGTCATGTACTCCATCTTTGTTTCGCATAAAGTAGAGGTAGTCTGTGCTTGCAGGATGCAGTGCAGCATCTATGGCTATGGGGCTTACGGAGCCAATGGGTGAGAGCGGTAAGCCTTTGTGTTTATAGGTGTTGAAGGTACTCATGTCTGTTTTTATACGTTTGGGTGTGACTTTGATATGTGAGTATTTTCCATAGTTTAGGGTACCATCCATCTGTAGTCGCATGTTCTTTTTAAGACGATTATAGATGACAGAGGAGACAAGTGGCATCTCTTTGTTGTTGGCAGCTTCTTTTTGGATGATGGAAGCGATAGTAAGTATGCGTAGCCACTTTGTTTGGTTATAGTCTCCATAAGCTTCAGTAGAGAGTTTTTTGTATTTTCGTTCTGAACTTGCAAGTAAAAATTTCATAAGTTTTTCTTCATTCATATGTTTTGGAGCAAGATAGGTATCGGCAGAAATTCCAGCTTCTGGGTATTTTGATTGTGATTCATAAGCAGTTAAAAGCTTGCTTTGATTTATGCCTAATCTTTCTGCTACTAGTCCTAGAAATATTTCAGTAGTCTCACCAGGGATAAGGGTGATTTTAAATAGAGGCATCTTGGCTTTAGTGAGGGCATAGAGGAAATCAATACGATTCAATACAGTCTCTCTAAATTTAAGCTCACCTTTTCTTATATGACCTTTTCTATTTTTACTCATTTTAGACAAAATAAATGTATCTATAAAACCCACATCATAGCCTCTTGTGTTCAGCTGTGATATAATAGTTTTACTTGTAGCACCCACAGGGATGGAGAGTTGTTTTTTTGTTTGCACAGGAAGTGTTGTATAAAAGGTAAAAGAGATGATAAAAGCTAGTGCAATGTTTTCTACCCATACTGCCCATGTCATCCATGTGATACTTAGAGATACATTGTTATTTTTGGTTTTCATATTTGTAGCTCTTTTTATTTGGCTTAAGATTGGTATCTCGGTGGATTCATTGGTTTTTGGTAAATATAAAGTTGAGAAATTATATCTCAAACTGGATAAGAAGCTAACCCTTAAAGCAGACAATGTAGTAATCCCAAGAAATAAAGACAAACCAAGCCTTGACAATATAGATAAAACCTTCGATAAAATCAAATATCTGTTTACATTTTTTGAGATGATAGACTTAAGTAATGTAAGCTTTGAAAACAATCACATCAGTATGCTATTTGTAGATGAAATACTGCATATAGCCTCTGATGACTATAAGGTTGTAGGCACGATACATAGAGTAGAGCAAGAGCTTTTAGCAGAAGTCTCTATGTTGTATATAAAAAAAGACAATATCAATATAAAGGGTAGATTTAGTTATGACTTGAGTACAGATATTTTAGCAACAAAAGGATACTTTAATGCCTACAATATTAATGGCAAATTCCTTGCAGTAAAAGAAAAAAATAAGATTGATTTCAAAGTGCAAAGTGATAGCTTTAGCGACTTAAAGACATTGATAAATTCTTTCACACTTAAAGAGTCTCTAAATCCTTGGATAGTAGATAGAGTACAAGCTAAAGAATATAAACTGAACTCTCTTGTGGGGCAGGGGTTTATCACAGAGGATAGCTTCAATATTGACTTCGATACCTTGAGGGGAGAGATGCTTTTTAAGGATGTAAAAATCTTTTATCAAAAGAAGTTAGACCCTGTACTTGCTAAAAGCTTTTTGCTAACTTATGCAAATAAAGCTTTGCATTTTGATTTGAAAAATCCAGCGTATAAAAAAAGAAGTATGCAAGGTAGCAAGATAGATGTTGTGGGACTAGGAGAGAAGAAAACCATACTAAAGTTAGACTTGCATATGAAAACACCCATTGATAGAGAGCTCCAAAAAATACTCAAATCATATGATGTAAACATCCCAGTGAGACATAAAGGTGAAGTGGTAAATATAGACTTAAAAATGGATATACCACTCAATAATTCAAAAGAAAAATCAACAGTTTTGGCTAAGGTAGATTTGAAAAAAGGGGAAGTTTGGTACAAAAATATAAAACTGCCTCTTTTAAAAGGCAATGTAACATTTGACAATCGCAAGAAAGACAGTATCGTAGTAGATGCTATATTGAAAAAAGGTATAGTAGATATAAGTAAAACAAAGTTACCAGTTAGTGGTGGTACGGTGCATTATGAAAAAAATATAGTTACACTAGATAATGTGCATCTAAAAGGGAAATGGTACGATGGGAAAGTAAAAGGAAGCATAGATTTAAAAAGCAAAAAAGCTAACTTTAAACTCAAAGTAAAACACGTAAGCATAGGAGACAAAGAGAAGTTTTTGGTATTTAAAAACAAGATATTACCACTTACTTTAGATTATAGTAAAAATCTACGTATAATCCTGCCTAGTTTGGATTTGAGCATAACACATAGAAAAAGTGATATGCATATACATATAGGTAGCATTAAAAAAATCAAACCTTATCTGAAGAATTTAAGCATAGATATTGATGATGGGGAACTAGACGTTGTCAAGAAAGGTGCAGAGTATACGTTTAAGGGAGAATTGCGAAGATATGATTGTTTTTTGTATGAAAGAAATGGGGCTTGTCGTACAAAAGTACCAGTTCGTGGAAAAGTACTCAAAGGTATTGTGGATTTCTATGCTTTTGGTAAACGCTTACATTATAACTCTAAAAAGTCACGTATCAAGCTAAAAAATATAAACATAGATCTCAAGGAATTTTTATCTTTTCATGAAAAAAGTAAGCGTAAGAAAAATAAAAAATCTAAAACAAAAAAGCTAATTATACTTGGAGAAAACTCTAAACTAAGATATGGAAAATACTCTTTAATTACAGATAGCTATGACATAGAGGTTAGTCCCAAAGGCAACATAGAGGCCTTTGGTTCCTTATCTGGTGATATTGTTAAATTTTCTAAAAAAGGGAAAGTATTTTCTGTCAAAGCTTTACGGGTTAAAGATAAAATGCTTCACCCTCTCATAGGCTTCAAGGGATTAAAAAAAGGTCGCTATACACTCAAAAAATGGGGAAACCCAAACAAGGTTATGAAAGGGCAAATCATCATAGAGGGTGGAATGATGAGTGACTTTAAAGCATACAATAATACATTGGCTTTTATGAATGCCATACCAGCTTTAGCTACATTGAGTAATCCAGGTTTTTCAAAAAAAGGATTTAAAATAACAGAAGGTGTGGCAGAGTACAGAATGATAAAAGACAAAATACATTTCGATTCTATATATATAAAGGGAACATCTGCGACCATAGTGGGCAAGGGAGTTATAGATATGAAAAAGAAAACCATCGATATGGATTTGGCGATACAAACAGCTAGAGAACTAGGCAAATTTGTAGGTAGCCTTCCTTTGCTAGGATATATACTTATGGGAAAAGACAAGAGTATGACTGTGGGACTTAAGATAACTGGAAACTTGGATAAACCCATAGTCAAAACTTCTGTAGCACAAGAGATACTCTCTTTGCCAATAGAACTTATCAAAAGAACATTGCAGTCTCCATTGCATATTATGAATAAATAGTGTATAGT
>CAZNEJ010000088.1:0-3846 GCA_964571975.1 uncultured Sulfurovum sp. | reverse complement strand
TGCTTAGGCTTTTGAGTCCTGCACGTTTTGCCATTTTAAGGGCTTCAAGTGTGTCAGCTGTCTCTCCACTTTGAGAGATGGTTATAAAGAGAGTATCAGAAGTCAAAAGTGGCTCTTTGTATCTGAACTCTGACGCTATTTCTATGTCACAACGCACCTTTGCAAGACGTTCAAAGAGGTATGATGAGGCTAGAGCAGAGTGGTATGAAGTACCACAAGCACAGATTTTGATGGCTTTAATACCGTCAAAAAAAGACTTATCTAGCTCATCAAAGTTTATGCCATGGTCAAGTACGCGACCCATCATAGTTTCGCCCATGACACGGCTTTGTTCGTAAATCTCTTTTTCCATAAAGAAACGATAGCCGTCTTTTTGGGCAGATACCTTGTCTGCTGTGAGAGCTTGTTTGTTAAATGTTTTTTCTCCATCGGCATCGAAGAGCTTAAGTATGCCTGCTTTGGCATATCCATATTCTCCATCTTCTAGGTAGTAGACTTCTGTAGCTTTACCTATGATAGGAGTATCTGAAGAGGCAAAATAGACATCATCGCCATTGAAGCCTATGAGCATTGGAGAGCCATGTTTGGCAAAGTAAATGGTATCTGGGTCTGCTTCAGTTATGAGAAGTGTTGCATAAGCACCAGCCAGTCTTTTTAGGGTTTGTTCAAAAGCAGAAAATACATCAGTATTGATTTTGTGGTTTTTTTCAAATAAATGTACGATAGTCTCGGTATCTGTTTGACTCAAGAATGTTACCCCATCTTCTTGGAGTTCTTTTTTTAACTCTTGGTAATTTTCTATGATACCATTATGCACCACATAGGAGTACTTGCCCAAATGTGGATGTGCATTAAGTTCTGTAGGTTTACCATGTGTTGCCCAACGCGTATGACCGATGCTGATACCAAAACCTTCACTGGCATAAGACTTTGTCTTTTCTCTAAGGTTTGTTAGTTTACCTATGGCTTTAAATTGTTTCAGTGTATCGCCTTCAATGACAGCAATACCTGCTGAGTCATATCCACGATATTCTAACTCTTGAAGTCCATCAAGTAAAATTTCTTTTTTCTCATTTTTGCCCAAGTAGCCTACAATTCCACACATATTTACCCTTTGGTTAATTTCTCTATTATAATGTCCACATTATGACAAAAGTTTCCATTCTTCTCGATGAGAAACATATCTCTGGCTCTGTTTTTTAGTGTATGAACCTTGGCAGTAACGATGTCTATATCCATCGCATCAAACATGTCTATGATGTATGCTAGTAGCCCTTTTTGGTTTTGCGTGTTGATACGCATCACGGCATAGGTTTTTGAGTGTTCACAGTCTATGCCTACTTCTTCTTTTTGTATGCTTGCTTTAAAAGGGTTGTCATTCGTAGTGGCAGTAAACGATTTGTCTATACTCTCTTCTAAAAAGCTTACTTCTTCTTCAGATATAGTTTCACTAAAGTCTATTTTGAAATATTTTAGATTATTAAAGAGTTTACAGATGTCCATGTTTACTACATCTATGTTAGATAGTTTTCCCAAGAGGTAACTAAGGTTAAAAGACTCTTTACGTATAATTTCTATGGTTAAGTGTTTTTCATTGGATATAGTATAAGTATAAGATTTTGTCTCAAAGGCTTTGTTGGTGATAGCCAATATACGTTTAGGTGTATACTTCAAAAAGAGTAGATTTGAAGGTATGGATTGTATCTTGTTTTGTTGGGTGCGGGTGAGAGACTTAAATACTTTTGTACGTTTGATAGAGGCTATTTTTTTTGTGCGTTTTTCTGCTTCATCTAGTCTTTTGGTTTGCCCTAGTACATCTAGTGACTGCTTGTAGAGCGTTCGTATGAGTTTTGCAGAAAAAGAGTTATAGATGTCATGTCCCACACCAGACATATCGGCATAGGTTAATATATATATCATATCTAGTAGCTTCTTTGTTTTAAAATGTGAAGCAAAGGAAAGTACTACTGTCTCAGAGTACAAGTCTTCACGTTGAGCGACACTAGACATAAGTGTATGGTAATGTATAAGCGTCTCACCCATGCTAAGATGCATCTCGTTTATGCCAAGGTTTTTGCCAAATATCTTAAAAAGAGAGGCACCAACATAATGATGGTCACGCTTACGACCTTTCCCTGCATCATGCATAAAAACCACAAGTTTTAGCATTTGTTTTTCATCACTAGATAGATTTTCCCAAAGACTTTGTATGAATGGGTCTTCTATTTTCTCTAAGTGATAGAGACAGCGAAGAGAATGCGTATCAACTGCGTATTGGTGGTATCCATCAAATTGCGGTAGGTCAATCACATTTTTCATAGGAGGTATAGTGTAGGGCATAAGTTTAGCATAGGATAAAGCCACGAGTACAGAGTAGGTGTTGGCACTGCGAAAAAGTGTTGAGATACTACGATATAAGTTGTCATCAAGACGATGAGGTTTGTCTATATTTATCAGTTGTTGTAAAAGACTAGGGTGTGCCAAAAAAGGTTCTTTGGAGGCTTTAATGAGGTGCATGAGTAAAACGTTAAAGTCTTTAGATTGTTTTTTGGGGTAGAGGTAATTTTTATTTGGATTCTTTTGGCTGTATTTTTCCGTGAGGGTATTGACCCATATCATACTGTAGAGTCTGATGGTTTTAAGACTACTCGTGACTTTAGAGGCAAATCTCATATGCTCCTGTTTACTCATCTTGTAGCCTAGTAGGGTAGCAATGTCAGGGATGAGGTCAAGACGTAACTTATCTTCTTTTCTCCCTGCTACTAGATGCAAAGCAGAACGCACACGAAACAAAAACTCTAAGGCTATACGAAATTCTTTGTACTCTTTTTGGTCTACTATGTCATAGGGTAGAGATTTGATGTTGTCAGTGTTGTAAAGGACTTTTCCTACCCAATACACAAGATTGGCATCTCTAAATCCACCTGCACCATCTTTAAGGTTTGGTTCCATCGTGATAGGGTATTTTTTGTGTTTTCCCTCTTGTTCCTCAAATTTTAACCGTATAAATTTTTCTACATCATCATGGCGTATCTGTGTGATGGCATTTTGTGTCTCTGTCCATATAAAATGTGACCCTTCTATGAACCTAGATTCTATCAGTGCAGTTTTTATGGTAATGTCTGTACGAGAGACTTCAAAAAGCTCTTCTACTGTATGCACGCGGTGTCCAAGCTTTAGTCCTGTGTCCCATAAGATGTAGAGTATCTTTTCTATCATTTCTTTAGAGTTGTAGCCTGGAATGTCTTTGTAGACTAACATCAAATCTATGTCAGAGTGGACACAAAGTTGCTCCCTGCCATACGAACCTAAAGCCACAAGTGCGATGGGTATAGAGTTTTTCATGGGAGCATAGTCACCAAACATGGACCTATGGGCTACTTTGTAGATAAGCTTTAAGATGCTATCTATTTTGTTCGTGTGTTTTACGAGGAAGTCTTTTCCTCCAGACGTAGCAAAGGTAGCTTCAAGTGTTTCAAAATAGAGCTTTATGTATTCTTTTAACACTTTTGCTATCTCAAAGTCTGCAGCATTTTCGTACAATAGTGCTTCTATTTGTGCTTTTACTTTATCCACTTAGTAACTCCTAATCTATTAGTGTTATAATACCCAAAATAACTAACGGTGGATGTGTGTCAATGGATTTAGTAGAAAAAGTACGTAACAAAGTCAGACTCACCCAAGAAGAGGGTGAAGCCCTTTATGAGCTTGACCTCTATACATTGGGTGAATTAGCGGACAATATACGTAAAGAAAAGTACGGTAAAAAGTCATACTTCAACATCAACCGCCACATCAACCCTACCAATGTTTGTGCAGATGTATGTAAGTTTTGTGCCTACTCTG
>CAZNEJ010000087.1:0-3888 GCA_964571975.1 uncultured Sulfurovum sp. | reverse complement strand
GAATATATTAAAAATACATTGTTATTATTGAAGGGATTCAAACCAAACCTTAGAAAATGCCCGATATTATGTAGCAAAGGCACAAGACAAAAATCCTAAAATTAGCTAAAATTTTCCCATAAATAATGAAAGGGAAACTGTCAAGTCTCACCACGTTGTTCCAGAAAACCTTACAAATAACAAGAAGAATTTTTGACTGTAGTGAAGCTGGTTTCATTCATAGCAGAAACAAATACCAGAAACAAATACATTGATAGGATAAAAATACAATATGAAAAGTTATATACTCACCATTGGGATGGTTTTAGGCTTAAGCACTTGTGTGCAAAGTGATGAAAATGTCATTGCACATATAGCTGAGGCCTCAGGTATTTCTTACTGCAAAAATACTGACACACTCATTGTTGTGAATGATGAGGGTACTTATTATGAGATAAATACCAATGGTAAAATCCTCAAAAAAGTAAAATTAAAAAATTATGATCTTGAAGCTGTGATATGTGAAGATAAAGAGATACTATTTGCTATAGAAAACAAAGGTCTTTTTATCTTAGATAGGAAAACAGGAAAAGAAACCAAAATACCTTTAAATACTTTGTATAAAGGTAAAAAAATTAAACTATTTGATAAGAAAAAAGGCATTGAAGGTCTTGCTAGGGTAGGTAAGCTTCTTTATCTTGCCAAGCAATCAAAAAAGAAAAAGAAATCTTTTATTGCAGTAGTTGAAATGAAACCTGATACTTTCGCAATAGTAGATATTATAAAACATAAAATAGTAGATACCTCAGGGCTTACCTATCATGAGGGTTCACTTTATATGACAAGTGACAAGGAAGATGTGATCGTAAAATATGATTTAGATAAAAATATAATAGTACAAAAAGTTGCACTAGGAAAAGGAGATTGGGAGGGTATAGCCTTTGACGATAAGGGCTATGTTTACCTTGCAGATGACGATGGACGTGTTCTGAAATATAAGAAAAAAAGTTTAGGATTATAAGCGAAGTTTTGTATGTAAAGCTATTTCTTAATGATAATAATGATTTTTATTTTCATTTAAGTTTTAATCAGATAATATAACTCATAATTTTAATGGTCGAATCCATCTTTTGAGGGTATTGTTAAATTAAATTGTCTAATAAGGAATGCGAATTATGAGGCGTGTATTGTATTATTTTATGTTTACATTTATTGGTTTTGTTGTGCTTAACTCTTGTTGTTTTGATTGTGATGGAGATTATCTAAGTCACCAATCTGATATTGATTGCAAAAAATATAAGTATATAACTTTCGATAAACTAAAAGAGAGTGTAAGCATTGATGAGTCTAGGCAGATTGATAAAGCAGGAAAAATATATCTGTATGGAGATATACTTTTGATAAATGAGGCAAATAAAGGCATACACATCATAGACAATAGTGATAAAAAAGACCCTATAAATAAAGTATTTATTACACTATGGGGTAATCTGGATGTAGCAGTAAAAGATGGATATCTATATGCAGATAGTTTTTCAGACTTGCTGGTGTTTGATATAAGAGATATTGATAATATCAAGAAAATTACAAAAAAAGAAAATATTTTTCCAAAAGATTCATATCAAGTTATTGCTAACAATGACCATGATTTTTGGTATAGCCCAAAGTGTGGATTTGATAGTGAAAAAGGTATAGTCGTGGAGGTGTTAAAATGATTAAGTTAAAACAATATACTATTTTTTCCCTTTTCATATTTTTTTTAACAGCTTGTGGTTCTGGTGGAGGAGGTTCAGGTCAGCAATCAAGTAGCCCTACACAAGGACAAGCAGGGTCCATGGCAAGGTTTGCACTAGTTGGAGACTATTTGTATACAATGAATGAAAGTCAAATGAATATATTTGATGTTAAAAATGCTTCAGAACCTGTTTCTGTTTCCAAAGTCCGTCTTCCTTGGGATGTTGAGACACTTTTTCCATATAAAAACTACTTATATATAGGTGCAAGTTCAGGTATGTATATATATGACAACAGTGTGCCTACGCAACCCACGCGATTAAGCACATTTACTCATGCACAAAGCTGTGACCCAGTAGTAGTTCAAGATGATATAGCCTATGTGACCCTAAATACTGGTGCAGATTGTTGGAACAATCGCTCCAATATAAATAGATTAGAAATTGTCGATGTAAGACGCCCAGACAAACCAAAGCTCATCAAGACACTTGATATGTGGGAGCCAACTGGTCTTGGCATAGATGGCACTACGCTATTTATATGTGATGGTGATTCAGGATTGAAAATATTTGACATCAATAGTACAGAGGACGAGCATAACAATACCCTAGTACATATAGATGAGAGTGTGATAACGATGAGTGAAATTGATTGTTATGATGTCATAGCTTACAATAAGCACTTAGTCGTTTCAAATGGTGATGATGTAAGGCAGTTTGATTATGCTTCCTTTCCGATGGAAGAGTTGGGAAAGATAAAATAGCATATTCATTTTTATTGGAATCAAGGAAAGATATGAAGAGTATACCGACACCACAACAACAGTAAATTTGGATAGATAATGATTCAAAAGGTATTGTAGGCATAGACTTGTTAAATATAGGGTATAGGTTTTAATTTAAATATCAATTTGTGACTGCATGTTTAGCAGATAAGCCTTTGTATTGTATGTAGTCACATGAAAAGCTACGCTCATTTGCCTTATTTTTTGTAAAGAATTCATATTTATATTTTGAAATGAGAAACTTATATATCGTGAAAACAGCACATTTTTAGTACTTTAAGAGTAAAATATAACTCTTAATTACCTGCTAAAAGGACAGCTTTTATGTCAAAACCGATTGAAAATTTAGACGAAGTTTTAAAAAAACATAAACTTAGTAAAGAAGAATACCAAGATATCTTACGTATCTTAGAAGGTCGCCACCCAAACTTAGTGGAGATAGGCATCTTCTCTGCTATGTGGTCTGAACATTGTTCTTATAAGTCAAGTACCAAGTACCTTAGAGGTTTTCCAACTGAGGCACCATGGGTCATACAAGGTCCTGGAGAAAATGCAGGAGTTATAGATATAGGCGATGGTATGGCTGCTGTGTTTAAGATGGAAAGTCATAATCATCCATCGTTTATAGAACCTTTTCAGGGAGCTGCTACTGGTGTGGGTGGAATCTTAAGAGATATCTTTACTATGGGTGCTAGACCTGTTGCAAACATGAATGCTTTGCGTTTTGGTACAGTTAAAGGTGACTCCGAAGTAGCCAAATACCAAAGACACTTAGTGCGTGGTGTGGTGGACGGCATAGGCTCTTATGGTAACTGTATGGGTGTGCCTACCATCGGTGGAGAAGTAAGTTTTGATGAGTCTTACAATGGAAACATCTTGGTCAATGCTTTTTCGCTAGGGCTTGTGAAGTCTGATGAAATCTTTTTGGGAGTGGCTTCAGGCTTAGGTAATCCCGTGATGTATGTAGGTTCTAAGACAGGTCGTGATGGCTTAGGTGGAGCAGTAATGTCTTCAGATAGCTTCACAGAAGAGTCAAAGTCACTACGCCCTACGGTACAAGTAGGCGACCCCTTTATGGAGAAGCTTCTTCTTGAAGCATGTTTAGAGTTGTTTAAGACGGACCTCATAGTGGGCATACAAGACATGGGAGCAGCAGGCCTTACTTCTTCGGCTTTTGAAATGGCAGGCAAGACAGGGGCAGGGCTTATCATGCACCTAGATAAAGTGCCAGCTCGTGAAGAGGGTATGACTCCTTATGACTTCATGCTCTCCGAGTCACAAGAACGTATGCTTATTTGTGCAAAAAAGGGTAGCGAACAAGCCATCATCGACATCTTTGAAAAATGGGGTTTAGATGTTGCAGTTATCGGTGAAGTGACAGATACTGCACG
>CAZNEJ010000086.1:0-4013 GCA_964571975.1 uncultured Sulfurovum sp. | reverse complement strand
AAAACTTACACCATGCCTATCCGCATAAAAGCTTAGAATTTATTTTAAAAGACAGCGACATCATCTCTATCCACGCACCACTCAATGATAAAACTTATGATCTCATCAACGAAAACAATCTACCTTTTCTCAAAGATAAAGCAATCCTACTTAACCTTGGTCGTGGAGGCATAGTCAATGAGACAGACCTTGCTTTTGAGCTTGATAGACGAGAGATTTATGCAGGGCTAGATGTACTTGAGACTGAACCCATTTCTCATGACAATAGACTAAATGAAGTCAAACATAAAGAGAGACTACTTATCACCCCTCACATAGCATGGACGAGTATAGAGGCTAGACAGAAGCTGCTTGAAGGTATAGTAAAAAACATCAAAGATTTTTTGGAAAGATAATATCTAAATGCTGACTCTTAGATATCCCTTGGGTCCACTATCTTCCCAGCTATGGCTGACGCAGCGGCCACGGCAGAGTTAGCCAAGTAAATCTCCGAAGTTCTAGCACCCATACGCCCTACAAAGTTACGGTTTGTTGTTGCAACACAACGTTCATTGTCACCTAAGATACCCATGTATCCACCTAAACATGCACCACAAGTTGGATTAGAAACCACAGCACCAGCTTCAATAAGAATCTTCATTAAGCCCTCGTCTTGTGCTTGAAGTAAGATTTTTTGGGTAGCAGGAGTGACTATCATACGTGTATGGCGTGCTACTCTGTTTCCCTCCATAATCTTTGCGGCGATGCGTAAGTCTTCTATACGTCCGTTGGTACAGGAGCCTATCATCACTTGGTCTATCTTCAAGTCATCTTCCACAGCTTGCTCCACAGGCTTGCCATTGGATGGTAAGAATGGGTAAGCTATAACTGGGCTAAGTACCGATGTGTCTATGGAAATTACTTGACAGTACTCAGCATCCACATCCGAAGCATGTATTTTAGGCTCAGCCCTAAGACCGCCATTGGCTTCTTTTCTGTCTTCTAAGTAAGCCAATGTCACATCATCCACAGCAAATATTCCATTTTTAGCCCCTGCTTCTATGACCATGTTAGCGATAGAAAATCTGTCTGCCATGCCTAAGTGTTGTATGGCATCTCCTACAAATTCTATAGCTTTGTACAACGCACCATCTACACCTATCTGACGGATAAGCTCCAAGATGATATCTTTTCCGTAGATGTGTTCACCTGGCTTACCCGTAAGTTCCACTTTTATAGTCTCAGGCACCTTAAACCAGTTGCCACCAGTAATCATCCCAAAAGCAAGGTCTGTACTTCCCATACCCGTAGAAAATGCCCCTAAAGCACCATGTGTACAGGTATGAGAGTCTGCACCGATGATAACGTCCCCTGGAAGCACTAGTCCTTTTTCAGGAAGCAAGGCATGTTCTATACCCATGTCTTTTTCATCAAAAAAGTACTTAAGGTCATGTTTATAAGCAAATTCTCGAGATATTTTTGCTTGATTTGCTGAAGCAATGTCTTTTGCAGGAATATAATGATCCATCACCAAAGCAAAAGCATCTGGATTTGCCAATTCTTCTGCTCCTGATTCTTCAAAGGCTCTTATAGAGATAGGGGTAGTAATGTCATTACCGATAATCATGTCGATATCTATTCTTACAATCTCGCCTGCTTTCACTTCACGACCTGCATGTTGCGAAAATATTTTTTCTGTCATTGTTTGTGCCATAGCTTGTCCTTCATTACACCATAATAATTATGCGAATTATAGCGAAATAAAATTATGCTAAAATTTAGAGATCAATGCATCTACTTGTATAGGACGAATTCGCCTAATGAAAATGTAAAAGAAGTGGTTTTTTACCTGACCCTAAATTTTGGTGCTGGAAAAAGTGTGTTCTCAATATTGAGGATTTTATGCCACATTTTAGATAAATTTGATACAATCTTCATACAAAAAGTCCTTTTGTGTACTTGATTTCTTATAGTTGTTTTAGTGAAGAATTATAACATTTATGGAGGCATTTGAGGATTTTTTGAAAACTTAATTTAGCTTATATTGTGAGTTTCTCTGGAATTTGCAAGTGGCTCTATATATGTAATATTAATATGTAAAATGATGAAGAATTAAAAATCATTCAAGATTCACTTTGTCAGACAATAAAGTAAGATTATGAAACTATACGAACTCCAAGCCATCGCCAAACGTCTAAACGATTTCACCTTTATCAGCCGTGCTAGACGCATAGAAGACAATACTCTAGAAATTATGTTTGACAAGTCTCAAAGCTACTTCTTTAACATGGTACGAGGACATAGCATTGTCTATAAAGCAGCATCTCAAAGACCTTTACAGGGCTACAATGCACCTTTTGACACCTTACTACACTCACTACTAAGTGGCTCTAAACTCATAGCAGTAGATGTGCCAAATGATGACCGTATTTTACGTTTTACCATCGCTCCAAAAAGTTCTTATAAGGACAAAATCGTTTACCTACAACTGGAATTTACAGGTAAAAATACCAATGCCATTCTTATAGATGAAAATGAAGTTATCATTGAGGCATTACGTCACATTGATGCGGATAGTTCTTTTCGTGTCATTCGTCCAGGTATGGAACTGCTTGCCATCCCTCCTTTTGAAAGAAAAGAAGAGAACAAAGAAATGCCTGATATTGACCTGTACCTAGAAGAAACCTATACAAAAATACAGGCTAGAAAACTTCTAGAACTTAAAAAACAAAAGCTTGTAGTGACTGCCAAAAAATCAAAAAAGCTTGCCCAACTTTTAGAAAAATTACCCAATGCCCAAACTTTGGCAGAACGTGCCAAAGTTGCCAATGACCATGGCTCCCTCATTTTGGCAAACCTTTATCAGATAAAACCTTATGATAAGACATTAAAAACCTTTGACTTTGAGGGTAAAGAAGTAAGTATTACTTTGCCTAAAGGCATAAAAGTAACTCGTATTTCAGATTATTTTTTCAACCTTGCAAAACGAGCAAAGTCTAAAGCTAAAAATGTACACATAGAAGAAGAAAACCTACAAAGTAAAAAAGACTTTTACGACAATATATATTATGCATTAGAACAAGCCAAAGAGCCTTATGAGCTTGAATTACTTGTGCCTAAACGTGCCAAATCACAACGTAAGAAAGAAAAACTTAGAGAGGGTGAACTCTTTTGGATAGAAGACTATAAAGTACTCGTAGGTCGCAACTCCAATGAAAACCAAAAACTCTTAGGACTTGCCAAAGCCAATGACCTCTGGATGCACATAAGAAATGTACCCTCTTCTCATGTCATCATACGAACAGACAAACAAAACTTACCAGACTCTGTCGTACACGCTGCAGCCAAGCTTTGTGTAGATTTTTCAGTCAAAAACCCTGGCGACTATGAAGTAGACTATACCAAACGAAAATTTGTAAAAGTACAAGAAGGCTCTAAGGTGCTCTACAACAAATATGATACCATTCGCATCACAAAAGAAGGTGTTGAAATACGCATCTAACAAAAAGCGTGATATAATCACTACCTATAATGAACTCAGGAAAAGATATGACTAAATTTTTTACAGATTACCAAGCACGTTGGCTAACAGGCATAGGATTACTAGCACTTGTTGGGTTTATAGGCTGGCTTGATAGCTTTTTTATCATGTGGACTTTTTTAGGTGTTATTTATATCTTTGCTTTCCATGAAGCGATGAAGCTTTTTAAACTTAACTCATCAGGTGCTTATGTTTGGGCTGTACTTTTATGGTTACTTGCCTATTTTTACCCAAATCCTGATGATTTATTCTTCCTTATTGCTGTAGTTTTTGCTTCTTCCCTTGCCTACTTTCATAACTTTGACAAAAGACTACTGCTTCCTTTCCTCTACCCAGTCTCGGGTATACTCTTTTTCCTCATCCTTTACAAAGACTTTGGCATAGCTGCAATGTTTTGGCTTCTTGCTACTGTTGCACTCACAGACGTTGGGGCATTTTTCACAGGAAAAGCCATAGGCAAAACCAAATTTTCAGACACTTCCCCAAACAAAAC
>CAZNEJ010000085.1:0-4201 GCA_964571975.1 uncultured Sulfurovum sp. | reverse complement strand
GTTTAAAAAGCGTCCCACCCACATGCACCCCATCCACAAGTAAAGCTCTCACATCAGACAAATCAAATCCAGAAGCCAAAAACATCTCTCTACCATGTTTCATAAGAAAATCAGCAGATTGAAGCTTAGTCACTATGCCGCCTGTGGCAAATTCATTGTTAGGGGTATGGTCTGCTTCTAGTTCTTCTTTGGATATGCTAGTGACTACAGCACGACGTTTTGCATCGTCATATCTGTTTGGGTCCTTGTCATAAAATGCATCTATATCTGAGAGTATGACAAGCAATCCTGCATCAAAGTGGTGTGCCACGTGAGCCGAGAGCCTGTCATTATCTCCAAAAACTAACTCTTCGATACTCACTGTATCATTTTCATTGATGATGGGCACTACGTTATTTTCTAAAAGTGTATCTATGGCTACTTTGGCATGATTAATGTGTTTTGCTGACTCAAATACATCTGATCTAAAAAGTACTTGAGAACAAAGTAAATCGAATCCAGAAAATTTATCTTGATACATGGCGAGCAAGAGTGGCTGACCTATGGCTGCTAGTGCTTGTCTGTTGGCTATCTTGCTTCTATCTAGCGGTAATTTTGTATATCCAGCTGCAACGGCTCCTGAACTTACGAGTATCACTTCATATCCATGTGTTTTTAGTTCAGATATGAATTCAACCAGTGCTAGCATGCGAACTTTAGCGATATCTCCATTTTCGGTTAAAACATGAGAGCCAACTTTTACAACAATACGTTGATTACTCATACTATGCCTCTTGTTCTTCTTCTACGCTTTTCACAAAATCCCCTATGGCATAACGTAAAGGTTCGGTATTGATGTGTGCTACAGAAGAAATGGGCAAAACAAAAAGTGGCTTCTTTTCTGGCAACTTCACAGCAAAATCTTTTTCAAAACCATAAGAAAGATACTCTTCTTTTGCTTTGTACTGCTTCAGTACAGTGTTGGCTTCTAGTCCAATATCTGATAAAAAAGTTTTTGTTAGTGCATTGACTTCCTCTACCGATAGTGAGTCTATCTTGGTGATGGCTATGGCATGCTTACGTGTTGCCAAAGTCTCCGAATAACGCGTGAGTTCAATGAGCAGTGTTTCATATTGATATTTCATCTCTCTGTAATTTACTGCATCTATCATAAGTAAAAGTGTTTTCGTTCTTTCTATATGTTTTAAAAACTCATGCCCTAGGCCTCTTCCGTCACTAGCACCTTCAATGATGCCAGGAATATCTGCCATCATAAAAGAGTCATAGTCGCCCATATGTACCACGCCTAGTTTTGGGGTAAGTGTTGTAAACTCATAGTTGGCTACTTGTGGGCGTGCGTTTGAAAGTGTTGCGATTAGTGTAGATTTACCAACATTGGGATAACCTACAAGTCCAACGTCAGCGATAAGCTTCATCTCTAGTCTTATCTGCTTCGTGATACCTGGAAGCCCTGGCTGTGCATAGGTAGGTCGTTGATTGGAAGAAGATTTAAAGTGCATGTTTCCAAGCCCTCCTTTGCCACCTTCTAAAAATAAAACAATCTCTCCCTCTGTGACCAAATCCATAAGCTCTTCGCCTGTTTCCATATCTACTACCGTTGTTCCTGGAGGTACAGAAATAGTCATATCTTGACCCTTGCGACCATAACATTTTCTACCCGTACCAGGTTGTCCATTTTCGGCTTTCATATGCTTGCGTCCACGAAGACCAGAAAGTGTATCCGTATTGTTGTCTACCTTAAAAAAGACCGCAGCACCACGACCGCCATCACCACCATCGGGCCCACCATTGGCAACAAATTTTTCTGTCCAAAAAGAGATAGAACCTGCCCCTCCCTTTCCTGAACTAATTAGAAGTTCTACACTATCTACAAACATCTTTAAACCTTCATTCATTATTGACGTGATTATACCTAAATAAAGAACAATATTTGTTATAATCTATAAAATCATTATAAGGAAAAGACAATGACACATACTAAGTCTATTTTAATTACCGGTTCACTCTTCTTTTTGAGTGCATGTGCCCCCAATGAAGTACCTATTGATCAAGGAGGATATTACCATTCTGGTATCTATTTTGGTGCAAACTTTTCTAGTACCTACAAAAAAGGTATCAAAGATGGTTGTACTACTGCCAAAGGAGACTATAAAAAATCACATTGGTTCTTTAAAAACAAAAAAGACTATGCAGATGGCTGGTTTTCAGGGCGTAACAAATGTAGACCGAAGATGCTTGCGAGAAAAGGTTAAAAATAGAAGATTATATAAAAAGAAGTAAATCCGAATAAATTCGGATTTATATGAAACTATGCAGGTATAACAGAGACTTTTTTCTGACTAGATGTTCTGTTGTCAAATTTAACAACACCTTCAACCAGTGCAAATAATGTATGGTCTTTACCCATGCCTACACCATTACCTGGGTGAACTTTTGTTCCTCTTTGTCTTATGATGATATTACCAGCTATAACTGCTTCTCCACCAAATTTCTTAACGCCTAAACGACGTCCAGCTGAATCACGATTATTTTGAGTGGACCCTTGTCCTTTTTTATGTGCCATATCAATATCTCCTTATGCTATTTTAGTAATTCTTACTCTTGTAAAGCTTCTTCTGAAACCACGTTTAAGTTTTGAATCTTTTCTTCTTCTTTTTTTGTAGATGATAACTTTTTTATCTCTACCTTCATTGATGACTTCACCTTTAACTACTGCACCCTCTACGAATGGAGTACCTACGGTTAACTCACCGTTGTCTACTGCTAGAACTTCTTTAAATTCTACTGCTGATTTTGGTTCAAGACCCATGTTATCAAAACAGATGATATCACCCTCTTGAACTTTAAACTGTTGACCACTTGCTTTTATGATTGCGTACATTGCAAACCCTTTATTTCTAATTGTTTTCTAAAAAGTTTGCAATTATACCGAAACTACTTTAAAATTTTATTTAATAACTATAGTCAGTGCCAACAAGTGCAATACAATCTATCTCAACCAATGCATTTTTAGGCAAAGTTTTTACAGCTACAGTACTTCTCACTGGTTTATGATTGCCAAAATAATGTGCATATATCTTATTGACCTTAGCAAAATCATCCATGTCTGCTAAAAATATAGTAGTTTTTATCACATCATTAAAATGCGACCCACCAGCTTCAAGCACATAAAAAAGATTTTTCATCACTTGATGCGTTTGCCCTTCTACTCCCTCTTTCGACATCACACCTTCTGGTGAAAGTGCTATCTGTCCTGAAGTATATATCATCCCATTTACCTCAACTGCTTGAGAGTATGGACCGATGGCAGAGGGTGCTTCATTTGTTGCTATAAATTTCATATCTCTATCCCTAGTTTCTTTCGTAAAATATATATGATGTAGAATAATCAGAAAATTCAAAATATACTTTCTTCTCACCTGCATCTTTTTTGCCATTTAAGTTGATATCATCTATCCCATAACCGTAACGATAGGGTCTATATTCACCACTTTGCGTTGCTGTTGCTGTTGAAAGTTTATCAACATGGATAAATTTATGTACTAATTTATCTCCAGCATACACATCCAATACACCGTTAGTGCCAGTCCAGTTTTGTAGTGACCTACTAAGGCTATTTTGTGTTTCTTGTGTGCATCCTAGAAGAAATAACATCATTGTAGGCATAAGTACTATTTTAAACTTCATATGTTTTCCTTTTATGTCTATGCTATTGTAGCCATATTATACTTTTGGCATTCCAAATTTTTGCGTGATAAGCTCACCTTCCTCATTAAAATAAAGATAATAGAGCTTATCTTTTAGCACAGTCAGCCCAGCAAGATAACGAAGTGCCAAGTTAGCTTGCAGTGCACCTATATGCATCACTATAGCTGCAGTAATACCCCCTGGTTTATGGTCAGAGATGTTAAATACCTGAAAGTTTGCCTTGTCAAAGAAACACACCTGTCCATTAAACTCTTCAACCGATGCGTAAATCCAAGGTGTATTATTCTCTTTTGCATAGGCATCTATCTCAGCTCTTACTGGAAGGTTATCTGTTGCATCAAGTATCAGATCATAGCTATTTCCCATCCCTTTAAAAGCTTCAAAATCCATATCAAAAGCTAGGGCTTTTACAAAAGGGTTTTTGGACTCGATTAGAGATACTACTGCTTTGGCTTTATTTTTTCCTTCATCTTCAAGTGTAAATGCAATTTGT
>CAZNEJ010000084.1:0-4272 GCA_964571975.1 uncultured Sulfurovum sp. | reverse complement strand
AAAACATATTAAAATATTATTTTTTACTGTTATTTTAATGTTTTTACATCCTTTATATGCTGATGTTATTATAGGTAATGGCAATATAGAAAGACTTAACTCTGGCGTTATAAAAGACATGAACTGTCAGAATTATACGATAAATATTGGTGGATTACTTGACACTTCTAATGGTGGAACACTTCGTGAAGTCACAAAATTTACCATCAATGGTGAATGGGACTTTGGACTTGGTAATATAAAAGAACTTGCTGCATGGGAAAACAATGGAATTGTGGCTGTCAAGCCAACACAAGTAGATACTACGCCTAATTTGGAGTTTACTACACTGTGTGGTTCTATCTCTATACTTGGTACATCAGACACAGATGGTGATGGCATCTCTGATGCAGATGAAGGGGATAATGCTGTGGCTCTTGGATATGGCATCACACTTGACCAAGATAATGATGGTACATATAATTTTTTAGATGATGACAGTGACAATGATGGACTAACAGATACAGCAGAAGGTGGGAACGCTATAGATACAGATGGTGATGGCATACCAGACTACCTAGATAACAGTGATTCTACACCAAGTAGTGCAGATGATAGCTCCCTTACTGGCAATACTATAGGTGATGATGTCAGCATCGATATATTGGCGAATGATAGACTAGAAGATGGCTCTGTAGTGGTTGCAGATGATGTCAATGTAACGCTTATCGCTCCAGCGGGTGCTACTTTAAATGCAGATGGATCTGTCACTGTAGCAGGAGAGGGTACTTGGGTATATGATAAAGATACAGGCATGTTAACATTTAGCCCTATGGATGGATTTATAAGTAATCCAAGACCAATATCTTATACTATCACTGAAATATCTACAGGACTAACCTCTAGTGTTGCTACAGTGAGAGTAGAGTATGATGCTGCAGAGGCTATAGCGTTCGAAGCAGTAGATGATGGTGTAATCATCATAAGACATTATGGTCCAAATGTGTTAGATGTATTGTCAAATGATCATTTTACGGGAAGTGTAAGTATGGGTATCATTGATAAGCCAGAACATGGAACACTTGAAATTGTTATGGGAAATGATGGAAGAGAAGTAGTACTGTACTCTCCTTATCCAGATATTAATCATGTACTTGATTCTTTTGTCTATTCCATTAGAAATCAAGATGGGGATCTGTCTGAAGCATCTGTCAAGCTAGATGTGCAATGTGCTTCTTCACAAACCTCAGATGGAGGGGATGCACAGAACAATACTACACTTTTTATAATGATGATACTTACGATGATCATAGGAATTTATGCCATTAGAAGAGAAGAGAAAGTTTTTAGATAATGAAGTATTTTTGGATTTTGATACTAGTAAGTACTTCATTATTTGGACATAAAGAAATTGTTGTAGATCTATCAGAGCAAAAAGCGTATGCTATAGAAGATGGAAATATTGTGTTTAAAGGGCGTATCTCCTCAGGTAAAAAAGGCAGAGAAACACCAGTTGGTGTATATAGTATTATGCAGAAAAAACGTCATCATCAGTCAAACCTTTGGCCAAAACCAAAGGGAGGAGCTAAGATGCCATTTATGATGAGATTAACAAATTCAGGCATAGCTCTGCATTTAGGTCATGTACCCAATAAACCAGCCTCACATGGATGTATACGCTTAAAAAACAAATTTGCTCAAAGGTTATATAAATGGGCTAGAGTAGGTACCAAAGTGGTGGTTGAAGGTAGAGGACAGGATTATCTGGACGCATTAAAGTTTTCCAAAGAGTATTATGGAGATGAGTACGCCATTATAGACAGTACAGATTAACTTTTAGAGATTTCTTTAATCATTTTTTATCCCCTTTAGTTTTATCTCCAAGCCTAACTTTACTTCATAAACCTCATGACAAAGTGTAGCCAATCTCTGACCCACTACCCCCGACCTATCTACATACTTGCGACTAACTAAGTCCATAGGTATGACCCCAGAGCCAACATCGTTAAGTACAAATACGATGT
Organism: uncultured Sulfurovum sp.; assembly: GCA_964571975.1. Taxonomy (GTDB): domain Bacteria; phylum Campylobacterota; class Campylobacteria; order Campylobacterales; family Sulfurovaceae; genus Sulfurovum. The sequence continues at coordinate 2,269 of CAZNEJ010000084.1, read as the reverse complement.
TGGCTTTAGACTTAAAAAGTGCTTCTATTTCTGCTAAAATTACTTCTTCATCCTCATCTAAAGTGTTGAGTATCCACATACTCATACAGTCTATGAGGTAGGTATGCCTATCTTCTATGTGTTTATCAAGGTAACGTGTTTCTTCTATGTGTATGAAGCTCTCTTTGCGTTGGCTCTTATGCTTTTCTATACGTTCATTCATTTCATCATCACCATAACTGTTGTCATAAGTTGCGATGTAGTAGGGTTTGTGTTCTCCTACAAGTAACAATGCCTTTTGTTCTGCTAAGAAGCTTTTACCTGATTTTTGACCACCATAGTAGAGGGTTTTTGTTTCAAGTATTGTTTTCATATTTATCCCATTTTGTATAGTGTACTTTACATTAAATCTTTATTATGTTAAAATGATGTTTGAAGAGAGAGTTTTATAACTCTCTCAGATGTATTAACGATTATGAAGCCATCGTAAGATAGCTAAAATCACCGTCAAAATGAAAATAATGTCGTTCATTACTTTCACCACCTTTCGCAGTTAAGATTTAACTAGCGAATAACAAACAACAGTTCCAGCTGTTGTTTTGAAAAACAACAAGTTAAACTGCATTTGAATTATAACCCAACTTTTTAATTTTTGTTAAAAGCATGTCAAATTGACATATTTTACTCTAAAAACCCTTCCACTTTTCGTGTTATGAGTTCTTGACTTAAGTCGTTAAGATAGCCATACACCAAAGCCCCACCAGCCCCCACACCTTCTTTTGCTTCACCCTCATCATAGAGTTTTAGAGCAGGATGTTCAGATAGGGAGAAGTCAAAGTCTGCGTAGTAAGCATTTATGGGGAAATCTAACATCTCTAGCAGTGCTTTAATGTCAGAGTTTTTATCTTCTGCTACCCATTTGGTTGTGCAAAGAGCTAGCTCTTTGAGTGAATAATTAGAAATAAAGGATGAGGAGTTAAGGATTGAGTTTATGATGAGAAGTACACAAGCCATCTGCGTACCACCTGCTAAGACTATAGGAAAACGTCCGTTAACACCAAGTATGAACCCTGCGTTAAATATAAGCATATTGTCACTCACTAAACCCAAGATGTCAAATATATCTGTTTTATCTTCTAGTAATGCTAAGGCTTTGGAGATAGTCTCTTCTCGTATGTTGTTGGGTACATTTTTGAAGCTAGAAGAAAAAAGCTCTTTTGCATCATAGCCTAAAGCCAAAGCTGTAGCCGTGGCAGTAGTAGTACCAGAGGGTACAGACTCTGCTAGTATGAGATAATCATCTTTGCACATATAGGTTTTTCCAAAGGCGAGACCTTTTTCAAAGACTTCTTTAGCATCTATGTTTGCACCCTTTGCGATGCTAGCACTAGGTGAAATGTCAAAGTGATGAATATTAAGGTCAGCACCTTTTGGCTGTATTTCTAGCCCCAAATCAAGAAACTCTACATGGGCATAGGGGTAAAGTAGATGTACTGCACGAGTAAGCAGAGCAGGGGTAGGTACGCCCTTTGGGGTTTCTGCGATGTTTGGCATACTAGCCACTTTCCCTGTGGCTACAAACTCTGCATCAAGCACAGGCGTAAGGTGTAGCATACCTGGAATGCCCGCTTGGCTAATGCCTTCTATGTTAGCTGTGGCTGTATTGCTCATAGCCAACATAAAGGTGGCAGATTTGCTTTTGAGGCTTTGGATGAATGTGTCATTGCCTGTGATAGTTTGTATCATGGTGCTTTCCTTTTATACAATGAGCTTTGCTCATTTGCGTCCTTTATAGAGTGACAAGTCACGAGAGCCCACTGCTGAAGTGAACACAGCGTTAGCGTAGCAAGATGAGCTTTGCTCATTTGCGTCCTTTATAGAGTGACAAGTCACGAGAGCCCACTGCTGAAGTGAACACAGCGTTAGCGTAGCAAGATGAGCTTTGCTCATTTGCGTCCTTTTATAAGTAGATATATGAAGAATGGAGCCCCCAAAAATGAAGTAAGCACTCCTATAGGTATATCACTATTTGTACCCAAGTTTCTAGCAACAAGGTCAGACAGCACTAAAAATACCCCTCCATAAAAGAAGATAGGAGCTATGAGTTTGTCTGCACTTTGCTTGTAAATACTTTTAAGTATATGGGGGATGATAAGCCCTATAAACCCTATGGGACCTGTAAAACTTACCGCCACACCTACAGCTAGAGAGACAGCAAAAAGTAAGATGTAGTTGGTCTTTTTAACATCTATGCCTTTGAGGTAGGCAAACTCGTAAGAGGTAAGAAGTA
>CAZNEJ010000083.1:0-4301 GCA_964571975.1 uncultured Sulfurovum sp. | reverse complement strand
ATCATCATTTTAAACTTTTCAGCTATCTTTTTTGCCATCTTAATTTCCTTTGTATGAATTACATCTTTTGTTTTAAGTCCTAAGAAAGACTATAATTATGAGACTCGCCACAGATTTTACTTCTGAAGCAAACTAAGCGTTCTTAGATAATCTTTTCTACTTGCGTATAAAGTATTTCTACTGGTGTATTTCTACCAAAGATTGATACATTTAACTTCAATGTGCCATGGTTTAGATCATATTCTTCCACCATGCCCGTAAAGTTAGCAAATGAACCATCTACAATACGAACCATTTCACCTGTTTCAAAATCAACTTTAGGACGAGGTGCAGATTTATTTTCCATCTTGTCTAAGATATTTTTGATATCTGACTCTGTGAGTGCAGTCGGTGTCTTTTGTTCACCGATAAATCTAGATACTCTAGGTAAAGATTGTATCTTGTGCCAAAGATCAGTATCCAGATCTATATGTGCGAAAGCATATCCTGAGTAGAGTGTTCTCTCAGTTATCTTTTTTTCACCATTCTTTACTTCTATTACTTCTTCAGTTGGAACTACAATACGTTCAACCTTCTCTTCGATACCATGATCGACGATGAGTTGTTCTATCGCCTTTTTAACAGATAGTTCGGAACCTGAATATGTTTGAATTGCATACCATTGAAAAGCCATTGTCTATCCTATAAAACTGATGATACAATTGATGACATCAAAAGGTCAACCAATGTTAAAAATATTGCTATAACAGTAACTACTAGAATTACTGCTATAAATGCTTGTCTTACCTGTATTTGTGTTGGAAATATTACTTTATGAATCTCTGTTCGAGCATTCGTTATAAATGTTGAAAGTTTTCCCATTATATATTACCTTTATTTGTGGCAGGCCAAGAGGGACTCGAACCCACGGCACCTGGTTTTGGAGACCAGTGCTCTACCAACTGAGCTATTGGCCTAAATTGAGACTACATCTGCAGTCTCAATAAACATTTTTATTACAGCTTCATCTCTTTGTGTATCGTGTGGCATTTACACCACTTACAATACTTTTTAAGTGCAAGTTTTTCTGTAGTTGTTTTTTTGTTTTTGGTTGTATGATAATTACGTCTCGTACATTTCTCACAACCCAAGTGAACAGTTTCTCTCATTCTTATCTCCTATGATAATAAGCAACGCATGAACAATGCGACAAGTCGCATGAGCTAAGACTGAAGTGACCAAAGGAAATACCTTTAGGTGCAACTCAACGTTAGCGTAGCTTTGTTGAGCTTTGCTCAAAAAGCGTTTCTTCAATAGTCTTAGGCAATTATTTTACTGACAACACCAGCACCAACAGTTCTACCACCTTCACGAATAGCAAATTTAGTACCTTGCTCTAGTGCAACTGGTGCGATAAGTTCAACATTAATTTTAATGTTATCTCCTGGCATAACCATCTCAGTACCTTCTTGAAGCTTAACTGAACCAGTTACGTCTGTTGTACGTACATAAAACTGTGGTCTATAGTTGTCAAAGAATGGAGTATGTCTACCACCCTCTTCTTTCGTAAGTACATAGATTTCAGCTTCAAATTGCGTGTGAGGTGTAATTGACTTTGGTTTACAAAGAACCATTCCTCTTTGTACTGCTTCCTTTTCAATACCACGGATAAGAACACCACAGTTATCTCCAGCAAGACCACAATCCATTTCTTTACGGAACATCTCAACACCAGTAACTGTTGTTTTTTGAGTGTCCTTAAGACCAACGATTTCAACTTCGTCACCGATACATACTTTACCTTGGTCAACTTTACCAGTTACAACCGTACCACGACCTTGGATAGTAAAGATATCTTCGATTGCCATAAGGAAATCTTTATCGTTTTCTCTTACTGGCTCGGGGATGTAAGTATCTACAGCCTCCATAAGCTCTTCAATTTTAGCTGACCACTCACCAAGAGTACCAGTTTTAGCTTCTTCAAGTGCTTTAAATGCAGAACCAGCAATGATTGGTGTATCGTCACCTGGAAAATCATAGTCAGAAAGAAGTTCACGAACTTCCATTTCTACAAGCTCTAACATCTCTTCTTTGTCTTCATCATCAAGTTGATCTTCTTTGTTCAAGAAAATTACGATGTAAGGAACGCCAACTTGCTTAGAAAGAAGTATATGCTCTCTAGTTTGTGCCATTGGTCCATCAGTCGCAGCGATAACAAGAATAGCACCATCCATTTGGGCAGCACCAGTAATCATGTTTTTAACGTAATCCGCGTGACCTGGACAATCTACGTGAGCGTAGTGTCTGTTATCAGTTTCATACTCTACGTGAGAAGTAGCAATTGTAATTCCTCTTTCTCTCTCTTCTGGTGCGTTATCGATTGCATCGTAATCCATAAGTTCAGTATCATTTTTTACTGCAAGTACAGCTGTAATTGCTGCTGTTAATGTAGTTTTTCCGTGGTCAACGTGACCGATAGTACCGATATTTACATGCGGTTTATTTCGTTCGAATTTTGCTTTAGCCATGCTATTTCTCCTAGCGTAAAATTGTTTAAAGGCAGTATTATACCTAAATTTGCTTAATATTCTTTAACCTACTATGGACAGAACTATTACACCTATGTAACACTTTTGTCCATACTTGGTTACTGGAGCCCATAGTGAGACTTGAACTCACGACCTCTTCCTTACCAAGGAAGTGCTCTACCCCTGAGCCATATGGGCTTAAAGATGGCAAATTATCGCCATTAAATTTTGTACTTACATAATATAAATTGTTATGAGTGTTTGTTTCGTAGTAATGTGAAGTTGTGTAAACTTAGTTCACATCAGCTCCCAGATAGATACCATGGAGCGGGCGAAGGGATTCGAACCCTCGACAGCCTGCTTGGAAGGCAGGAACTCTAGCCACTGAGCTACGCCCGCATATGCTTACATGGTGGTGGGTGAAGGATTTGAACCTTCGAAGACGTAGTCAGCGGATTTACAATCCGCCCTCGTTGGCCACTTGAGTAACCCACCATTAATGTTTAAATTATAATAACTAAAAGTTTTGGAAATGTGACTAGTCACATGAGCCATCTGCTGAAGATATTAATAGTTTAATCTTTTTTTTCTGGTCAAACACTGATAAAAATTTCATGGAGCTGGTGAAGGGACTTGAACCCGCGACCTGCTGATTACAAATCAGCTGCTCTAGCCAACTGAGCTACACCAGCACCATCATTAAAAGATATTACACTTAAAATGGACGGGAATTATAGACAAATACATTTTAAATGTCAAGGATATTTGGTAAAACTTGTAAAACTTTGTCTTTTTTAGTTAATTTAACTAAAATACAAAGAAAAAATAGGTTATTCTTCATGAAAATACTACTTGCACCCAGCGAAACCAAAAAATCAGGTGGAGGGTTTTCCTTTAATCCAAGCACCCTTCTTTTTGAATCCCTACTACCTCACAGAACAAAACTTTTACATACCTACACAAATGTCCTACAACAAGGAGACATGCAAACACTCTCCAAAATGTTTGGCATCAAAAAAGAAGCAGATATTCTAAAACACAAAAAAGACATCATTCATGAACTTACTATGAAAGCTATAGAACGCTACACGGGTGTTGCATTTGAGTATCTAGGGTATACTAATTTAGATAAAAAAGTACAAACATACATAGATGATAACGTCATACTTTTCTCCAACTTATTTGGTCCTATAAAAGCTTCTGACCTAATACCTGAGTATAAACTAAAGCAAGGCGAAGCAGTAGCAGACATCAAAACAGAAAAGTTTTACCATGAACACTCTGCCCATCTCGTGGAGGCATACTTGGAAGAGGAAGAACTATTGGACCTGCGTGCAGGCTTTTATGACAAGTTTTATAAACCTACTAAGCCCTATACTGCTTTGAAGTTCATCAAAAATAAAAAAGTAGTAAGCCACTGGGCAAAAGCCTATAGAGGCATTGTCTTGCGTGAGATAGCCAAAGCAGGCATCACTTCCATAGAAGCGTTTATGAAGTTGTCTATAGAAGGATTGAGTATTGAAGAAGTGCAGACTAAGAAAAATAAAACAGAAATTATATATAATATAGCAGACATCCAACAATAGGACAAAATATGCAACTCCCTTCTAGTCAAACCCTCCATAAAATACTCATATTTTTCCTCGTACTCACGGTTGTGCTTGGCATACTATCTTGATACAGATTACAGCTAAAACACATTTTAAACAACTTTTTGTTATCATCTCCTATAGTTACTTAATGGAGAAACAATGACGATTACTAAACGTGTAACCTTTATAGCCAAAGAAGGTC
>CAZNEJ010000082.1:0-4356 GCA_964571975.1 uncultured Sulfurovum sp. | reverse complement strand
TGTATACAGCAGCAGACATGACATCACAGTTGAAGACATTGCTAAAACATGCAGGTTCTTCAAAAAGTTCTTCTTTTTGCTCAATGACCTTTGAGGCTTCAAGTAGTCCTTGGTCATTTTTACTGGCATATTCTAGTGCAGCTAACAATACTTCTATTTTCCTGCCTTCAAATTGCTCATCTAGGAGTTCTTTTATGTCAGAATCATTTTTGTAGTCAGCTAAAAGTTTTTTGACATTTCCTGGGCCGAGGTATACCCCCGAAGAAAAAGGCCCTTCTAGCTTATTGCTTACTTGCAAATCTTCTATGTAATCACTTGGTATCACATCTTTCCAGTCTGTGACGTAGGTTTTATGAAATTCTGGATCAATGACACTTGAAAGTGCAGATCCTTGTACAAAATAAAACTTTTCAAAAAACCCTTGTGAAATTGCTATGAAGTATCCATGCCATTTATTGAAGTTGTCGTAGTCTAGTTCACGGGAGCGTTGAATCATAGTTTTGTATTTGTCTTTATAGTATGTTTCTAGCTCTTCTTGGCTATGCTCTTTGAGTTGATTCTTGGGTATTCTTTGTTCCAATGAGGCACATGTGCCTATATCTTCAAAGGCATCAAAGTACCATTGTTGCATTTGTTCTTCTGAGATGGGATGATAACTTATACTAAAATCCATTTTAACCCTTAATAATATTTTTGTCTAACTTTTGTGGAAGATACATCAAGTTTTCTTAGAAGGAGATTATAGTACCTTAGAGTTCTAGCTTCATTTTGCTATAATCTAAATTCATTTTACACAAGGACGATAGATGTTAGACATAGCACAGGCAAAAATATTTTTTGGTTCGCAAGAGGAAAATAAAGATTTACAACAAGAACGTAAAAGCCCTTATGATGGTTTGGTGGTGAGTCAATCACCCATTTGTAATGCAGAAGATACACAAAGAGCATTAAAGATTGCCAAATCGGCGGCAATAGCAGCAGCAAAGTCGCCACTGTCTCAACGTATTTTATGGCTAGAAGATGTAGCCGTAAAGCTAGCAGAGCAAAAAGAAGCCTTTGCCTTGATGCTTGCAAAAGAAGTGGCAAAACCTATCTCTTTCGCACGCATAGAAGTAGAACGTTGTGTGGAAACAGTGAAACTTACAGCCATGGAGCTTGTTGGTTTACATGGTGAGACTATACCTACAGATGTTATGCCTAGTGGTAAAAAAACATTGGCATACTTTAGACGCGAACCCGTAGGCGTAGTGGCATGTATTACTCCGTTTAATTTTCCTCTCAATCTTGTTGCACATAAGATTGCCCCAGCCTTGGGTGCAGGGAACGCGGTAGTACTTAAACCTACACCTGAATCACCTATGGTAGCATATATGTTTGCAAAACTATTTATAGAATCTAAATATGCCAATAGAGATGCTCTTTCGGTACTATATGGAGATGTTGAAGTGGGCTCTACAATGGTCGCATCGGATATACCAAGAGTGATTAGCTTCACAGGGTCCGTGCCTGTTGGTAAAATCATTACCCAGCAAGCAGGTATCAAGAAAGTGAGTCTTGAATTGGGTGGTAACGCAGCTACTTACATAGACAAAAGTGCCGACTTGTCTGTGGCTGCAAAACGTTGTGCTTTTGCTGCTTTTTATAACTCTGGACAGGTGTGTATTTCTCTTCAGCGTATTTATGTGCATGAAGAAGTGTATGAAGCATTTTCCAAGCTTATGACTATAGAAACAGCTACACTAAAAGTAGGTTCTCCTTATGAAGAAGAGACTTTTATGGGGCCACTCATCGATGAAGAGTCAAAAAACAGGGCAAAATCATGGATAGATTCTGCTAAGAGTGAGGGGGCAAAAGTACTTTCTGGAGGAGATGAAGTCGAGGGGATGTTTCCTCCTACTGTGATGGGTGATGTGACAGACGAGATGAAAATCATTTGCGAAGAGGTGTTCGCACCTATTGTCTCTTTACTTTGCGTTCCTAGCTATGAAGTAGCCATAGAGAAGATGAATGATTCTCCCTATGGTTTGCAGTTTTCCATTTTTACCAATGACTTGCGTCTTGCACAAAGGTTCATAGATGATGCACAGTGTGGAGGAGTGGTGATTAACGATATCCCTACACTTCGTTTTGATGTGCAACCTTATGGTGGCTCCAAACTCTCTGGTGTGGGAAGAGAAGGACCTAGATGGGCACTTGAAGAATTTACAGAAGTAAAGTCAGTTGTTATTTGTTAGTAGATTTTTGATATGCTTAGGAAAATAATTATATAGGGTTGGTATGGATTTTTTATTTGAAACAGGTTTTTTGGGAACAAGGTCGCCTTTTTTTATGGATATTGTGTCGGTGATTGTGGCATTGTTGCCTTTTTTGATTTTTGCTGCTATTTTACTTGCAAAGAAAAAGAACTATAAGGCACACGAGAGTGTTCAAAAATTACTTTTTGTAGTCACTGTGATAGTGGTGGCATTCTTCGAGTTTGGAGTGCGTTTTGTAGGGGGTTATAAAATTCTAATAGAAGGTAGCTCGGTTGGGCATAATTATTTTATTTTTGTGCTTATTTTTCATATTATTATCGCTGTTATTACATTGGTTTTATGGTCGATGACACTCTATTATGCAAGGCGCTATAAAAGACAAAAAACCCTTCCAGGGCTTTACTCTCAGGAACACAAGATATATGGGCAACGTACGTTTATAGGTATTATATTGACGATGCTAACAGGTGGTTGGGTTTACGCCTTGTTATTTGTCTTTTAAAAGTAAAAAAAATATAGCCATATCTGCATGTCTTTTGGGAGAAAAGTGCCGTTATGACGCTACAGACAATAAAAATGAAACACTTTTAGAAAAACTTAAAGGACATACCCTCATTCCTTTTTGTCCTGAAGACTATGCCTTTGGAAGTCCACGTCCCACGATGGATTTATTACGTACGAATCATGGAGATAGAGCCATATCAAACTTAGATGCTTCCGATCTCACATTTTCGGTTAACCAATATGCGATAGACTTTTTCAACACTCAGCCCAAAATAGATTTATTTATAGGTAAAGATAGAAGTCCTTCTTGTGGAGTATGCTCTGCAAAACTTTATGATGAAGACAAAAACCTACTCTCTTCCGAAGAAGCAGGGCTGATGACAAAAGAGGCACAAAAGAGGAATATAGACTGCATTGATGCAGAAGATTTTAAAGGATAAAACATGCGATACCTAGCTATTTTTATATTGAGTACATTTATTTTAGTAGCGAGTACCCAACAAGAAAGCACTACTAAGCAAGCTATCGTCAAGATATTTACTACCGCAAAAATACCAAACTACCAAGAGCCATGGAATTCTTCTATACGAAGCAGTACAGGTTCTGGAGCTATCATAGAAGGCGGATTCATACTTACCAATGCACATGTGGTAGCCAATCAGTCCTTCTTAGAAGTACAGCGTTATGGTCAACGTAAACGTTACATCGCTAAAGTATACGCAGTGTCTCATCAAGCAGATTTAGCACTTTTAAAAGTGGAAGAGAAAAGTTTTTTCTCAGGCGTGAAAGCACTAGAGTTTGGCACTCTACCTAAAATGGAGCAAAAGATAGTGGTCTATGGGTACCCAATGGGAGGCAGTACCTTGTCTGCTACTATCGGGGTAGTCTCTCGTGTGGAGCATCATACTTATGCACACTCTGGAGAGTCGTTTTTAGCTGTGCAAGTAGATGCTGCAGTAAACCCAGGAAATTCAGGAGGCCCAGCACTCTCAGATGGCAAGATAGTAGGTGTGGTAATGCAGGTTATTACCAAGTCTCAAAACATAGGCTACCTAGTACCTGTAAATATGGTAAAACATTTTATACAAGACATGAAAGATGGAAAGTATGATGGTTTTGCAGATTTGGGATTAGGTACACAAAAGCTAGAAAATCCTGCCTTGAGACTCTACTATGGTTTAGATGACAATACCTCTGGCAAGCTCATCAATAAAGTAGTTTATAATTCATCTCTAGCAGGCATACTTCAAGAAGGAGATATATTGACCACTGTAGATGGGCATAATGTGGAAGATGATGGAACAGTAGAGTTTAGAAAACACGAATACACTCATTTTCATCATTTTATAGATGCTTATCAGATGGGAGATACGGTTGAGCTAGATATTATCAGAGATCAAAAACCTATGAAAGTCGAAGTAAAACTTAAGTACACATCGGACGATATGTACTTGGTGGAAACCACACGCTATGACACGATGCCAAGGTATTTTGTTTATGGTGGGTATGTTTTTTCTCCCCTTACTAGAAACCTTATACGCTCTACTAACAGTAACCGCTTGAGACTAAGTTATCTGGCATCCAAGTGGCAAGAAGA
>CAZNEJ010000081.1:0-4472 GCA_964571975.1 uncultured Sulfurovum sp. | reverse complement strand
CATCATCTACAAAAATAAAACAAAATGTTGTTGCACAATCTCACAAGGGAAAATATGCAGCACATACTATATCATAAAACAATACATTGAAATCAAAGGGTCTACCCAAAAAATCAATCTAATGTAAATTCAGTATTGTCTGAACGTCGCTTTAAACGCATTTTACGTTTAGCTACTTCTCTCATATCTGCATCAGAATCACTCTCGTCAACTATTTCAACACCCAATATAGTTTCAACACAATCTTCTAATGTTACGATACCTTCTGTTTGGTCATAAGAGTCTTGCACTAGAAACATATGCTCTTTTTTCTTTATAAACAAATCTAATGCCATGGAAACAGGAATGTTTTCATTGATTTTATAGATATCTTTTTGAATACGGTCTAAGGTCACAGAGTCATCAATCAGTGCCTGTTTAAAAATCTTTTTAGTCATGACTATACCTGTAATCTTTTCAATATTATCATCAAAAACAGGTACTCTGGAAAACTTAAAAATGGCAGATTCATTGTCTACTATGTCTTTGATGGTTCGTCGTCCATCAAGGGCAAATACCACTGTTCTTGGGGTAAGTATCTCTTCTATTTTTATCTTGTCAAGGAGCAAAATATTTTCTATGACATCAGACTCTTTCTCGTCAAGAACACCTTCGTCTTCACTCATGAGCGTAGACTCTATGAGTTCTGCTTTTGTAAGACTCATGCCCTCATCACCTTTTTTAATACGATTGGTTACAAAAAGTGTAAGTAAGATAATAGGATAGGTAATCCATATAAAAAACTGAATAAAATACGCTGCCATAGGTGCCAAGACTTTCCAATGTGATGCTCCTATGGTTTTAGGAATAATTTCAGAGAAAAATAAAATAGCAAAAGTTAAAATAATAGAAACATACAACACTGCACCAGAGCCATAGATGTTCTCTGCTTGAACACCAACAGCTGCAGCACCCAAGGTATTTGCAATGGTATTTAAAATGAGTATAGAAGCAATAGATTTATTGATGTTAACCTTGTGCGATTTAAGTAAACTCCCTACTTTCGGTTTTTCTTTTTCTAGTACAGAAATGTAAGGCATAGTAACAGAAAGAAGTACTGACTCCAAAACAGAGCAGACAAAAGAGATAATCACCGCAGCAAAAAAATATAAAAGTAACAAATCCATTTAAGTAAAATAATCCTTATAATAAAATAATGGTCGCAAGACCTAAAAAACTAAAAAAGCCAACTATATCTGTGACTGTCGTTAAGATAACAGTACTGCCAATGGCAGGGTCTATATCTAATCTTTTTAGAACCAATGGTACCATAGAGCCAAAAAATCCAGCTGACAGTAAGTTTATAAGCATCGAAATACCTATCACCACACCTAGCATACCTTTGTCAAACCACAAGGCAGCTATGATGCCCATGATTATAGCAAAAAGAAAACCATTTACAAGAGAGAGTATGACCTCTTTTTTGATGGTGCGAAATGCATCATGTTTTGCTATGTCTCCTAGGGCTAACTGTCGTACAACAACGGTTAAGCTTTGCGTACCTGCATTCCCACCCATTGATGCCACTATAGGCATTAAGATAGCTAGTGCTACGATACTTTGCAAGGTATCTTCAAAAAATCCTATGACCAAAGAGGCAGCAATGGCTGTCAGTAAATTGACAAATAACCACACTGCACGTGCCTTTCCTGCTTTGAAGATATCTTCTTCCGCCGCATCATCAACCCCTGCAAGATGGTACATCTGATCAGTTGCCTGTACATTCATAATATCATAAATATCATCTGAAGTGATACGTCCCAATAAAACGCCCTCTGCACTAACTATGGGCATGGAGTTCAAATCGTATTCTTGAAATCTTTGTACAATTTCAGCTATATCATCATAATCTTTTGCCATAACTGCTTTATATTTTTCTGGGGATTCTTCTATGTTTTCTCGCAAGCTTTTATCGAAATTAAATACAAGTAAAGTATCTAAGCCTATACCATAACGCAATATTTTTTTAGAATCTGTGACAAAAAGGTAATGCACATTTTCTATCTCGTCATTGCGTCGTAACGCAGCAAAATCCCTAATAACATCATACACATTTTGGTCTAAACCTGCTGTATACACTTCTGTTTGCATATAAGCTCCGGCTTTATTGTCTTCGTACTTTTTAAGCTGTAAGATGTCTGCTTGATATTTGCTGTCTAGTTCTCCAAAGACCTCTTTTGCCATCTTCACATCATGCTCTTCAAGCTCCTGCATAAAGTCAGTCTGGTCATCTGATTCTAACTCAGCTAGAGATACAGCTATCTCTTGTGGCGTAAATGATTCCAGTACATCTTCAAAGTATCTATCAGGAAGTTCAAGTGCTACATCGGCTATCAGTTCTTTAGGGATAAACTGTACTGCCTCTGTAAAACTTTTATTATCTAAGTCTTTAAGAAGCTTTGCTATCTCTGAAGGATGTAGTTCATCATGGGTATGAGCATTAAGGTATTGTGTCAATTTATCCATGATACTTCCTTTGGGATTTTATAAAAGAATTATACTTGATTAAATGTGAAAAGATACTAAAGGACAGAAAAAGAAGGTCTATATTAAACTACTGCATGACTAGTCACGCAAACCAAGACAGATACATCAAAAATAAATGGCATTATTTTATTATGGGTTGGTTTAGATGAGCAAAGGAAAAACGGTATTACTATCCTTCGATTCTAGACTCCACCCATAACTTTGATGTATTATAAAATTATAAGTAGAGGGTCGGGGAATTACCCCCTAAAAGATTTAAATTTAAAAGTGAAAAGCAGACCCGAAAGTAACAGCATCTACTCGAGATGCGATAGTTCCTTCTGGTCCAGTAGTAGATTCATCTATATACTGTACAGCATCTGCAAAGAGTGACCAATTGTTATTTAGTTGATAGTCTACACCTGCACCGAAAGAGAAGTCACTTTGCGTAGTACTATCATTAGTATTCCCATTAAAAGCCACTTGGTCTTCAAAGCTTATCTTGGTTTGTGCATACCCTAGAAGTCCATATGCATTCCATGCTTCGCTTATAGGATATTGTGGCTTCAAGTATAGTCCATAAGAGTAGTCATGCCCCAACTGATCTTGTGAGCAAAGACCATAACTTCCTCTAGCTTCTATACCTATGTAATCATTATAGTCATATCCTAAACGAAATACTCCACTAAAGGTACCATCTGCACCAAAAAGATGGCTAGTTACACTACTTCCTCCAAGTCCTGCACCTACATAAAAAGGTGTATCTTCAATAATCACCTCTACCTCAGGCATAATAAAAGCATCTTCAGGAACAACAAGACGTATATCTCCTCCTGCATAAAGTAAATTGCTTAATACAACTGTGCTACATACTGTTTTTAGTGCTAATTTTAAATTTATCATTATTTATCCTTTACTATGATGGCTTGCCCAGTAATAACACATACTAATTTATCCGAGTTGCTGTAGTGCCATACACGCATACTTGTATCATCAGATAGTGATTTTACTTTTGTGCCTCCTAGCACCTTTATAGCTGCAGAAGTATCATCAATATTACTGCTACACTTAGGAATACTATTATTATTTCTGTCAATCCCCCAATTTGTATCACTACTTCCACAAGCACTCAAGAAGAGTGCTGCTATAGATACTGTCGTCACATGAAATATTCTGTTTCTGTTTCTCATTATTTATCTCCTATTATTACTGTATTGCCCTTAGGTATCGCAATATCAACTACAATAACCATCTCAGAATTGCCATGATCTCTTTTTTCTTCTTGATTTGTTTTTTGAATACTAGCTTTGGTTCCTGCCACAAATGAAACATTTCCCTGATACGTTGGATCATTTTTATCACATCCCAACCCATCATATCCAGTTTTCATCTTACTAAATGAGTTTAATGTCACATAGACTTCAAACCCATTACATCCTTGTGGTGCATTCTCTAAAGGGCTTCTAACTGTTACAGTTTCAAGTCCATTTTCATCTATAGTACGTTCTGTCTCTAAAGACATACTTGCATCAAATGTTACACTTGTATTGGTTCCTGGAACCTTATATCCGATAGTATCAGTCATGCCATTTTCTATGATAGGCTTAATGATGCCAACTGCATCTACAGATGCATTCACTGTAGTTATCATAGCTTGCACTTCAGTTTGTGTAGCTGGAGCAGAGAATAGATTTGCAGGGTCCACAATATATGCTTGGTATGCTGCTTCATTTGCTTGAACAACACCTATCAATACAGGAATAATGCTGTTTAGTTCTGCAATAGTTACATCTGATACTTGTGCATCATCATCTGCTCCTATTTCTGCTAGTACTGCATCTGAAGCTTCTTGAGGTGTTACTGCAGGTGTAAGTGCTGCATCTACAATAGCTTGTAACTCTGCTGTTGTTGCTGGTGCTGGTGTAGCTGCCTCAACTGCTGCACTAATAGCTGTAAGTTCTTCAGGT
>CAZNEJ010000080.1:0-4705 GCA_964571975.1 uncultured Sulfurovum sp. | reverse complement strand
TAGAAGTCTTTAGTACAGTCTTCATGGTAGGGCTTCAAGCTCTCTGCTATACGCATCACCGTGTCTCTACTTTCTAATACACAGGGTCCTGCTATTAAAATCATGTATTGTCCTTTACTTTTACTAGAGCCACCAATAAGCCCGAAACTATCACCAAGAGTATACCTAAAAATGTCCACATATCGGGCATAGGGTCGCCCAACATCGTACCTATAATAATGGCAAAAACGATGTTAGAATAAGAAATAGTACCCACGATACCTGCTTTGGTAAGCTCGTATGCTTTTGTCATAAGTAACTGCGAAATGGTTGCAAAAATACCTACGGCTGTCACATAGGCCCATTCAACTCCTGAAGGCATAATAAATGCTGCAAACATCCAATCAAAATCTTCTGATACCTCAACATAAGGAGTGATAAGCATAAGAAAAAATGGAGTGATGGTTCCTACTGCCATAAACGACATCACGATAGCACGAGTGTCATAATACCTTCTTAATTCACGTATAGAAGTGTACGCCAATGCCGCACCTATGCCTGAGAAGATGCCCAAAATATCATACTTGTCAAAAGTGCCGCCTTC
This sequence comes from uncultured Sulfurovum sp., assembly GCA_964571975.1. Taxonomy (GTDB): domain Bacteria; phylum Campylobacterota; class Campylobacteria; order Campylobacterales; family Sulfurovaceae; genus Sulfurovum. Next base: position 4,122 of record CAZNEJ010000080.1, on the reverse strand, counting down.
TGGTTTGGCGACTAGCAAAATGCCTACAAACCCTAAGACTATAGCAAACAGTGCAGACCTAGGAAGCTCTTCTTTAAGAAAAATGTAGGCAAATATAGCTACAAAGATGGGAGAAGTTTTGTTATACGTAACTGCCTCACCTAGAGGTATGTGTGCCATGATGTAAAAATATGCCAACAAGGCAGCAAACCCCATAGACCCACGAAACAAAAGCAACCAAGGTCTGCCACCTGTTTGTTGTAAAGGCACTTTCCAAATGGACAAACCTACAAGTAGCACTCCAAATATGTTTCTAAAAAAAGTGACTTCTACAGGAGGTAAAGTTTCTGAAACAACTTTAGCAAACCCTCCCATGAAAGCAAAAGACAAAGATGCCAACAACATAAACAAAATACCTCTGTCCATGTTTTGTATGATTTTCCTCACGTACTACCTCGATGTTTTGATTTTTGGAAGTGTAGCTAAACTAGTACTACTTAACTCTTGTAAGCACAGCATCACCATACATCATTATGTCTTTTATGACAGATTTTTCTATAAACCCGTCTTCTCCAACGGCCAAAAGTATGTTACCTTTTTTCTTATTGAAATTCTTCTGATATATAAGTGCTTTAGCATAAAGTGTCGCCGAAGAACCTAAGTCTTTTATGTACGGTTTTAACTGGCTTTTTGAAGGAACAGTAATCTGTACTTTTCCATTTTGCTTTTCAAGTCCTACAACATTGAAATTATATTTTTTCCCTTCTTCTTTTACTGCCTTTCCTAGGTTAAAATAGAGTGTTAAAAGGTCATCTTTTGCATAAAATTTAAGTTTTGTTGTCTTGTCTTTTAAAAGTTTAGCATTTTCCCATTTTCTATAGCGTTTTGTTACATACTTTTTTTTATGATCAATAGTATATGTTTTTACTTTTTTCTTTTTACCTTTTATGCTAGTCATCTCATAAAAATCACTTACCATAAGTTCATTTTCCATATGTCCTTTAGACACATAATATTCTTGCTGTCCTCCTAGTAGCATCTTTGCAACACCTGCTAGTTTTACCCTTGTTTCAATCTGATATGTTTTTGCATTTTTTGTTAGTTTATTTTTGATATTTCCTACTGTACCAAATATCCCAAATTTTGCTTGATAGTTTTGATGTATCACTTTTGCAGTGAGTTCACTTCCAAAAAACACAAGCATACCCATTATAATTAAAATTCTTTTTATCACACTCGCTCCTTATTATCTCGATTTATACCAAATTCTACTATAATTGTGTGAATAAATCGTGTGGAGCAAAAGACCTATGAAAAATACAGAACTCAATAGCACAAGTGTATCAAACTATAGCGTACTTGATGGGCTAGATATGAATTTAGACCTTTTTGTCCAAGATTTACTAGCACCCTTATATGTAAAATTTTCGTTTTTATCTTATAGCTTTTGGGGTGTTCCCTTAGCCAATATAATAGCTGCTTTTATTGTATTTTTTATTTTTCTACTCTTTCGGCAATTGTTTACCTATATCATAGTTGGTACATTACAAAGCTTAGCAAAACGCACAGATACTTACTATGATGATAGGATTATATCTGCACTTAAGGCTCCTCTGAGTTTTGCTTTTATTATCATAGGATTACATCTCTTTTTTGCCCTTATATTTGTAGAAAATTCTATACTCAAAAATATTTTAAATACACTTATACTCTTTGATATTTTTTGGATTATTCTAGCAATTGTCAATGCATTGCGTGGTATTTTTTATGCCACTACTGTTAAGTTTCATTCTGACCTTTCACGAGAAATAGGTGATTTTATACTTAAAATTATCAAAGTCATCATAGCAGGGCTAGGTCTTGCTAGTATTTTGCAAGTTTGGGGCATAAACGTCACAGCCCTCATAGCCTCTTTGGGTCTTGGTGGTCTAGCTTTTGCCCTTGCTGCCAAAGACACAGCAGCTAACCTCTTTGGTTCTTTTGCCCTCTTAGCAGACAAGTCTATACGCATAGGCGAATGGATAAAAGTAGGAGAAACCGAAGGTGTGGTAGAGGACATAGGTATGAGAACTACTAAGATACGCTCCTTTCAAAAGTCACTCATCACCGTGCCAAACCAACTCGTAGCCAACACCCCTATAGAAAACTTTTCTCGTCGTGGCACAAGACGCATCAAGATGAACATAGGACTTACCTATAGTACAAATCAAACAAAAATAAGCAAGATACTAGAAGAGATAAAAAACATGCTCCGTCATCACGAAGGTATCTCCCAAAAAGAAACACTTTTGGTCAATTTTGATTCTTTTGGCGACTCATCACTCAATATCTTCATCTACACCTTTACCGCTACTGCAAACTGGGAAAAGTACTTAGACATTAGGGAAGATGTACATCTTCAAATCATGAAAATAGTAGAAGATAATCACAGCAGTTTCGCTTTTCCAAGTCAAAGTATCTATGTGGAACAGATAGCTAAGTGATTAAAAATAAATTCGATTCCCTAATCTAAATCAAAAACTTCTTCAAAAGAAAAGTCAAATAGGTACAGGAGACATAGTTGTCATAAGTATAATTTGGTAAATATTCTTCTTTTGATGCCAACATCGCATGACTCCTCATTTGTTATTGTATTTATTGTAACATACATTTTTAAATATGCTATAATGACGACAATCAAATACCACATACCCTCTTTTAGCCTCTCTTTGAGATGCAGTATATAGAGAATCGAGAGAGATAAATGCAAGAACAACCTTTAAAAAAAGTAGCCATACTAGGACGACCTAATGTAGGAAAGTCATCACTCTTTAACCGTTTGGCTAGACAACGTGATGCCATAACTTCAGATATGGCTGGTACTACTCGTGATATTAAGAGACGTATAGTAACTATCTCTCAAAACCGTGACTTTGAAGTATTGGACACAGGAGGCATAGACTACTCTTCTGAACTCTTTACTAAAGTAGCAGAGTTTTCACTGCGTGCAGCTGATGAAGCAGACATCATCATCTATATGGTAGATGGCAAAACTTTGCCTAGTGAAGAAGACAGAGAACTTTTTTACAAACTCCAAGAAATGAAAAAACCCCTAGCCCTCGTGGTCAACAAAATAGACAACGACAAAGAAGAAGAGCGTTATTGGGAATTTTTAGAGTTTGGTGCAGATGCTACCTTCCCTATGTCTGTAAGTCATAACCGTTATTTTAACGATTTTTATGCTTGGATGGAGGAACATATCCCTGCACCTGAAGAAGAAGTTGCTTTGCTACTTGAAGAGGATAAAGAAGACCCTTTTGCCCAAATAGTTGAGCAGATACACGCTGAATATGAAGAAGTAACGGACAACAAGATACGTGTAGCTATCATAGGGCGAGTAAACACAGGTAAATCTTCACTACTCAATGCCTTGCTAGGCGAGGAGCGTTCGGTAGTATCAGATGTGGCAGGTACCACCATAGACCCCATAGATGAAATGATAAAACATGATGACCACGAGATAACATTTATTGACACAGCTGGTATACGCAAACGATCCAAGATAGTAGGCATAGAAAAGTATGCACTTGGGCGTACTACAGAGCTACTAAAGCAAGCCAACCTAGTCATACTCATGCTAGATTCCACACAACAGATATCTGAACTAGATGAAAGAGTAGCAGGACTCATAGAAGAGTACAGATTGGCCTGCCTTATAGTACTAAACAAATGGGACATAAAGGATGACAGAACATATGAAGAAGTAGTCGATGATGTACGCGATGAACTTAAATTCTTGCACTATGCACCATTTTTGACCATCTCTGCTAAGACTGGTTTACGTGTAGACAAGATATTGGATCAGATAGTATCCATATACAAACGCTACCAAACACGAATCTCTACTTCTGATTTAAATGACACCTTGCGTCAAGCTATCAGACGACACCATGTTCCCTCGCACAATGGTGCAGTGGTAAACATAAAGTTTGCTACACAGTATGAAACAAAACCACCAAAGATAGCCCTCATTACTAACCGTCCTGAGTATCTTCACTTCTCGTACATTCGCTACTTAGCAAACTTCTTTAGAGAAAAGTTTGATTTTGAGGGGGTGCCTTTGGACATCGTGGCTAGAAAACGTGGACAAAGACATGATGAAGA
>CAZNEJ010000079.1:0-4717 GCA_964571975.1 uncultured Sulfurovum sp. | reverse complement strand
TGAATAGTTTTATTCACTATGTGAACAAAGGTGTGAATGAATATTTTAGGCATAGACCCCGGAAGTCGTAATTTAGGCTATTGTATTATACATTTTGATGGTAAAAAGTTTTCACTCGTGGAAGCTGGTTTACTTAAGATGAAAGAAAAGGATTTACAAGCCCAAATGCTAGAGATGGTTGAGGGTATTGACCTCATCCTAAAAACACATAATGTAGATGAAGTAGCCATAGAAGATATCTTTTTTGCCTTTAACCCAAAGTCTGTTATAAAGTTAGCACAGTTTAGAGGAGCTTTATGTTTAAAAATACTCCAAGAAGTAGGTTTTTTTCATGAGTACACGGCCTTACAGGTGAAAAAAGCAGTCACGGGCAATGGAAAAGCCACCAAAGAACAAGTAGCTTTTATGGTGAAACGTTTATATGGCATAAAAAAAGAGATAAAACCTTTAGACATTACTGATGCTATGGCTATAGCTCTAACGCACCTTCAACGTGTAAAAATGCGCAAAAAGAAGGTCTAGATCACTTAGTTAGAAAGAGGTTTTGCACCTTGTTTTTTCACAGATATCATGCGTTTTTTAGGTATTGTAAATGTAGGCTTTTTGTTAGCATATACTGATTCTTCTATGATTTTATCATATAAATATATATCATGTTTAAAGAATGCTAACCCATCTTCTTCAAATACTGTAAAATAGAGTATATGTACAGGAATAGCCTTAGAAAGTTTAATGGTTTTTGGTTTGTTGTTAGCAAGTATGTTTTCTATGTCGCCTTGAGAGAAAGAGCCTTTGGCGTGATATAGTAGTATGTTCATGAGCTCAAATGGGTGTTCAAGCCTCATACACCCTGACGAATATACTTTATAGCGTCTTGATAGCAAGGACTTGTTGTCCGTGTCGTGTAGGTAGACGGCATATTTGTTAGGGAACATAAACTTCACGCGTCCAAGAGCATTGTTTTGACCAGGCTGTTGCACAAAACGGTAAGGCACACGTTTTTTACTTGTCTCATAAGGGTCTAGCATATCTTGGGTTACTTGTATTCTTTTGTTGCCAGAAAATACATGTATATTGTTCTCTTCTAGGTAAGCAGGGTTCTTCCTAAACACAGGAATCAAATCTTTTTTTATGAGACTATCGGGTATGGTCCAAGTAGGGTTAAGTACCATGTAGCGAATAGCATTTTTAAAAAGAGGTGTGGGCCTGTCTATACGTCCTACAACCACCCCCATTTTCATAGTTTTTATGCCATTTCTATAATATCGTAAGTTAAAGTCAGGGATATTTACTGCTACATGCTCATTCTCAAATCTTTTTGGGTAGAGTTTTGTTTTGTCTAGGTTGGTGATGATAGCTTGTATATTTTTTCTTGCAGGTTGATTGAGGTAATAGGTCATGGTTTTGTCTATCTGCCCTGTTATTTTTAGTAAATAACGTTTTTGATAGATTAGCACAGCACGTTTTAGTGCTTCATCAAAAGAGCTATCAATACTAGCATTCCTAGGGTAATCACCAGAGATTTGCAGACGTTGTTTGATAAGCTCAATGCTTGAATCTCTGTCTCCTAGCTTTAAGGGCTTAGAAGAGTAAGGAATTTTTGGAAACTTACTCATTACTTTGTAAGATTTCAGAAGTTTTACAAGTTTTCTGTAGCGTTTTTCCATAGGCAAGAGGGATGTTAGATAGCCATTAATATTAGCATCTATAGCTGATTTGGCTACGGCATTTGCATTGGGAAAAAACTTAGGCTGCATCTCCCATCTTGATCTTATATTGTCACTTTGCTCTAGTGCTGCTAATTTTTTTTGTACAAGCTTCCAGTCTACGTCGCCTTGCACTATGAAGCGTATCAGTCTTACGTAAGAGTTAGAGAGCATCAAATCAAGTCTTGCGTATACCTTAGCCTTTTTATATACAGGTATGTCACCATTGTCTAGTTTAAAAAATAGACGGGCAATGGCTTTTTGGTCAAATGTTTTGTTTTTATAATTGAACAAGGGGTTTTTAAGTGCAGCTATAAGAGAAGTAGCTTTTCCTTCGTTGCCTTGCCCAATCCACACAGGCCTGTAGTTATTTTTTATATAAATATTTTTTACAATATTTTTATTTTGCCCTTGTAGCCGTGTTTGTAAATCATTTTGGATATTAGTAGAAATGTTTTCAATGCTTAAAGTTTGTGACCAAAGTATAGTATGAAGCATAAGCAATAGAAATACGGTTTTGTTAAAATTCAAATTTTTTATCCCTCTGCATATTTTTTTGTATTATATCCAAGATACTCATTTAACTACGTCTATGTTCTTTGTCTATAAGTTTTAAGTATTTTTTAGGGGTTGATTTTTTCATTTCTTCAGCTAACCAGCGTATTTGGAACCATGCAGCACCTGAGTCTCTTAGGTCAAAGTAGTTTTTGAGTGAGCGTATGTTAAAAGTTACCACCATATCTACTTTCCAGTTGTCTGAGACGATGTGCTTAAAACCATCCCCAACATTTCTTTTTTTCTTTCCTGCTTCTAATGCAAGAAAGAGTGCTTGAGCATTATTTTTATTTTCCTCTATCAAAGGGATGGAAGATTTCGCTACAGAATCTTTGATGTAGTCAGGATTACGCGCGTGCTGAAAGCAAAACTTATCATAAATGGCACGTATTTCTATCTTTAGATAATCTTTATCTGTGATGACAAATAGTTCCAAAGGTAGCACGGTGACTAGAAAAAAAGTAAAGCCATCATCGCTTTGAAGCGAAGCCGTAAAGGCATTGATAACAGAAGACATGGTGTAGCGTGTAGAGCGTACAGATATGGCCTGTAGTCTATGGCGTGCATGTTCTTGCAGTACACCACGGCTTGTGCCTTGTACCAAAAAGCTAAGCGTTGCATGTTCTATGATGGAGTGATGATGGTGTACCCAAGCTAGATTAGAGAGCAAGTCAGAGTCATCTATGGCATTGATAGCGTCTATATCAAGCTCTTGCATAGCATTTTTTACACAGTCATTTTCAGAGTTATCAAAAGAGTCGTAGCAAGTCCTTGCTGCTATCTCAGCTACGCCCAAGCCAGAGTGTTGCAGAAGCGTTACTTTTGGTTTTTCATACTCTATGTGATATTGTTCTATTTTTTCCATATTGAGAAACCTAGCTTTATTTTGATACAATTATAGCACTATTAACTAAAGGCATTGTATGAAACCTAGCGAGAGATTTTTTAGCTTTGAAGAAGACTTCCGTGACCCCTATGCTAGAGACCGCGACAGAGTGTTGCACTGTTCTTCTTTTAGACGCTTAGAGTACAAAACGCAAGTATTTTTAAACCATGAGGGAGACTATTTTCGTACACGTCTTACGCACTCTTTAGAAGTTTCACAGATAGCACGTACGCTCTCTCGTATGCTTGAACTTAACGAAACTTTAACAGAAGTGATAGCCCTCTCTCACGATTTAGGACATACCCCTTTTGGACACGTAGGAGGCGATGAACTAGACAGGCTACTTAAAAAAGATGGAAGACCTTTGGGCTTTGAACACAATTTTCAATCGTTTAGAGTTTTGACAAAACTAGAAAAACGCTATAAAGGTTTTGATGGATTAAACCTCACTTTTGCTACTTTAGAGGGAGTACTTAAGCACTCGTACCCGTATAAAAAGCCTTTTTTAGAAAGTATAGATTCAAGCTTTAACCTAGATAAGCACCCAAGCCTAGAAGCTATGGTAGTCGACCACGCAGACGAGATAGCTTACACTTCACATGACATAGATGATGGCATAAAGTATGGGCTTATCACTTTTGATGATTTGCTCCAAGACCCTCTTTGTTTGAGGGTAGATGTAATGGTACAATGCGAGGGCATAAAACGAGAAGAAAAACTTTACCGTCATCGTTTTGTAGCAGGGCTCATTAAGTTGTTAGTTGAAGACTTTATCGAACATTCTAGGCTTGGGGCAAAGCAGCATAGACAAGCTCTTCCCATTTGCATTACATTAAATGCTAGTGAAAAGTTGCCATTGGGATTCTCTAAAGAGACAGCCAGAGAATTGAAAATACTTAAAAAATTACTTTTTAACAAACTTTACACACACGAAAAAATAGCCCGAAAAATGTACGCAGGAAAACAATGCATCAAAGGACTCTACAAAGCCTTTAGAGAAGATGAAAATCTACTCCCACCTCACCAAAAAGAACTCTTTGATGTCCGTAAAAAAGAGAGAGTTGTTGCTGACTATATAGCTGCCATGACAGATAGATATGCGATGAAAACATATCATGAAATCTATGGATTAAGTCTCTAAATCTATACTATAGTAACTTTTAGTTATAATTCGCGAAATTTTATAAGGCATCAGCTTTAATCTTAGGACATATCATGCAAAAAATTAAAAACATCGCCGTCATCGCTCACGTTGACCACGGTAAAACAACATTAGTAGACCAACTCCTTCAGCAGTCAGGTACATACTCTGCTCACCAAGAAGTGCAAGAACGTGCGATGGACTCTAACGAAATCGAACAAGAAAGAGGGATTACCATTCTTTCTAAAAATACTGCCATTACTTATGGTGACCACAAGATTAATATCATTGACACCCCTGGTCACGCCGACTTTGGTGGAGAAGTGGAACGTGTACTTAAGATGGTAGATGGTGTGCTTCTTTTGGTAGATGCCCAAGAAGGTGTTATGCCTCAAACTAAATTTGTTTTGAAAAAAGCCATTGGTTTTG
>CAZNEJ010000078.1:0-4743 GCA_964571975.1 uncultured Sulfurovum sp. | reverse complement strand
CCTTCATGCCCCATGAGTAGTACCCATTTGTCTACTACTTTTACAGACGCCAATGGAGTTGAATCGTCTGCTACTTCTGCTGCATAGATATAGTAGCCATTTTCCTTGAGCGTGCGTATGCTTTCTTCTATATCTGTATATATGTGCGTTTTTAGCATCGATACATGCCCCATGCTCACACGTAATGCACGCCTAGAGTATGGATGTGGGCCGTATGAGGGTACTAGGTATGAATCTATGCCTATGGCAGCAGCAGATCTGGCTATAGCTCCTATGTTTTGAGTGGAGCTTATCTCATCTAGCATCAGTATGTTATCGCCTAAGTCTTCTAGTGCTGTTTCTTTAGGGCGTATGCCGTGCATCATGACATTATGGTGTATCTTGTGTCCTACTAGGTTTTGCATCTGTTCTTTACTTGCTACATAAAGTATGATATCTGCTTTGTTTTGTACCAAAGATGCAAAGGTGTCATAGTATTCTTGCGTGGCTAGTATGCTTTTTGCTTCAATATTTCTCTCCAAAAGTAGATTGACTACTTTAGGGCTGTCTGCTACGAAAGAGCCATCCGCTTTGAAGGCATGTTCTCTAAATTGGTGGTAGATTTGTAGTTCTGGAGCGTCAATATCTGTTATGTGTATAAAATTCATGAAGGCATTGTACTGTATTTACTTCTTTATTTGTATTTTTGCTAAAAATCTCAAATAACCTTGATTGACATTGACTAAACCTTTTTGATATAATCTTTTAAAAAGAAAGATAATAATGTCAAAAAGTTTATATGAAACACTTGGGGTTAGTGAAAGTGCCTCAACAGATGAGATAAAAAAAGCCTACAGAAAACTTGCAAGAAAATACCACCCAGACATCAATAAAGAAGAATCTGCGGTAGATAAATTTAAAGAAATAAACGCAGCATATGAAGTACTCTCTGATACTAAGAAGAAGGCACAGTACGATCAGCATGGTGACTCTATGTTCGGTGGACAAAACTTTCATGACTTTGCTCAAGGTCAAGGTGGAGGTGTCGACCTAGATGAAATCCTTCGGCAGATGTTTGGCGGTGGTGGAGGAGGATTTGCTGGTGGACAAGGTGGATTTGGAGGCTTTGGAGGTCCAGACTTGGACATGCAAGTACGCATCTCCATCCCTTTTATGGTTTCTATCATAGGCGGGAAACACAATGTTTCTGCCAATGGACAAAGCTTTGATATCAAGATACCAGCAGGTATTAAATCTGGCGAGACCATGCGTGTGCGTGGCAAAGGCAAGCAATACCAAGGTCAAGCAGGTGATTTACTCATCAACGTAGAAGTAGTTGCCTCTGACGAGTATGAAAGAAAAGGAGACAACCTTTACAAAACATTTGACGTTCCTTTGAAAGAAGCACTTTTTGGTGGCAAAATAGCCATAGAGACACCAGAAAAAGAAGTCTCACTTAAAGTACCACAAAATACAAAAAATGGTCAAAAGTTTAGACTCAAAGGCAAAGGCGTAACCGATAGGAAAACAGCACTCAAGGGTGATTTGTATTTGGTTGCCAATGTTGTTTTGCCTGATGTGGACACTTTAGATGACGCATTAAAAGAGATGATAGTAAAAAAACTGTAAGGATTTACTGTGCATAGTTATGACGAACCCGTTTATCTTATATCTGTGGTAGCAACAATGCTAGATATACACCCTCAAACATTGAGACAATATGAAAGAGAAGGTCTGGTTGAACCTTCTCGTACGCAAGGACGTATGCGTTTGTATTCGCAAAGAGACATTGACCGTATGAAGCTTATCCTTCGTCTTACACGTCAAATGGGAGTGAATCTGGCAGGTGTTGATGTGGCACTTCAACTTAAAGAACAAATAGACCAAATGCAAATCGAAATAGACCAACTAAGATTTGAACTTTCAAAAGTAAATCGCAATGGTTCTGTACATGCCAGTAAAGCCTTGGTGACCACTAGTACCTATGACATCATTATCTTTGAAGAATAACCCAAATAGCGACAACTCTAATAAATATAGGGTAGAATCAGATTCTAAAACATTTATAGGTCAAGTATCCTCTAAATAAAAATCTACATAAAGAATAATAGAATGAATGAGAGCCAAAACACTATAGCTATCGCTGAAAAGATGCGAAAAGCACTTACTAAAGACCTTTTTGGTCAAGATAGAGCCATAGATGCCATCGTAAGCAGTATACAAAGCAATATACTAAAAAATAAAAATTCTCCAAAGTCTACTTACTTGTTTCTAGGTTCTCCTGCAACGGGCAAAACGTATTTGGCCGAACTTATGAGTAGAACCCTAAAAGATTATAAGATACGCAACTTCGACATGACTCAATACCACGAACAAAATGGTGGGGAACTTTATGGCTATCCTAAGGGGTGGTCTGGCTACAGCACAGGACAGATGACTAGTTTTGTGCATGACAACCCTCAGTCTATAATCGTCCTTGATGCCTTTGAAAAAGCAGACAATGTAATACAAACAAACTTGCTTTCCATCTTCGAGGGTGGAGTGATGAGAGATGCTTGCGGTTGGGACAAGGTGACAGACCAACCCTGCAATGATGACCCTGAAAAACTATATGATGAAGGGAATGCCACTTTTTTAGTGGACTTTAAAGAAACAATATTTATCATAACTTCTAACTTGGGTGAAGAGCTATACTCAGACAATAAATTTATAAAACTCATAGACGATGACTATATTCAAGCAGAGTCTATGATACTTGAAGCGTTAAAAAGAGAAGAAAAAAGAAATATCAAAACAGGTGGTACGCAAAAAGCCATTATTCCTGAACTTATCTCTAGGTTTTCTCAGGCGACTATCGTGTTGTTTAACAAGCTTAACTACACGGCATATGAAGCCATAGGAGATAAGGCTTTTTTAGAATACCAAGAGGCCTTTGAAGACAACTTTGACTTAGAATTTATAGTAGATGATAATTTTGAAAACTTTTTGAAAACGCAAGTGCTTGTTTTTGCACCAGAACTTGATGCAAGGCGTATCAAAAATAAGCTAGGAGAGACATTTTTTACTAAAATAACAGATTATCTCATGAGCAAACAAGCGGTAATGAGTGACTATAGTAGCATAGAGGTTTGTATTTCTAAAAAAGTAGTCGATTTTATAGATGAAAATATAAGTCCTCTCGTAGCAGAAGAAAAACTGGTAAAAGAACTTTTTAGAAAAAATATAAAACTAGAAATTGAGGACAGTATAAGCATAAAAGGCAGTGTGATTTCATATACAGTTTCAGACTGTAGATTTAAACAAGTTAAGCGTATAAAAGATTTCTCTGATGACGGGCTAGTGTTTGATATACCAGATGTTTCTTTTGATGATATAGCAGGACATACCCATGCAAAAAATAGACTCTTGGAAGTCATAAAGTTTCTAAAAGAGCCAAAGCTACTTAAAGACTTTGATGTGCAGCCACCTAAGGGAATGTTACTTTATGGTCCTCCTGGTACAGGCAAGACACTTTTGGCTAAGGCATTTTCTGCTGAAGCTGAGTTGCCATTTATCTCCATTACTGGGGTAGAGCTTTTACAGCTAGATAAGATAAAAAATGTCTTTAAAAAGGCTAGAGAATATGCCCCTTCTATCATATTTGTAGATGAGATAGATACCATTGGTAGACGTGAAAAAGATAATACTCGTGAAGTACAGATAAACAAGTTTTTAGCAGAGATGGATGGCTTTTCTAACAAAGTAGATGAGCATGTTTTTATCATAGCCGCGACCAATTATAAAGACAATATTGATGAGGCTATAGTAAGACCAGGACGTATAGAGATACACATAGAAGTAGACGATCTCGACAAGGAAGCTAGGCAGTACTTCATAGACAAAATTCTCAAACATAAGCCAACCACTGGAAAGTTTGATATGAACAAGCTTTTGACCTATACAGCAGGCATGACAGGTGCACAACTTGAACTTATAAGTAAGGAGGCCTCTTTTGACTGCATAAGGCATAATCTACCTGCCATTACGCAAGAAATACTCATAGACCAGATAATGCGTGTAAAGTACGGTGAAAAAGTCTCTCGCATCTCTCCTGAGGTGATGTTTGCAAAAAGAGCCATACGTGAAGCAGCACATGCGACAATATCTAAAATACTAATGCCAAATGTGTCCATAAAACACATCGCAGTAGCCCCTAGAAACAATGCAAGAGACTTTGTAGCCAACTCTCATGACAATTTCCAAAACAACATGACTTCTGATGACATCAAGAACCGTATTTGTGTGTCACTTTCGGGACGAATAGCACAGATAAAAGAGTACGGTAAAACAGTTGGCATGGACATAGAAGCTTCTTCAGATTTACAGCAAGCTACCAAAGATGCCTACAGAGCCATAGCTTACTATGGCATGGACAAAGAGGTAGGGTACATTAACATCAATGGTGTCATCAATGCACAAGAGCAAAAATCAGAAACTGGAAACACAAAACACTACCACCAAAAGATAGACAATGCCTTAGAGCGCTGGATGCAAGAAAGTGAACAAAACACAATAAAACTAGTAGACAAACACTGGAAACAGATAGTTTCACTTTCAAAGATACTATTGGAAAAAGAGATTATGTACGAAGAAGATTTACAGAATTTGTAAATATGAAAACTTGAATTAGATGAGAATGTGCTTGGGTTTTTGAAGTGAGGAGCATGATTTTGAAGTGTTGTTTGGGTAAAATATATGCTATTAAACTACAAGGCACTTCATGTT
>CAZNEJ010000077.1:0-4744 GCA_964571975.1 uncultured Sulfurovum sp. | reverse complement strand
ACAAGACCAAGGTGTGGCACTGGACATCGTACTAGAACATTTTGGAGATGAGAAATCATTTATATCAAAAAATATCAAATACAAAATCATCGCACTTGATGGGATAACAAATCCTCAAAACCTTGGTATGATTATCCGTTCTTGTGCTGCTGGAAATGTAGATGCCATACTTTTACCAACCAAGGGTGCCGCACAGATAAGCCCTTTGGTCATCAAGGCATCTGCAGGTACACTTTTTAAAATGCCCATTATAAAAACTTCTAATTTAAAAGAAACCCTAAAATCGTTTAAAGAAGATGATGCAGACATCTATACACTCTCTTCTCGTGCTAAAACTTCTTACAAGGAACAAGACTATAATGCGAAAACTATTTTTGTACTTGGCAATGAAAGCGAAGGGGTGAGTAAAGCTGTAGAAAGCGTATGTGATGATAGTGTTGCAATACCCATGAACAGAGGTGTAGAGTCTTTAAACGTGGCTGTGACCGCAGCATTACTAGCTTTTCTTTAATATATATTCCCAAATAACGAAATAGGATTCTTGCATTTAACATAAAAAGCTAAAATGTCTAAAAACTTTTGGATATTCTATGCAAACCCTAAGCCAAACTCTAGTCACTAAAACCACCCTTAACGAAAAACAAATCAAAAATATATTAACCCTCCTAGACAAGGGTGATACTATCCCTTTCATCGCTCGGTATCGTAAGGAACTTACAGGTGGGGCAGATGATGAGCAGTTAAGAGTGTTTTATGATGTGTATATGTCTGCACGTAGGTTGCTTGAGCGTAAAGAAGAGATACTACACATACTTAAAGAACGTGAGATGTTAGATGTTAAACTACAAACGAAAGTAGAGCAAGCTAGTACCATGACAGCCCTAGAAGACATCTATAGACCCTACAAAGAGAAGAAAAATACACGAGCTTTAACTGCCATAAAACAAGGCTTAGAACCTTTGGCAAATGTCTTGCAGTCTGCCAAGCTTAGCAAGCAAGAGTTTATGAGTAAAGCCAAAACTTTTGTTCGAGGGGAGGTAAAGGATGCGGCTCATGCCATTAAAGGGTCTCAAGACATCATCGCAGAGCATTATGCAGAACAAGCCAAAGAGCGTGAAGTCTTACGCGAGATGGTGAAGCGTCATGGGATGATAGAGATAAAGGGTACTAAGAAATTTAGAGAAGATGGAAGCTTTAAGAACTACAAACTTCATTCTGAAAAAGTAGCGTTTATCCCCTCGCATCGCTACCTTGCCATCAAACGTGGAGAGAAAGAGAAAGAGCTTTCTGTCAAGCTTACTATAGACACAGAGCGTTACATGCAAACACTTAAAAAATACAAGCTAAAAGACTGGATGGGAAGCAGTAAAGAGTTACTTTTTGATGCCTACAAAGATGGCTTTAAGCGTTTACTATACCCCTCCATAGAACGTGAAGTATTTACAGTTCTTAAAGAAAAAGCAGATGCAACTGCCATAGGTATATTTGGTAAAAATATGACACAGCTTTTTATGACTCCACCCGTAATAGGCAAGGTACTCCTAGGAGCTGACCCTGCTTTTCGTACAGGATGTAAGTTAGCAGTCATTGATGAGCAGGGTAAGTACTTAGACCATGCAGTCATCTACCCAGTACCTCCTCGAGATGAGTATGAGAAGTCAAGGGATGTGGTAGCACAGCTTGTTAAAAAGTACAACATTCAAGGTGTAGCCATAGGCAATGGTACAGCTTCAAATGAAACCCAAGCCTTTTTTGCCAAAGTTAATGCCGATGGTATTGCTCTGCCCTATACAGTAGTCTCTGAAGCAGGGGCTTCTGTTTACTCAGCGTCAGCCATAGCTTCACAAGAATACCCAAACTTAGACGTGACTATACGAGGAGCCATATCTATAGCAGGGCGTTTACGTGACCCTATGGCAACCCTAGTGAAGATAGACCCAAAATCTCTTGGCATTGGGCAGTATCAACATGATGTAGACCAAAAACTCTTAGAGCGTAAACTGCATGAGGGTGTAGAAAGTTTGGTAAACAATGTAGGTGTAGATGTGAACTCAGCTTCAGCTTCGTTACTCTCCTATGTGGCAGGGCTGGGTCCAAAAGTGGCGGAGAACATCGTCAAGTACCGTGAGAGTGCAGGGGTCTTTGACTCTAAGAAGGCTCTACTTAAAGTCAAAGGATTAGGAGCCAAAGCTTATGAACAGGCTGCAGGGTTTATGCGTATACGAGAGGGCAAAAGTGTGTTTGATAACACAGGTATACACCCTGAGAGTTATGCCATTGCCAAAGCCTTGGACAAGTATGATGACTTAAGTGATACAACGACTATAGCAAGAGAGCTAGGAGTAGGAGAACCCACACTAAAGGACATCATCAAAGAGCTATCTAAGCCTGGGTTTGACCCTAGAGAAGACTTACCAAGCATCCCTTTCAAGCAAGGACTCACCGAGATAAAAAACTTACGTGAAGGTAGCATAGTCTCAGGCGTGGTACGAAATATCACAGACTTTGGAGCCTTTGTAGACGTAGGACTTAAAAATGACGGGATGATACATATATCTGAAATGAGCCAAAAACGTATAAAGCATCCATTGGAAGTACTCTGTGTAAATCAATATCTAGCTAGAGTTGAGGTAATAAACATTGATTTGGAGAAAGGTAAGGTGGGGTTGAGCTTGAAAGAGTTGTGAAAAGCATGACAATATGACATGTTTTTAGCTTTATCTAAAATATCAAGTTAGAATAGTTATGAAGTAAAATTGCAGGTCAAGGGCATTTATTCCCTTCTGTCAAAGCACATATCTATATTTAGTTGATATAATGACTATAGATATATAAGGTATATATCATGAATATTGAATGGAGTTCTAAGAAGAGCGAAGAGTTGGAACGATGCAGAGGTGTTTCTTTTGAAAAAATAGCACATAAGATTGCAAGGGGAGATACATTGTTAAATATGCCTCATCACAATGTAGTTAAGTATCCAAATCAGTATGTTTATGTGATTGAGATAGATAATTACTGCTATATGCTGCCGTATGTGAAAAGCGAAGAAGATATATTTTTAAAGACTATTTTTCCAAGTAGAAAGATGACTAAAAGATTCATAGGAGAGAAAAATGAAGATGACAGATAAAATGTTTGAGCCTCTTGACGATTATGAAAAAGAGATGATGGAAGCAATAGATAACGATGAGTATGAACCAGTACCCATAGGTGAGGAGCATATGAAAGAACTACAAGATGCCGCAGGTAGGAAACTTGAATCTTTAGATGTTAAAAAACAAATATCTCTAAAAATACGTGAAAGTGATTTGCAGACTATAAAAAATAAAGCTAAAGAAGTGAGCATACCATATCAAAATATCATCCAAGCCTTGGTGCATAAATATGCTACTGGGCAGATAAAGTTGGAGATATAATGTCCACACAAAACACCATAAAATGCCCCAATTGTGCTACAGATATAGATATAGACGAAATCTTTTACCAGCAGATAGAAGAGAAATTTAAAACCCAACATCTGCAAGAGAAGAAGAAGCATGAAAAAGAAGTAGAACTCAAACGTAAAGAGTATAAATCACACTTAAATGCACTCAAAGTAAAAGAAGAAACCTTTAAGGCACAGCAAGAGACTTTTGATGAAGAAATAGACAAAGCTACCAAAGCACAGCTCAAAGTAGAAAGACAAGAACTTCAAGAGGCACTGAAGAAAGAATTGGTCGAAGAACAGAGTGAGTCTATGGCACTGTTGCAACGTGAAC
Organism: uncultured Sulfurovum sp.; assembly: GCA_964571975.1. Lineage (GTDB taxonomy): Bacteria > Campylobacterota > Campylobacteria > Campylobacterales > Sulfurovaceae > Sulfurovum. Next base: position 983 of record CAZNEJ010000077.1, on the reverse strand, counting down.
TTGAAGAGAAGTCTAAACAGGTGCAAGAACTTAACAAGAGCAAAGCAGAAGTAGAAAAGCTCAAACGTGACATGGGTGAAGTGGAGTCTAAAGCCAAAGCCGATGCACAAATAGCACTTAATTCACAACTTTTAGAAGAGAAAGAGAAACTTGCCAAGCAAGCCCAAGAACAGAAAGTTAAAGCCCTCAAAGAGATACGTGAAGCGAATGAACTAGAACTAAAAGCCAAAGATGAGCAGATAGCACAAATGGCAAAAAGTATAGATGACGCCAAAAGAAAGCACGAACAAGGCTCTATGCAGGTACAAGGCGAGTCGTTAGAGACCATCATAGAATCATGGTTGGCATCACAGTTTCCTTTTGACAACATCGATGAGGTCAAAAAAGGTGCGTTTGGTGCAGACTGCATACAGACCATACATACTAGAGAGCTTCAAAACTGTGGGGTCATCTGTTATGAGTCTAAAAACACCAAGGCATGGTCAGATGGGTGGATAGCCAAGCTCAAGCAAGATATGCTCAAGGTAAATGCAGACTTAGGCGTATTGGTGACTTCTGTGTATCCAAATGACATGGATAGGATGGGCTTTGTAGATGGCATATGGGTATGTAGCTTAGATGAGTTCAAGGGTTCAGTTTCGCTTCTAAGAGAAAGTCTCATACGTGTACACAAAAGTGTGCAAAAAGAAGAAAACAGAGGTGACAAAATGGCACTGCTATACAACTACCTCACAGGAAACGAGTTTAACATGCAACTAAACTCCATAGTAGAGGGCTTCATGACCATGCAAACAGAGCTAGACAAAGAACGCCGTTCTCTCATGGCAAGTTGGAAACGCAGACAAAAGCTCATAGATGGGGTACTACAAAATACCACTGAAATGTACGGTTCACTACAAGGCATAGCAGGGGCTGGTGCTTTGGGGCATATAGAAGCCTTGGAGTTGCCTGAAGAGATAGCTAGTGATGAATAGTATACCTAA
>CAZNEJ010000076.1:0-4787 GCA_964571975.1 uncultured Sulfurovum sp. | reverse complement strand
TTAGAAAGCTTTAACTCATACTCTTTATTGACCCACTTCTCCCAGTTTGGTATATTTTGTACTTCATCCAGAAAGCAGAATATCAATATTCATTTTTGAGTTAATTTGTTTACGATACAATATAACATAAAGAATTTGGAGATAAATGATATGGTTCAAAAGATAGATATTAATATTGAAAAAATATTTGATGACATCGCAGGTATCGAAGCTGATGACAATACCATAGAACTACTTACCAACGGAATACCTGCCTACATTAAAGAACCTGATATGCCACAAGGGACTATGATTAAACTCTATCCTGATGGCAAAAAAGAAATAGTACATATCGATGAAGCATTTCATGAAAGTATTCTTCCTGCATAATGGCAAAAAAACTTCTTCTCTTTGCTGGACCTAATGGTTCTGGTAAGTCTACTCTCTACCGAAAACTACAAACCAAATATGCCTCTTTGGCTAACTTACCACTTGTAAACCCAGACGATATCGCAAAAGAACTTTTTGGGAGTTTTCTGGCTGATGGAACCAAAGAGAGTAATCGTCAAATGCTTATTGCAGGCAAAGAAGCCTTAAGACAAAGAAAGTATTTTATCGGTCAAAATGAAAGCTTTGGATTTGAAACTACGTTATCGGGCAATAGTGAAAAACGTACTATCGATAAAGCATTACAAGCTGGCTATGAACTCTACATTGTTTATGTGGCACTTGATGACCCTTTCTTGAATGTACAAAGGGTAAAAGCAAGAGTACAAAACAAAGGACATTTTGTTGATCCTTCTATCGTTCTAAGACGCTACTATAAAAGTATGCAAAATCTTAATGAGATAATCCCTCTTGCAAAGAGTATCTACCTTTTTGATAATACTTTTACAAAATTTAGACTCATCGCTTCATTGAGAGAATCTGGAGCAAGAAAAGAAAATAGTGTTATCATAAAGAATTCACTTCCTGCTTGGTCGAATAATGCTATTGATACTCTCATAAAAAGAATGAAAAGATAAACATTATTACCGCACCGACAATAACTCCTTGACTATTTCTTTACAATCTTCCCCATAATGCACCCAAATACTCGCTGCATCTGTGCATATCTCTTCATCAAAATAAAAATGCCTATTCTCTTTAGATGCCACGTAACGGGTAAGATGGTAGTGTCTGTAGTATACATCTGTATCTCCTATGGCTTTAGAGGGGAGATTTGGACGTATATTATGAGGTCTAATCTCCCAACCTTCTTGTTTGAGTTTTCTTTGCAGTGTATCGGCATCACTGTTTTTCATCTCTTTGATGTAGGGTAAAAAACGTTTATGTCCATAGATTTCACGTAGAGAATCCCAGCCATAAAAGTCTCTCTTCTCATCAGGTATCTCATACACCTCGATGAAATCAGGCTCTCGGTTAAAACCATTTTTACTCAACCACTGCATAGTAGGTGCCTTACATATCTCCCAAGCCCCATCCATATGTACAGATGCCTCGGCAATGTGTTTAGCTGCTTCATGCAGGTGTGAGGCTAAACATTTACGCCCTCTTGCTTCATCTGCATCACCATCTAACGCTAGTTTTTCACTCAATGCCGTCAAAAACTCAGCTAGAGAGTCATAGTATAGGTCTCCTATTTCTTCAGCTAATGTTTCGTTGCTTATGTCTATGCTTTTTATATTTTGTGTGTGTTTAAATGTTGTGGTACTCATACTTCCCCTCCTTTAATTGTCTTCTTACTTCCATCAATGCAAAACCCAATTTGTTCTTTCCTAGCCATAGGTTAGGGTCAATAGCTCTTGGGTCATCTTTATCAAGTCCAATGCCCCAGATACTGTCTATTGGGCTAGATTCTACAAGTACTTTATCTCTCGTAGAGAGTAAGAACTTTTCTATGTCACCATTTTGTGTAAATTTTCCCATATTCCCATCAACAACAGTTTCAAATGATACTTTTTGCCATATCTCATCATCATAGTTTTTAACTTGCCTGCCTAAGCTTTGTACTTCTTTTGGGCTTTTAGTCGCACGTATGGCATTTGCTATATCATAGTCGCCAAATAGTCTAGCTTTTTTCCACATCATGTAGTGTTCAGCTGTAGGGAAACTCATAGAGTGCAGTTCGCCTTGAGCATGTATGGGCATGCTAAATGATGCAGCATACCACTGGTTCAGGCAAGCTACGTCCACAGTCTCTTTTTTAGGCTCGTCCCAAAAGAAAAGGTACTCAAACATTTCTCCAGAGTCTGTACGTGCTAACAAATTTTCTCTAGTTTTCATCTGCTCTCCTTCTTATGTCGTCAAGGGTGTACTCTTTTAAAAGTGCAGCATCTTTGTATACAGGCTCTAAAAGGTTTTTTCTATCATCAAGCTCTTCTACCCTCACAGTTTCATATGTTTCTGTCAAAGCAAGTCTTCCCTTTTTAGAACGTTTTCTACTGTCACTCACTGGGTCTTTAAAGACATCTCTCCACACGCCATCTACCCTTATGGCAGAAGCTTTCATCGCAAAAGAAAAGGTGTCACGGTTGGGCTGTTGTAACAATGCACCACCCATACCAAACGCGATGTTTTCTGCGGAGAAACCTTCCTCTTTAAGTGATTGGAGTATCTGCTCTATGGCTTTGGCATCTACACCATCACCTTGTATGACACGCACTGAGTCATCTAAAACTATGTACCCTTTGGCGTTTGTTTTTCCTCCAAAGCTAGTGTAGACTCTTTTAATCACTTCGAGTACCATGGTCTTAGGGTCTCCTGAGTCTGGGCGTATGACCAAGGTAGCAGCACTTTTCTTGACCTCCTCTTTAAGTGCCTTGCCCCAGATGTTTGTGACTGCGTTGTAGATGTCATAAGAGTCTGACACCACAGCAAATAAAGCGTCTTTCTTAGCAAACTGTTTAAGCATGTTGGTATAAGCATCTACCTCCCCATCTTTAGTCCATGCTGTCATAGTAGAGTGTTCACTCGCAGGTATGGAAAACCCTGCCATGCTAGCTCCATAGTAGCGTTTTGCACCCACTATGGCGGAAAGTGTGTCTGTACCTTGGAAGTTAACTAAGTGAGCCATACCACCTAACATCGCTGACTCCTCACTAGAAGTACCTCTGGCACCAAAATCGTGTAGTCTAAAAGGTAAAAGTGACTCTACCTCCTCGCTAGTCTCTTCCAAGTACTTTCGTAAGGTCTGTTTGATGTTGTATGAGATGGTAGCCACAGTAGTAGGAAACCAAATAGCCCTTAGTAAAGCAGTCTCTATGTAAGAAGTAAGCCAAGGCACTCGTGGGTCTGAGTTAACTACTTGAACCAAGGGTGAACCTGTAGGTACAAGCATGCCCTCATGTACAGCACTTATCTCCAAGGGTAAGTATCCGTCATACTTTTTTAAAATGTACTCCCAGTCTGCGTAGTTAAAAGGTAAACCGTGTGCAGTTAAAATGACTTCTGCTTCTTCAAGGTCATCTTTGGTAAATGGCGTAAGCAAGTATGCTTTTATAAATGCTTGAAGTCCAAAGAAAAGTGTTTTCCCACCTTGAGGACCTCGTGCCTCTATGTAAGAAGAGACATATTCAGTTTTAGGCGGGTATTGTAAATAGTGGCTAGATTTGTAGCTGTCTGTGTTTAGTAGTATGTTTTTCATAAAAAATCCTTTTATGTGTATGAGGAACCGTCTATCGGTTCTTGTGTATTTTGTTTCTGCTTTACCCTAACATCGCCTGCATGATGTGAAAGTGATCTTCAAACATCATCTCTGCCTTCACATCAGCAAAAGGAACCCAGAAAGCTTTGGCAGCATCATCACCACCTTTGACTTTAGGTAACTCTGCACCTTGTAGTTCTATAAGGTAGGCATGTGTGATGGTACGCCCTCTAGCAGAACGATAAGGGTCATCGAAGACCTCTTTTTTAGTGATACTACCTATTAGTACAGGTGCAGGTACTTTGATACGTGTTTCTTCACGCAACTCACGTATGACCGCATCTTGCAACTTCTCTTTAGGATTTACAAACCCCCCAGGAAGAGCCATAAGCCCTTTCCCTGGTTGAGCCTTTCTTTCTATGAGGAGTATGTGTCCTGCTTGTACTACTACAGCATCTACAGTGACAAACACTGGTGCATAAGGTGCAAGCTCCCATCCCTTTTTGTACGCGGTTACGAAGTGGTACTCTTTGGCTACTTGTGTGTAGGCTTCTGTTTGTCTAAATGCCTCAAGGCCTTGGGCTACAGGGGTAGGCAACATGTCCGCAACGTTTTTGTCTTCAAAGTACGCTTCTCGTATGTCAGTAGATGAAAGCCCACGATAGTTTTCTGTCTCTACCCTCTCCCACTGTGGAAACTGTGAAAGGTAGTAAGAGCTTTCATCTTTTTGGTGACCTATGATGCCTATGGTAGGCTCTGTTGCTATCTTCTTGTGTACCACACCTGCTACTATCTGCTGGACAGACTTTATCCATGCACTTTCGCAATAGATGTGGTCTCGTACAGGAAGTACCAAGATACGTTTGTTCTCATCTTTTGAAAATACAGAACGTACAAAACTTTCGCGTTCGTTAAAGTCCCAAGGGTTGCGTATAGTACGAGGTTGGTAGGGGGAACCCACAAGTATGATGATTTGGTTTGAAAGACTTAGTGCTTCACGAACAACTTTCTCGTGACCTAAGTGAAATGGCTGAAATCTGCCTATGTATAGTAGTGTATCGTATCTCATAGTAAGCTCCTTACTGTGAATGGTTAGTCATATATGGGTCTATCCCGATGACACAATAGCTTCAAAAAATCCTTTTGAGCTGTGAGAGTATAG
>CAZNEJ010000075.1:0-4849 GCA_964571975.1 uncultured Sulfurovum sp. | reverse complement strand
AAAACAAGAAACAAAACAAGAAACAAAACAAGAAACAAAAAGTACAATCAAGATCAGTCCCACAAGCACCCAAAAAAAATATAAAGTTAAAAAAAACTGAAGACAGCAACTATAGTGCTAGATACATGTACCCAGGTACAGTGAAAAATAAAAAACCTGTAAAAACCGCAAAAAACCCTAAGATAGCATCAGCAACAATAGCCAGTCCCACCAATGTAGCCATGGGCAAATCAGAATGTATCACAATGATTGGTCAAACTAAATTTGACAAATACACAAAGATGTTTGGCTCTGAAGCTGCCTCTATTAAACGTTGCAAAATGATCAAAGCGATGAAATAGCTAGACAAATATAAAAATTATTTTCTAAAATGTACCATCTTAAATCTATCACCCATCATCGTGGGTGATATAAGGGTTTTTATCTTATCTGCTTCTGAAGCATATCTAGCTGGTGTCGTTTGCTTGGAGAACTGCTCCAATATATCTATGATTCCAAAACGTATCAACGCACGTGCTTGTGTCTCATATACAAACTCTTCAAAACCTTCATCTACAAATGCCTGACTCACATGTGAAAAGTTCACATCATAAGTGATGTCATCATTCTTGTATGACTTTGCTAGCTCTATAGCTTCGTCAAAAAGTGGGAAAGTTTCATGTTTTCTATAAACACGTATAGAAAAGTCATTACGTACATATTTTTCCCCATAATCAAAAGAGACAAAGTCACATTTTTTTATACCTCTTGCCATCTCTTTAGCAAATTTTTCATACCCAACTGCCACCTCACCTTGACTAAGATAATGTGACTTCGCCCATGTTAGCATTTCATTAGGAGCCTCTGTCCACTCTATGTTGTGTTCTTTTATCTTGGCTATTTTTCCATCTTTTAAAAGGTCGCAAGGAAAAGCATCAAATATTTCGTTGGCTACTACAAAAGCATACTCTACATTGACCTCTGCAATATCAGAAAAGTGTGTGATGCTTACATCATCTCCAAAACGCTCTTTTATGTAGGCTAGTTGTGCTTTTCGTACTTTAGGCTGACGTTCGACTATGCCAAACTTAAGTGTCTTTATCAACTCTGTGTCACAGGTATAAAGCCACTGTATCATGTCACAAAGCAAGTAACCTTGATGGGCTCCAACCTCTATAAGCCAGCCATTTTTATCTGCTTTATTTTCTTTAAGAAGCGTATAGAAATAATTGGCAACACTAGCACCAAAGAAAGAGCTAGCACTCACAGCCGTATAAAAGTCACCACTTTTACCTATGGTATTAAAGTTTTTATAATACCCTTCCTCCCCATAAAGCCATTCTTGCATATATGTACTAAATCTCATTTTCTACCTTAATATACAAACCAAGAAGTACTATCTGCTTATCTATGGCATATATTTGTTTATCCAATTTCTTCATATTTAAAGAGTTTTTCATAACTTCTACGTCAAAAGAAGTTTTTTCACCTGCTTTTGCTAAATTACTTGTGGTTTTATAGAGTCTTTTGTAAATCTTCTCATCTCTTTTTGCTAGGTCAATTTGTTTATCAATAATTCTAAGTCTAGTCTGAACCAGTTGGTACTCTTTGTCTATAATATTTTTACGCTCTATCACCTCTGTTTGTGCCTGAAGGTGTTCTATTTTACTCGCCTCAACATCTGAAAACATATTGATATCTAGTGGCATAGATATGCTAAAACCATAGGTAAAATATTGTTCTTCTATCCCAGGTCTTGCAAAAAGAGGATTAAGGTCTTCAACCGTGTATCTGCCCTGTACTGACACAGTTGGTAGATACTTTGTCCATGTTGTTTTACTCTTATATTCTTTTTCTTCTACACGAAGTTTATCACGTGCCAACTCAATGTTGTCTCCTCTGTACTTTTCTGCAGAGATAATCTTTAATTTTGGTAGCTTAAAGTGATGTGAGCTTTTGTCACTTAAAAGTGAAAAGTCTTGTTCCAAACCCATAAGAGAGGTTTCTAATTCAAGTGATTTTATCTCATCTTGACTTCTTTTTAATATTGCTTGGTCCAACAAAGTACTATCTATAAAACCTCCCTCATAACTTTCACGTTTTTGTCGTATATCTATCTCAGTATTTTTCATAAGTAATGCTAACTTTTTATTTTCTAATTTTAGCTTTTTCATCTCAAAAAGATACTTCACCGCTCTACCGATAGCCTCTCTTTTTTTAAGCCTAATTTCTGCTTCATTTACACCTCTCAATGCCCGTGCATACTTGATAGCATAATAAATACCGCCAGATTTAAAAATAGGTTGGTCTATGCCCACAGTAAAACTTCCCACATCGATAACTTCTCCTACAAATTGCCGTGTGAAGTTTTTTCGGTACTGTAGCATAATGGGATTAATCCATGAATTTTCAAGCATATCGCTTTGATGCATATTTGACTGAAGCTGATAGTCAAATAAAATATTTTTATTGTCCGAGAGTATGCTACTTAGTTCGTCTGCATGGATACCAAAAAAAGATAAAAAACTACAAAGTATTAAGTACTTTTTCAAAACGCTTAAACCCTTCATCTATTTCATTTTTACCAATAGTAATACTTGGTAGAAAACGTACAGTATTACGCCCAGCTTTTAGAACAATCAAGCCCTCTAGCATAGCATTTTCAACAATACTTACTTGAATTTCTGCACTTTTTGCACGAAGTCCTCTCATCAGACCAAGCCCTACTTCCTTTTCAAACAAACTGTCATATTTTGAAACTATATATTTTAATTTTTGAGAAAAGTACAATAACTTTTCATCAATTAAACCCTCATCATACATTGGTTTCAGTACTTCAAGCACAGCAAGCCCTGCAACTGAACTCAAATAGTTACCCCCAAATGTACTACCATGATCGCCCATAGACAGCACTTCTTTATGTCTCGTCATCACAGCACCTATGGGCATACCACCTCCAAGACCTTTTGCCAAAGTGATGATGTCAGGCTCTATCTCATAAACATTAGAAGCCAAAAATTTACCTGTTCGATACACACCTGTTTGCACCTCATCTACGATGAGTAAAATATCTTTGCTTTTTAAATGCGTAGCTAGATTTTGTATTTCTTTTTTCGCAAAAGGTTCAACACCACCCTCACCTTGCACCAGTTCTATGAGTACTGCTACTGTTTCATCATCTATCGAATTATACACATCTGCTATACTTTTCTCATAACTAAAGCCATCAGGATATGGCGAAAAGTGTGGCGTGTGAAAGCTCTCTTGCCCTGTAGCTTTTACTGTGGTGATGGTACGCCCATGAAAAGAGTGTTCAAGCGTGATGACCTTGTAACGCTTCTTGTCAAATTTTGTCTCTCCGTACTTACGGGCTATCTTTATGGCTCCCTCATTGGCTTCAGCACCAGAGTTAGCAAAGAAAATACCCATATCATAACCAGAAAGTTCTACAATACGCTCTGCCAATCTAGCTTGTGGTTCTATCACCTGTAGGTTTGAGATATGGATGATATTTTGTGCTTGCTCACAAATAGCCTTGGTCAAAACCTCATTAGCATGCCCCACAGAATTTACCCCAATACCTGATGCAAAGTCTATATAGTCTTTCCCATTCTCATCATAAAGTGTAGACCCCACGCCTTTTACAAAGTTTATATAGTTACGTGCGTAGGTTTGAAGTACGTATTTTTTATCTTGTTGCTCTAGTGTCATTTTCGTTTCCATCTGTTATTTTAATTTACTTTATCTCTACTTTTACAAGCTTTGAAAATGCTCCCTTAGGTGCAGATATATAAATCTCTGCCCTATAAGAAGAGATAAATTTTTCGTCTGCTATTTTCCATACTTTATCTACTTTGTACTCTGTTTTTAGACCATCTAGGTAGACTATCTTTTCTTCCAATTCTGTCAGTTCATCAGGCTCTAAAAATAAAATCAATTTCGCACGGCTTGCGTCTGCTACTTGTGCAAGAGGACTACCAGCTGTCACAAAGTCACCCTTGCGTACGATGAGTTTATAGAGATACTTGTTCTTTAAAGCTATAGATTTTTTAGCTATAGTATCTTCAAGTTGTACTTCTTTATACTTCGTCTCTAGTATTTGTTTTCTTAGGTTTACTATTTTCTCTTCTGTGCTTAAGTACTGTGTTTTTGCAGAGCTATAAGTACTGTATGCATTGTCTTTTTGTGTTTTAGATGCTGTTTTAAGCTTAGACATTCGTCTATAATGTCCTTCTTGTCTTTGCATTGCTACTTTAAGTGTTTTTGCGATGTTTTTATTTATCTTAAGTGTCTCACCTAGTAGCTCGATACTCTTTTTCGTATCTTTCAAATTAATAACATCTAACTTGTCATCAATATGTATAATTAGTTTTGAGTCCACCATGCTACCCTCTGCACCCAGTTCCGAATGCATAACCAAGCCACTTACTGCTGATTTCAGAACAACCGATTCATAGGGTTCCACCTTCGCATAATGCACTTTAGCAAATAGAAGCAAAGGAGAGAGTAGAAGTACAAGTATTTTCATGACGTATATTCTTTTTCATCAATTATATCGAAATAGCACTAATAATCACTAAGTTACTTTCGACACTTTTTATATTTTACAAAAAATATAGTACATTTCTTCACGTCTACCCTAGCTCTTTATAATATTACATATGATACTTTTCTTTCAAGATTAAATGTGGCGAATTCGCATCTCTAACGAATACCCTGAAGCACAATTCTAGTATTAATGCCTGAAAGTTCCTTAAATATTCCATATTGTAGGACGGGTATAAAGAATTCAAAACCTTATACACTTTTTATACGTTCTTTCGTGAAAAGTCGTATAATTTAAGTATTATAGCTTAACATTTTAAAAGAT
>CAZNEJ010000074.1:0-5133 GCA_964571975.1 uncultured Sulfurovum sp. | reverse complement strand
TAGACATACTTTTTGAAAATAATTTCTTTATGAAACAATCTGATGGATGATCATGCTGATGAGTTAAATGTTAGAATAAGCTACCTCTAGCAGTCCTTCTTTTGTCTTATTACCATACGATTAAAAATCATATAAAGAAAGATTGCATTAAGAGTAAATAGTAGCAGCATAACCCCACCATCTGTAGATTTACTTATTTGCAAACCTGTGAGTGCATAGATAATCTGGAGGAGTCCTATGGAGATGACGCTCTTTTGTACATCCCCGCCAAAAAACCCCAATATCAAATGATGCATATGGCATGTATCTGCAGTAAACATAGATTTTCCATTACGTTTACGACGTATCATGACGATAATCGTATCGAAGATGGGTATGGCTACGATAAATAGTACAGCTACTGCAGGTATGTATATCAAAGATTTGACACTCAGTATCGCGATAACAAAACCTAGGGTGAGTGAGCCACTATCTCCCATAAAAATACTTGCAGGGTGCCAGTTAAATACTAAAAAAGCTAACAGGGCTACTGTAAATGTGAGAGAAGTGATGAAGATAAAACTATCATCATGGATATAGCCTATATAACACAAGGATGAAAGTATCACAATACTCACAGAGGCCGCTAGACCATCTAACCCATCAATAAGGTTGAGGGCATTGGTAAAACCTGCAACAGCAAAGACAGTGAAAGGAATGGCGAACCATCCTAAGTGAATGCTTATGTCAAAGAAAGTACCAAGATCATAAACGATAATATCATCTATGGCTAAAAAAAACACCGCAATAACAATAACAAGCATTTTTTTATATGGTGATACATCTTGATAGTCATCCAGTATGCCGACTACAAATACCATAAAGATAGCAAGATAGGTAAATAGATAGTCAAAGAAAAATTCTGTATGAAAAAATGGGGAGATAAGTGCCACAGAAAGGAATAATCCTATGCCCGCACCTCTAGGGGTGTCATGAGTGTGAGAACTACGATAGTTAGGGGTGTCTACAAGACCAAAGTGTAGTGCATGATCTCGTAAAAACTTGATGATAAGAAGAGTGAGAATAAATATAAAAATACACTCTGTTACCAAGATAATCATAATATCAATTCCGCAAAAACTTCATAGCCACAAATGGAGAAGCGATTCTACCGATGGCATTAAAGATACTTGTGTAGTCGTCTGATGCTACTCTAAATGCTTTCCAGCTGTTAGGACGCACATAGACGATGTCGTCTGGACGTAACATGAGCTTGTTATATGCCATAGTGTCAAAGTTTGTGAGGTCTACATGTCTCATGTCAAGCTTACCGTGTTTATTGGCAGATAAAATGACTATGTCATTACGTGCAGCAGAATCTGTGATATCACCTGCAAATGCCAGTGCTTCGAGGAGCGTCATCTTTTCTTTGTCTATCTTAACGACACCAGGATTTTTTACTTCACCTAGTACAAAAAGTCTCTTGTTGAGTACTTCTAGGTATACAGAGGGTGTTTTGATGTAGGTTTTGTAACGTTTAGTGATTTTACTCGCTGCTTGTGTTTGCGTAAGCCCAGACACTTTTATCTTGCCTATAAGTGGAAGGGTAATGTTCCCTCTAGTATTGACCAAGATGCCATCTCTTGTAAGACCTTGTCCTAGTTCTTGTTGTGGAACTAAACTATCTTGGTTTGGATCTTTAAAGAGCATGACTTGTAGTCTATCTTGCGCCAAGATAAGGTACTCAATACTACGTGAAGATACTTTTTCTTTTTGCGTGACACTTAGGTTTTGCTCTGTTTGAAAGAGTTGATACTCTCCATTGCTAACACAGCCTGTAAAAAGTAGTGTGGCAGTAGCCAATAATGCCAGTTTACGTATGTTTGTCATTGTCTAATCCATTTTAAATAATTGTAGATACTATTTTACTATAAATATCATTAGATCAAAGAGCTATTTAAAATAATATTTTGTATAAATATTTCTTTGTAGATATCACTCTCTTGAACTTTTGCTAGGTTTTGTGTATGCCTAAGGTTATGGGTATCTGAACCTAAAAAATCTATCATGCCTTGCGAACTTAGGTAATGTGCATGTTTTTTGGCATGTGAACCGTAGTGTCCATTGAAAGAATTGATATTGATCTGAAAGAGTGCACCTAGATCTTTTAGTTTATGAAAGTCGCTTGTCTCTTTTATATAGTTATAGCGTTCAGGGTGTGCAAGAAGAGGTATGTAGCCAGCCGCTAAAATCTCAAAAATAATTTCTTCCAATTGTGCGGGACGGTGGTTGTAAGAAGTCTCAAAAAGAAGATACTTGTTTTTTATGAGTAAAATCTCTTTTTTTTGGATGAGTGGAAGTAGCCCCTCGTCCAAATAGTACTCTGCTGCTGCATCTATAGAGAGGGAAATATTGTTTTCTAGAGCAAGTGTTCGGAGTACATTAAGTCCTTTCAGGATAGATGATTTTGTATTGCCATAAGCATCTATCATGATATGCGGTGTTGTGATGATTTTCTTATAGCCTAAGTATTGTAGTGCTTGCAATAATGCCAGACTCTCTTCCGTAGTTTGTGCACCATCATCAATGCCTGTAATCAGGTGCGAATGTATATCGACAAGCAAATCTGGGGCATCAGGTAAGACAACCTGAGGTCTTTTCTTAAAAATACCAAACATACTTACTCCTCATAGTATCCATATCCATATGCATATCCTTTTTTATTTGTTTTGATATCATTAAGCACCAAATAGAGGTTTTTTATTTGATGATTTTTTTGCATATGCTGCATGTCACTCATATACCCTTTTTTACTATACCCTGAGCGTAGCACATACAAAGAGACATCAGATTGATTCATGAGCGTAATGGCATCTGCTACTAGTCCCACTGGCGGGGTATCTATGATAATCATATCGTAGTGCTCTTTGAGTTCGTTAAGCACTTTAGCCATCGCATCACTACCGATAAGTTCACTAGGGTTTGGAGGAACAGGACCTGAGGAGATAATATGTAGGTTGTTGTGCTTTGTTTTTTGTACAACATCCGCAATTGAAACTTTGTTGGAGAGTAGCGTACTCATGCCTTGGGTATTGGGGAGATCAAAGAGAAGGTGCAGTGTAGGTTTGCGCATGTCAAGGTTCAACACAATGGTTTTTTTACCCGTAAGACTAATGATGGATGCAAGGTTAGTAGACATGGTAGTTTTCCCTTCACCTCCTACGGTAGAAGTAAGCGATATGACCATACCGCCATCTTTACCTGTCAGGAACTGCAAGTTGGTACGCAAAGCTCGAAATGCCTCAGAGACCACAGATTTGGGAGAAGTAAAGACTTTTATGGTCTTTTTGCCTGTATCTTTTATATGGGGGATAGTGGCTAGGAGTGTAATAGAACTTAATTTTCGTATGTCTTCTTCACTCGTAATCTTGTCATTGAATAATTCACGTAAAAATGCAAACATAATACCAAATATAAGCCCTGATATCAAGCCAATAATGATGATGAGTTTCCGTTTTGGTTTGATAGGTTTTTTCGGCATGAGTGCACTGTCTAGTACGCGACTTTTGTTCACAGTAGATGCCTTGGCAATGGCCGTTGTAGCACGCTTTTCAAGCATATAAGAGTAAATCTTTTCGTTTACCACAAACTTACGTTGTAGCCCTACAAAAATCTTCTCTTTTTCAGGAAGCGTTTCCATCATCGCTTTATACTCTTTGATGGTCGCATTAAGAAGTTTTTTACGCTTGGCTACACGTAATTTGAGTGTTTTTATGGTACTCTTTATGACTTTTTTAAATTGTCTTATACTTCCCGTAAGTTTTTTAACCGAGGGGTGTTTGGGCGTGTAGTCTGCCAATAAAATGCTCTGTTCAAGCTGTGCTTCTTGCAGTTTTTGAATGAGTTGAGGCACACCAGTAGCTTCCATGTCTAGCCCAGCTGCAGAAATACTGCTAATATTTTTCCCACTGGTAACTTGTTTATAGATACTACGAAGCATCTGCTCTTCCATGTCTGCTTCTGCTAGCTTTCCATCATACTCACTTAGCTTAGAGACAACACCTTCTGCTTTCACACCAAGGTTCATCATGTTGCTTTTTTTCTTAAATTTTTCTAAGTTTTGTTCTGATTTTTTAAGTTTACTGTCTATACCTGCTAGTTGTTGGTCAATAAAACTTAAAATCATAGAAGCTTCTTCAGTTTTACGTTCTGTCCCTTGTGCCAAATAGACTTTTGCCAATGCATTGGTAAATTCTGTAGCACGCAGGGCTTTGTTGTCCAGGTAGCTAATCCTTAAGACGCTAGAAGATTTACTAGTAGTAGAAACGGAAAGATTTTTACGCATGCTTGCAAGTGATTCTTGCTCATCAAGCACGATGAAAGAGTAGCTATCTTCATCCTCAAATGGATAATCCTCATTAAGCGTTAAAGTGAAGTCAAAATATTTCTCTTTTATATGGGATCCAAAGGTATAGAGTTTTTCTATCTCCCACTTCTGTGAGCTTGCCTCGTCTTCACCTTTTGCTTTTAACCTATAATTTTGATGGTCTATAGGATAAATCTCAAATGTTATATTTTCCCCTTTATTTAACTCAACATTAAAAGGAGATGTTTTATAGAGTTCAGTTGTTTTAAAAAGGTGTGTAACATAATACTTATGTGTATAATCAATGTTAGACAAGGCTCTACTTATCAATGTGCGAGATTTAATGACCTCTATCTCTGTATCTGCACTACCACCTTGTGCATTCATCGCCATAGATAAGATGTCATCAGAAGACATAGATGTAGACTTCTCTAGATTAACTTCTATCGTAGTATATGCTTCATAGGTATTGGGTTGTAAATATGCGTAAGCTGCTGCTAATACTGTAAAAAGTAGCGTAGAAAAAAGGATTTTCAATTTATGATTAGCTAATGTACTAAAAATCTCTTTTAAATCTATCTCATCTTCATCATGCTCGATAGTCGTATTGTTCATTCAATTTCCTAATATAATTGCTAGCATTATACACCAATCATATAAAAGGTATAATTAACCCCATAAATCAAACCACTTTTGTGCTTCAAGGCTTAGAGAAACAGTATTTGGTAGTTTTGGCAATATCTTTGTATGAAAATATGTCCGTCTCTCGTCTATTTGATATGACTTTT
>CAZNEJ010000073.1:0-5188 GCA_964571975.1 uncultured Sulfurovum sp. | reverse complement strand
GTATCATCGAGATAGCAAGTGCCCCTATGTAAAGCCTAGCACCAGATGCAAAAAGCCTACCAATGAGAAACATCACCCCTGCTTGTTTTTTGGCTTTTTCTCCATAACGATGTTCTAGTAACTCATACACTGTAACTGCATTGATAGCGTAAAACCTAGGTATGAGTACACGAGCTACAAATATAACGGCTAAAAAAGCAGAGAAATAAAAGCCTATAAAAGTTAAATCTTTCCCATAAGAGTACTCAGGCCCACCTAAAAATGTAGCCGCAGACTGCGAGGTAGCAAGAACAGAAATAGCTACTGCAAACATAGGCACAGTGTTCCCACCTAAAAAATAATCCCGTGTAGATTTGATTTTGTTTTGAGACAAGATGATGCTAGTTATGGCTAATACTAAAAAATATGTACCAAATATGGCCCAGTCTAAAGTAGAAAAAGCTGAGTTCATTATTTGCCTTTTGGCGCTCTTTTGAGCCCTAAGTGTTTTGTTTTAGCATGAACTTTTTTCATGAAGGCGTCCCCAGGGTCAGATTTGACTGTTCTGTAGCCCTTGTCTTTCTCTAGCCACAATGACGTTTTTTCCATCTGTCTGTATTCGTGATGTCCTACTAGGTACTGGATACTTGGATATTTGTTTTTTAAATATTTCACCAAAGCGATATTTGATTTTACTTGTGCAGGAGTAAGGTCATCTTTTTTGTTGCCCTCTCCTCCTACATTTTCTACTCCAATACTAGAATAATTTAGCCCTATAACATGCCTAGCCATCCAAGTCTCAGGCATGAGTCTATAGATAGCTCCATCACGAGCAACAAGAAACTGAGAAGAGACATTAAGTAGTGAAGCTTTGGCGATGTCTTTTCTACCTGTAAAAAGCTTCTGAGGCTTTAAAATCTTAAATGATTTATCAAAACCCATCTCTGCTGTCCAGTGAAGCAAAATTATTTTAGGGACTATCTTTATGTTAGATACTGTTTTACCGTAGTGCGTTTTGATGTACTCCTTAGTCATGGCAATGCGTTTAGCCCCAAAATCTATAGGTTTATCAATGATCTGAAGAGCAAAAGGTGCTTGTATAAGCTTTGTAGCACAAACCAAAGGCTTTGGTTCTTCATTGCCGCAGGCAGTAAATGTAAATAGTGCAAATGCAAGTAATAGTGTTTTGTTCATCATGATTCCTAAAGTGTAGTAGATTTATTGTAGCGTATCTTGTGTTTCTTTCTCTTTTAGAAGCATAAATACAATCACAAGCATAGGTATGCTTATGGACAATATATAGCTAGGTATGTGGAAGTATTGGTGGCGAGTCAAGTACAAAAATCCAAGTATAAGTACTACATATGCCCCCAAACGATACACAGAAAGTGCAGCTCCCGTGTCCCTAAGTATCTGAGCTAATGAACGTCCATCTTTAGGTTTTATATGCTCTTCTTCTGCCAGTTTTGCTAAGTCTTTGTCTTCTTCTTTGGAAACATCTTCACCATACAAATCATAAGGGTCTTCAAGTTGGTCTATGACATCTTTGGAGTCATCAAGGGTAATGACATTATGCTCTACCCTAGCATCTACCATACGTTGATAACTCTTCATGGAAGCTAACATCACCAAAGAAGCAGAGATAAATCCTATTTGGGTATTCCAAAGTATATTAATATCAAAAAATATTATAGATATAGCTATGATAATAGCGTCAACTATGACGAGTGCTTTAATGATTTTTAGGCTTATGCTAGTCATCATCATCTTCATCATATTTTTTTTGTAGTTCTTGGTTCTTTTTGTATGTATATCGTGGGTCATTTGCTAGTTCATCTAATGATTTTTTCTGTTTGCTATAGGCTTTATAAACATTAGAGATAGCTGCACCTACTCCTATAAATACGCCTATAAAAATGCTCCACCAAGCACCTGTGAGTTTTTGCAATCCAATGCCTATGGCTACGCCAATGAGTATAGCCACCACCATAGAGATACCAAGACTAAGTCCATCTGCTGCGTCTACAATTTTTTTAAATTTTGGTTCTTCTTTAGGCATATTTATCCTTTGATTTCAGCCATCGTCTCATACGCAGCCTTGATAGCCACATCTATCATCTCCTCTGTCATAGCAGTACTTATAAAGCCTGTTTCATACGATGAACAAGCCAGATAGATACCACGCTCAAGCATACCTTTGTGAAACTTAGCAAACATTTTTGTGTCGTTGTCACAAGCATCTGCGAAGTTTTTGATAGGTTTATCTGAGAAGAAAAAGCCAAACATCGAGCCTCTTACCTCTGTAACCATCGGTACATTTACAGCTATCGCTGCTTTTTTGAAACCGTCTACAAGCTTTTTGGCTTTTTTGGCAAAGTCCACATAGACCGAAGGGTTTGCTTTGAGCTTCTTAAGGCTTGTAAGTCCTGCTGTCATAGCTACAGGATTACCAGAGAGTGTTCCTGCTTGGTACACAGGACCTTCAGGAGACAAGTGAGCCATGATGTCTGCACTACCACCAAAAGCACCTACGGGCATACCTGCTCCTATGACCTTTCCTAAGGTGACCATATCTGGCTTCACTTTAGAAATGCCTTGAGCTCCTGTTAAGGAAGCTCTAAACCCAGACATCACCTCATCATAAACAAGTAATGCTCCATACTTGTCACATAAAGTTCTGATGCCCTCTAAAAAAGCTTCATCCGCAGGCACCAATCCCATATTTCCTGCAATTGGCTCTATGATAACACAAGCTATGCTGGTCTTAGCATCTTCAAAGCATTTCTCTACTGAAGCTATATCGTTGTATGTGGCTAGTAGTGTATGGTTGGTAAGGTCGGCTGGAACTCCAGGGCTTGATGGGGTACCAAAAGTAGCCAATCCTGAACCTGCTTCTACTAGAAGTGAATCAGAATGCCCATGATAACAGCCAGTAAATTTAACTATGTCATCTCGTCCAGTAGCCCCTCGTGCTAGACGTATGGCAGACATGACGGCTTCTGTTCCAGAAGATACAAAACGCACTTTGTCTATGCTTTCAAACATGCTAACTATCTCTTTTGCTAGCTCAGTCTCCACAGTAGTAGGTGCTCCAAAGCTAAGCCCACGTTTGACAGCATCTATGACTGAAGATTCTATGTCAGCATCGCAATGACCAAATATAAGTGGTCCCCAACTTTGCACAAAGTCTATATACTTGTTGCCATCAATGTCAAAAAGGTAAGCACCTTCTGCTTTTTCTATAAATACTGGTGTCCCTCCTACTCCAGAAAACGCACGTACAGGAGAATCTACGCCTCCAGGTATTACTTTATATGCTTCTTCAAATGCTTCTATACTTTTCTCATAGCCCATGTTTATTAATCCTCATTGTGTATAATTACGTGGATTATACCCAAATAACGAAATAGGAGAAAGTCATCAGAACAGTTAAGGCATTTTTTCTTACTTTACTAGTATATGCACTATTGCTACTCTTCGCCTATCTGCTATTGAAGCAAAAAATCATCTTTCCCTCTTCTCAAAGTAAAGACCTAGCAATAACCTTAAATATAGAAAATTTTGAGCCATCACAGGCTAGTAAAAAAATCTCCGCCATTACACATGACCGACAAGCACTTGAAGCTGCCACAAAAGAACTGTTCAAAAAAATATCTGAATCCTCTACTCCAGAAGAAGAGATAGAAGATGCTACCGTACCAACCCAAGAGACAACTAAGCAAATATTTGAAAAGATAGCTGCAACACAGTCAAAAGAAAAAATTTCCCTCAAAGCTACCACAGAGGAGGAGATGGCAAAAGCCAAACTTGCCAAACTTGAACAAAAAAGACTAGATATACAAAAGAAAGAGCAAGAAGCACTTGCCAAAAAAGAAGCCTTAGAAAAGAAGAAAGAATACGTCAAAAAGATAGAGCAAGAAAGGCTCAATGCTCTAGCCATTACCGCAGCTAAGGCAAAAGCTAGGCTTGCTAAGATAGAACAAAAAAGACTCAAAAAAGAAAAGAAGAAGCAAGATGCACTTGCCAAAGCTAAAAAAATTGAAAAAAGAAAACAGGCAAAAAGCAAAAAGCAAAAATTAGCAAAAAAAGCAAAAGCACGCAAGGCAAAACTACGGAAACAAAAACAAGCTAAAAAAAGACGTGTAGAGCGTGCCAAGAAAAAAAGAAAACAACAACAAGCAAGAAAAAAATATGCTGACCCTCTAGCTAATGCCATTATGTCTTCTGGTACACCTTTTAGTCCTAGAAGACCTAAAAAATCAGCCATGCGCATGATAAAGAAGTTTTATGGCTCTGAGTTCAACTCTTTTACAAAAACACAAAAGAAATTTATAGAAAAAAATCTAGGAAGTATTTATAGAATCACCCAGCGTACACTCACGCGTAATGGCTATCCTTATGTGGCACAAAAAACACATCAACAAGGCACAGCCATAGTTACCTTCTATCTGCACCCCAACGGCAAGATAACTGGACTAAGACTCAAGAAACGCATAGGCTACGCCTCCTTGGACAGAAATACCATAAAAGTCATACGCATAGCTTACAAAGACTACCCACGTCCAAAAACCAAAACCAAAATAACATTTTATGTAGAATATAGCCTGTATTAAAATTGTTTCATCAAAGACTTAACTACCTCAACCGTGCCCTGCACAAGTAAAGGTTCTTTATCTGCATCTAACCACTTAATAATCTCTTTCATCTCACTCTCGTTCATCACTGTACACCCAGCTGTTGGTACTTTTTTTATGTGTATAAATATACATGAACCTGCACCCTTTTTAGCACCTGCTTCATCTATATGGTTATGATTCACAACAATACCATACTTATAGTAGTCTTTTGGAAAACGCATATGCTCTTTGCTTTTATAATCTGCCTTTACTTTTTTACTATCTACTATTTTGTTATAGAGTTTTGAACGTACATCATCTACACAGTGGTCAGTGCTTTTATATACTTCATAAGGATAGTCTACAACAAAAGGAAAATAGCCAAAAGCTTGTTTGAGAGAGAAGATACCAGCAGGGGCTTTCCCGTCTCCTTCTTTTTTAATGATTTTTGCGTCTCTAGGTGTCGTATGCAGTCCTATACCCCACCCTAATCCATTACGTCCTAGTTTTATGTCTATGGATTTGCCTACTTTGTGCCAAGTATCTGTTTTTTCGTAGCGTTGCAGTGTGCCGTTTGGCGTTGTCCAGTTTTT
>CAZNEJ010000072.1:3697-5254 GCA_964571975.1 uncultured Sulfurovum sp. | reverse complement strand
AAACATCTCTTCGCCATCTTCGGGAACCCAGTCTCTCACTCCAAATCACCCCTTATGCATAACTTAGCTTTTGACGGTTTGGGGTATGATGCCTGCTATACACGGCATTTGCTAGAAGATGGTGATACTCTCAAAAAAACCTTTTTTAAGCTAAAACTCAAAGGTGTAAACGTCACAGTTCCTCACAAAGAAGCTGCCTTTAACGCTTGTGATGAACTTGACCCTTTTGCACAAAAGATTGGTGTTGTCAATACCATAGTAGAACGAGAAGGGTTGCTTTATGGCTACAACACTGATGCACCTGGATTTTTAAAAGCCATATCAGAGTTTAAATCGGAATTTAAAGACATAAAAACTGTACTTTTTTTAGGTGCTGGTGGGACAGCACAGTCAACGTCCAGCATCTTACGTGATGAGGGATATGTAGTCACGCTACTCAACCGTAGTGAAGGTCGTTTAGAGAAGTATAAAAAAGAGGGGTTTGACACCTTTACCTTTGAGAACTTTATAGTAAAAGACTATGACCTAGTCATCAACATGACATCCGCAGGGCTAGAAGATGATGCCTTGCCTGCTCCCAAAGAGATACTAGATAGCATCATCCCAAAAGCCAAGGCTTGTGTAGATGTCATTTACGGGAAAGAAACACCTTTTTTAAAACTTGCCAAATATCACAATAAACCTACAAAAGATGGCTCAGACATGTTGCTTTATCAAGGCATCATAGCTTTTGGACATTTTACTAACCATATCTACACCTTTGATGAGATTGAAGTACACATGAAAAAGGCTCTTGTCTTGTGAGAAGTCTGAAAAATCTTCTCACTTTTTCATCAAGTTCTTAATTTTTAATTCTATACGACATAGTTAATCAGATTGCGTTCAGAAGTCGCCTATGCTACTCTCTTTTATGCAACTATTTCTGGCTATTCTTTCTTCTGTATACAATTTATCCAATCAACAAATTAGTCTAAAAAGCTCCTCTAGCCCCACCTGCATATATATTATTATCTTGCTTTTCTACTTCTACTTGCACTATGTTCTGTCGAATACTTTGATTTTCAATACTATAGGCAAACATGGTAAATTCTTCTTCTGGCTTTGCTTGTATTATCCTCTCAAAGCGTCTAAATACTTTTTGAAACTCATCTGATAATTGTACAAATTCTTGATAATATGTAAAAATTACATTTTTTTCTGCTACATCTAAAGCTTTTTCTGTACCCAAAAAAGTCTTTTTTCGATGCAATACAGAAATATCATATATAGCCATAAAGTGTTTATGCATTTTTTTAAATATATTTTCTATATTGTCAATTACATCAACAATATTTACTGCGGTCATTAGACTTGCTTCTTCATAAAACCATTTTCCAAAATCTGTATCAAAAAGAGTTAGCTCGAGTTTATAATTTCTTATTGGAATGTCTGTACTCAATAATTTAATCATACCTCCCCAGCGTATTACATTTACTCTGGCCTGATGTAAATTATATATAAATTGCTCTTTATTGGTCATTTTTTCTCCGTAAAAATTTAATTCTTGCAAAATTTAAA
>CAZNEJ010000072.1:0-3597 GCA_964571975.1 uncultured Sulfurovum sp. | reverse complement strand
ATCTAACCAATCTGCACAAGCCAAAGCTCAAGAGGCTAGAAATACATCAAGAATGCTTCAAATAGCCTTGTTTGATTTCAATTAACTTTTAATGACTAAAATAGATTCTTATAGACATAAGGGTACTAGATGATAAATATTTTGATGATAGAAGATGATCCAGAGTTTGCAGAGCTTTTAAGTGAGTATTTGTCTCAATACGATATAAAAATTACTAACTTTGAAGACCCCTACTTGGGCTTGAGTGCAGGGGTAAAAAAATATGACTTAGTCATACTGGATCTGACACTGCCAGGCATGGATGGGCTGGAGGTTTGTGAAGAGCTTGTTAGAAAATATGACATCCCTGTCATTATCTCCTCTGCACGTTCTGACATCAATGACAAGGTAGAAGCCTTGGCCATTGGTGCAGATGACTACTTACCTAAACCCTATGACCCAAAAGAGATGTATGCTCGCATTATGTCCCTACTAAGACGTTACGCCAAGTCGCATAATGCTGAGATTTCTACCCCAAAGAGTAGTTTTACACTTAAGGGGGATACGATATATTTCAACAACCGTGCATTAATCCTTACTCCTGCTGAGTTTGAAGTACTTTCGCTTTTAGTAAAGCACCAAGGCATCACACAGTCACGTGAACAAATCATAAACACTGCTGGGACAATGAGCATAGACTCACAAGGCAAAAGCCTTGATGTAATCATAAGCAAAATACGCACAAAGCTGGGAGAGAAAGACCCTGAAGACTCCAAACGCATACAAGCAGTGCGTGGAGTAGGATATAAACTAGTATGATTATCACCTCTTTACGCTCCAAGATTAGGGTTGTATTTTTTATTACACTTCTTTTGCTTGTTGCGTTATTTGCCTTTTTTATCAAGTATGACCATACAAAAATGGAAGAACTAAACATTGCTCAAGAACATGCTATATCCCACTATCTATACACCTACTATCTCAAACATGGCAAGATTGACGAAGCCTATCTTGATGCTCAAAATGTTTCTCTCATCACAGACAAAGGTCGTGTTGTCCAAATAGAACGTTTTTTTAAAGACAAAGGAGAACTAAAGCGTTATGCTGTGGATATTGTGCATCTAAAGCGTATCATTATTATAAACAATGACCGATTTAAGCTCATCTTGGAAAACAAAAATAAATCAAATTTTTCCCTCGTACGTCTGCTTCTATTCGCTACAGTATTTTTACTAATTATCCTACTTTATCTATGGATAATGAAAAGCCTTAGCCCTCTCTCTAAGCTAAAGAACCAAATACAAACTTTTTCGCAAGGCAACCTAGACATAGATTGCAAAAGTGATAAAGAAGATGAGATAGCCGAAGTTGCTAATGAATTTGACCACGCAGTAAGCATGATACGTGAACTCCTGCATTCACGCCAACTTTTTTTACGTGCTATCATGCATGAGCTTAAAACTCCCATCGCAAAAGGTAGGCTAGTCTCCGAAATGCTTACTGATGAGAAAAACAAAACACGATTACATAGTATATTTGAAAGGCTCAATCTACTTATAGATGAGTTTGCCAAAATAGAAAAAATAACATCTAAGAACTTTGATTTGATTTTAAAGCCATACAAAATGTCTGATCTTTTAGAAGCAAGTGTAGATATGCTGATGATAGACAACCCTCAAAGATATATACATATAGAAACCGAAGAAGACTATCTTGTAGAAGTTGATTTTGAGCTATTTACACTTGTAATTAAAAATCTGCTTGATAATGCACTTAAATACAGTACAGACAAACATGTAACAGCCATCATCTCTTCACAGGGACTAGAAATCATGAACTTAGCAGAAGCACTAACTGAGCCTTTAGAAAACTACTTCAAGCCTTTTCATACTTCCAAAAAGGGTTTAGGTTTGGGGCTATATATCGTCAAAAGCATACTAGATATTCACCATATGAGACTAGATTACCTACATAAAGAATGTGCTAATTGGTTTAGGATAAAGTAGTTCAACACCCAACATCACACTAGGCGTTACAGGAGCATTTATACTTTTTTTATCGTATCTGACAGCACAAATGAAAGCTCTAAAGCTTGGCTTGCATTAAGTCTTGGGTCACATTGCGTATGGTAACGACTTGCAAGACTGTCGTCATCTATAGGCGAGGAGGTACTACCTGTACACTCAGTCACATCATTGCCTGTCATCTCTAAGTGTATACCCGCACCAATGGTTCCCATCTCTTTATGTATGGCAAAAAATTGTTCAACTTCTGACAAGATATTATCAAAGTTTCTTGTTTTAAAACCTGTAGATGACTTCTCTACATTACCATGCATAGGGTCAATAGTCCAAACAACATTTAGCCCAGCATCTCGTACTTTTTTGAGAAGTGCAGGAAAGTATTCTTTTATCTTTGAAGCTCCCATACGAACAATAAGCGTCAATCTTCCTTCTTCATTGTCAGGGTTTAGTGCTTTTATGAGTTCTATAAGTTCATCTTCACCCATAGTAGGTCCCACTTTACAGCCTATAGGGTTTTTAATGCCCTTAAAGTACTCTATGTGTGCCTCAGATAAATCTCTTGTTCTATCACCTATCCAGAGCATATGAGCAGAACAATCATAGTACTCACCAGTCTCGGTATCTTTTCTAGTCAGTGCCTCTTCATAATTCAATAAAAGTGCTTCATGTGAAGTATAAATTGTTGTTTGATGAAGTTGTGGCATCAACTCTGATGTCAATCCACAAGCAGCCATAAACTTCATGGAATGGTCTATTTTATCAGAAAGCTCATCATATTTTTTACCTAGAGGATTGTCTTTTATAAAATCAAGGTTCCATTGATGTACTTTATTCAAATCTGCTAAACCGCCACGTGAAAATGCACGCAACAAATTAAGTGTTGCTGCAGATTGATTATAGGCTCTTAACATATTTTCGGGGTTTGGCACACGGTCTGCTTCATTGAATTCAATACCATTGATAATATCTCCACGATACGATGGCAATTTGACCCCATCTATCTCTTCAAAGTCAGAGCTTCTTGGTTTTGCAAACTGCCCAGCTACACGCCCAACTTTTACGATAGGTTTACCTGTAGAATACATCAATACCATATTCATCTGAAGCATCAATTTGAAAAGGTTCTTAATATTCATTGCATTAAAATCAGAAAAACTTTCTGCACAGTCTCCACCTTGAAGCAAAAATGCCTCTCCACGTCCAGCGGCTGCTAACTTCTCTTTGAGGTGTCTTGCTTCTCCTGCAAAGATAAGTGGTGGGTACGAACTTAGTTCTGCTTCTACTTTTTCAAGAAGCTCTTGGTCTTGGTATGCTGGTTGTTGCTTTATGGTAAAATCTCTCCAGCTACTTGGTGTCCAACTCATGGTTTATCCTTCTACGATGAAACAAGCATTGCTTGCTCAAAAATTAATTCAATGATTATAGCTAAAAAATGATGAAAAAGTAAGGCATAGCAGGGCTTGAGAAAAAGTTTATATTTTTTTGACAAAATTTATGTTATTTTTAAGAAAAAATATGCCTTTTCACATCGTGAATAAACTGTGAATAACTCATATTAAAAAATGCAACCCGTGTTTAAGGGCGTGAAACATTT
>CAZNEJ010000071.1:0-5262 GCA_964571975.1 uncultured Sulfurovum sp. | reverse complement strand
TTACTATGGACAACCTCACAGGCTCCATGTCATACATACTCATAGCAGACTCTGGCAAAACGGACGGTATCAAAGACCCAATATTTTTAGCTACAGTAGAGAAGTTTTATGAAGATTATCAGCTTATGTTTCCTAAAGATGTACGTCATGTATCATCACTCTTAGATAGCATAAAAAGATATAATTTAATCATGAATCAAAAAGAAGTCATACCTGAAAGTAGAGAACTTGTGGCACAGTACTTGTTGCTTTACTCTATGGGATTACCTCAAGGCATGGAGATAACCGACCAAATGGACTTCGACCAACGTAAACTACGCATCACTGTACTCACAAACATAGTAGACAACACTAAAGATATGAAAATGATAAACTTCGCCAAAGAATGGTGGGCTAAAACGCCATACGCCATGACACTCACAGGTCAAACAGCTATGTATGCATACATGGCAAAAGATGTCACAGCAACGCTTATCTATTCGCTTTCTTTAACGATACTCATCGTCTCGATTATGATGTTACTCATCTTTAAGAGGCTTAAAATACTCTGGATTTTACTCTTACCAAACCTACTTCCAGTCATACTAGTCATCGGCGTGATGGGATGGTTGGGACTAACTATAGACATGGGAGTGGCAATTGCAGGTGCTATCATCATAGGGGTGGCAGTGGATGATACTATTCACTTTTTAGTGAAGTACTTTGATGCACGTAAACGGGGTCTAGGTATGGCGGAGACTTTTGATGAAGTATTGCATTATGCAGGTAAAGCGATATTCTTTACCACTGTGGTACTTTCCTTGTCGTTTTCTATCTTTGCATTTTCTACCTTTACACCCAACCAAAACTTTGGTATAGTTACAGCTATAGCATTGATACTTGCGTTGATTATAGACTTGCTTTATTTACCTGCATTACTACATATGGCAGATAAAAATACAAATTATCTAAAGGAAAAAAATGCACGATAAACTAGAAAACATGATGGGGAGATTTGGGGCTTTTGTTCATGACAATCCTATAAAAGTGATTGTAGTCATACTCTTGCTTTTAGCAGCACCTATCTCTCACGTACCACAGATAAAGATGGACACTTCAACTGAGGGATTTATGCACCCTGATGACCCTGTACTCTTGACATATAACGAATTTAGAGCCCAGTTTGGACGTGATGAACGCATTGTTCTTGCTATCAAAAGTGATGACATTTTTACAGTAGATTTTCTCACAACTCTAAGAGACCTACATGAAGAACTTGAAGAGAAAGTACCTTACCTAGATGACATCACTTCACTATATAACGTGCGTAACACAAGAGGAGAGGGCGATAAACTCATCACCGATGATTTGCTAGAACCCATGCCTACTACAGAGGTACAAGTAGCTGTCATCAAGAAGCAGGCCATGGCTTCACACTTTTACAAAGACTTACTGCTCTCGCAAGATGGAAAAATGACAACGATAGTCATAGAAACAGATGCCTACTCACATGTGGGAGAAGTAGAATTGTCTGCTGAAGATGCCTTTGATGAGGGCTTTGGAGACGATAATGCCACCGTGACAGAAAAAGAAAGAATGTTTTTATCAGACCAAGAAAATGCAGAATTACTTAAAATCGTACATGTAATTGTGGACAGATATAAAGAAAAAGGACTTGAGATATATGTAGCAGGAAGCCCTGCTGTCAATAATTCACTCAAGGCTCAAATGAAAGCAGATATGCAGAAGTTTACGCGTATTACCTTTCTCATCATCATCATCTTTTTGTTTGCAATTTTTAGACGAATATCTGCTGTGGTTTATCCACTTATCGTTATCATCTTGTCGCTACTCACCACAGTTGGTATGATGTCATGGGTAGGGGCAGCATTTAAGCTACCTACACAGATAGTACCCTCTTTACTCCTTGCTGTATCTGTTGGTGCTACTGTGCATATATTGTCTATATTTTTTGATGCCTTAAATAAGCATGGAAACAAAAAAGAAGCAATATCGCATACGCTTAGGCACTCTGGACTTGCTATAGCGATGACTTCTGTGACTACTGCCATAGGTGTAGGGTCTTTTTCTGGTTCTGAGGTTGCACCCATCTCTGACCTTGGTATCTTTGCTTCTTTTGGCGTGATGGTGTCACTGCTTCTTACGCTGACCTTACTTCCTGCTTTGCTTAGCATTACAAATTTGAAGCAAAAACCCAAAAAAGTCATAGGTAAATTTGATGAACTTATGGGTATTTTGGCATTGTTTCCCATAAAGTATTACAAGGGTATATTGATAGGTTCTGCTATTTTGGTAGCCTTTTCTCTCTTCGCCGCTTCTCAGGTACACTTGTCGCATAATCCACTCTATTGGTTTCAGCCAGACAATGAAAACAGAGTATCTACAGAAGTTATAGATGCGAAGATGAACGGCACAGTCACCATAGAAGTAGTCATAGATACAGGCGTGGAGAATGGATGGAATGACCCCGAAAGGCTTCGCAAGTTAAATGCTATGTCTGCACGTATGGAAGCTTATGTAGATACACATACGCACATAGGTAAAGTAGTTTCATTAGCAAGCATAGTCAAAGAGACAAACCGTGCTTTGCATGAAAATAAAGAAGAAGCATATGTCATACCCAAAGATGCAAGCCTAGTTTCTCAGGAGTTACTTCTTTTTGAAAATTCTGGTTCTGATGACCTAGAAGATGTGGTTGACTCTCAGTTCTCAAAAGCTCGTGTGACCATAAAACTGCCTTGGACAGATGCAATCAAAGCCGTAGGAGTGCTAGAATATGTTAAAAATGAAGCGATTAAGACTTTCCCCAAAGACAAAGTAGACAGCACAGGGATGATACCTCTACTTATCAATACCTTGTCCAATGCCGTACATTCGTCCGTTGCATCATACTTTATAGCTTTTGTACTCATTTCATTTATGATGATGCTTATCTTGGGCTCGGTGCGTATGGGGTTACTTTCTATGATTCCCAATCTAGCCCCTATCATAGTAGGTTTACTTCTTATGTATATGTTTAGCATACCATTAGATATGTTTACGCTTCTCATAGGCAGTATCGCCATAGGGCTGGTTGTTGATGACACCATACACTTTCTACACAATTTTAGGAGATACTACCTAGAGACAGGAGACAGCGAAAAGTCCATACAAATGACTTTCCTCACTACAGGCAAAGCGATGGTGATTACCACGATTGTGTTGTCATTAGGTTTTTATAGCTACCTTATGGCAGATATGATTTCGGTACAAAACTTTGGTTTTCTTACAGGAACGGTGATAGTCTTTGCACTCTTGTCTGATTTACTCTTGGCTCCAGCACTTATGATAGTTGCTGCAAAACGAGGTTGGATACGTTAAAATAAAAAAAGGAAAAATTATGACAAAAAAAATATTAATCGGATTTACATTAGGGCTTTCACTTATCAGTAGCAATCTTCTAGCAGATGACCCAAAAGCTAGAGCCATCATGGTAAAAGCGGATGCTAGGGATGATGGCGTAACTTTGGAGCAAGACATGACCATGGTACTTATAGATAAAAATACTAAAAAACGTACACGAAATTTACATACCTATAGTAAGGATTTTGGAAAAGATGAACATCAGATTATGTTTTTCAAATCTCCTGCTGATGTCAAAAATACAGCATTTTTGACTTTTGATTATGCAAACTCCAATAAAGATGATGACCAATGGCTCTACTTGCCAGCACTTAAGAAAGTAAAACGCATACCAAGCTCGGACAAGAGTTCAAGCTTCATGGGTTCAGACTTCTCCTACTTTGACATGACAGACAGAGACTTGGAGGATTATGATTTTAAACTACTCAAAGAGACAAAAGTAAGAGGTAAAAAAGTATGGATGATAGAAGCAACTCCACGCAACAAAAGAGTCATAAAAGAGTCAGGATACACCAAAACTATAGCACTAATAAGGCAAGATAACTATGTGGTAGTACGCTCCATAGGATTCATGAAAGGTAACAAAAAGAAATATCTGGACATGAAAAAGCTACACAAGCAAGGTGGAGTTTGGCTAACAGACGTACTTACTATGACTACAAAAAAAGGCAATAAAACCTTACATAAAACCATGCTAAAATTTACAAATACTAAATTAAATAAAAATATACCAGACAGTATGTTTACTACTAGACGCTTGGAAAAAGGACTGTAAGGTATGAGAAGTGAGGCATTGGGGGCTAGAAGTGTAGGTAGGTACTGTATTGTAAGCATTTTATTTTCAATATCTCATTTGGGACTTTATGCACAGAGTGTTGAAGAGGCTCTTGGGGGCTTTGATGATACGCCTGTGAGTGTAGAAGAAAAGTCTGAAGATGTGATGGACGGTTTTGATGAAAACAATACTTCTCAAAACAATCAAGAGAAAACACAACTCATACAAGGCCTTACGGGTAGGGTGACCCAACAGTCCTTGTATGCTTACAATGCAGCTAATCCTCATGATGGTTTTTCTTCATTACGTTCATCTTTGCATTTAGACTATGAACATAAATTTGAAAACAATTGGCGTTTCAAAATAAATGCAACAAGCTATTATGATGGCATATATGACATACGCAAGGAAAACTACTCAAAAGATGAATTGGATGCATTTCATAGTGAAGTACGCCTTTTTGATGCTTTTTTAGAAGGCAGTATCGGAGAAAATATAGACTTTAAGTTAGGTCGTCAGGTGGTGGTTTGGGGGCGTTCAGATACCATACGCATTACAGATATCTTAAACCCATTAGATAATCGTCGCTTAGCCATTGTGGACATTGAAGATTTATACTTGCCTATAGGCATGTTGAAGTTAGACTTTTTTTGGAATAATTGGCGTATTACTCCTATAGTAAAGATAGAACAATTTTCTTCGCTAAATCCTCCTTTTTCTTCGGCTTTTAATCCTATGCAAAATCCAAATATAAAAGAAGAAAGCTACAGTGATGTCAGCTATGCACTTTCAGCTAGTGCAGAGTTTTCAGGTTGGGATATGAGTTTTTATGCGGCCAAAGTACGTGATGATATGGGACGTATTGAATTTATGCCAAGCCCTAAACGTGTACGAGACAAGATAGAGATGCTTGGGTCTGCATTTAATGTATTGAGTGGGTCATGGCTCTTTAAGACAGAGTTGGCTTATTTCAATGGCTTAAGATATACAAACACAGAAGAAAAAGATTTTTCAAGAACAGATGGGCTTATAGGGTTTGAATATAATGGCATAGCAGACACTATGATTGCCTATGATTTTTCTCT
>CAZNEJ010000070.1:0-5291 GCA_964571975.1 uncultured Sulfurovum sp. | reverse complement strand
TTTACATCACATTGATTACATAAAGTAGGACCTATAAATCCTACAACCTAACGATAAATGCACCCTTATTTATATGTTTTCGTACCGTCACTAACGCTTTCTTGGCATCTTTTTCTACTCCATACGCCCCCACTAGTACTTTATAGTTGTCTGCATGTTTTACTTTGTAACGCAAGCCTAAACTCTCAATCTTTAAAAGGTACTTCTTTGTAGGCTGTGAAGCAAAAAAGCCTACTTGCACATAATACTTTTTACCTGCACTGCTCGAAATATACTCTGCTGCTTGCATTTGTACATTTTCTACCTTACCTCTGCTTTTATAGCTTACTAGCCACTTCAATATCTTATTTTGCAAAGCAGAAGCTCTCCAGTTGCCTTGATTTGTTTGTACCAGTACGACTGCTGTATAGAGTTGTCCTTGCTTGCTCTTTACATAGCCTCCTATGTTTTTAACGCGTCGCAATGTGCCTGTTTTCATCCATGCTCTGTTTTTTACCTGAGTGGAGCGAAAACGTTTTTTTATCGTACCATCGATACCTGCTACAGAAAGGGTGTTCATCCACCTTTGCCCATAGTGTTTGTATGCATTATCATACATGTCTACTAGTATTTTAGCTGACATCTTAGCTGTACGTGAAAGCCCAGAACCGTTGTCTATGCTAAGCGTGCCTTTGCTCAATGCATTTTTGTTTTTCAAGATACTTACAATCGCTTTTCTGCCTTTGACTATGCTAGCAGGTGCTCCGTACATTTTTGCTCCAAGGGTAAGCAGTAGATGCCTAGCATAGAGATTATTGCTTTTCTTGGCTGTCTTGGAAACTATCTTTTCTAGGGACTTAGAGTAGTGCGTAAAAAGAAGCCTAGCATGTTGTGACACTTTACGTAATCGCATGTTTCCTACTACTTTTATACCATCTTTATTTAGGGCATCTTTAAGAGCATAATAAAATGACTTATACGGCTTTGTAAGTACTTTACATACATTCCTCTGTCCGCAACTCTTAGAGATTTGTCCTCTTAGCTCTACAGATGGTGTTGCCTTACTCTTGTCTATCTTGATACCTGGCCAAGAGTACTTTCCCTTACAAGGCTTGTTGACATGTTGAAGTTTGTTGATGACTATATAGCTTCCATCTGCATGTTTTTTTGTTACAGAATTTTTGTTCGGTGTGACACAGATGGTACTAATGCGTTCATTGAACATCATAGCATCTGGCATTGCATTGTAGGGACTATATGGATTTTCATCAAAATTTGAGCTATCTTTTGTCCCTACTCTAAAATAGCTACGGTCTATAACTATATGTCCTGTAATTTTGCTTATACCTTTGGCACGTATGTTGGCTACTATCTTTTTTAAATCTTTAGAGCCTAGTGTAGGGTCGCCAAACCCTTTGATGACCAAATCGCCATGTAACACACCATCACGCAGAGATCCCGTACTATAAAACCGTGTAGGGAAACGGTAATCAAAACCCAGTTTTAACACAGCTGCATAGGTAGTTAGTACCTTTATCACTGAAGCAGGTGTCCTTGTAGTTTGAGCATTATGTGAAGCAATGACTCGACCATCTATGCCCACTTCTTTGATGTATATACTTATATCTTTTTTAGCTATGCCTGACTTGGCTATGATGTCTACTATGGGTTTAGGTAAAGCCAAAAGCCATACAGATACCAGTATATAAATTACTACAACTCTCAAAATCTGCCCCTATATGCTTTTAAAAGTCTCTGCATTGCCTCTTCAAGCACGCTTATGGATGTACCCACGTTTAAACGCATAAAACCAATACCTGCTTGTCCAAAATCCATGCCGTTGTTCAATCCCAGCTTAGCTTCTTTTATAAAAAAATCTAGTAGTTCGTCTTGCTTTAACCCTAAACCTTTACAGTCAAGCCACATCAAAAAAGTGGCTTCTGTTTTTACAGTTATTATAGGCAGTTTTTCTTTTTCTAAAAATACTTTGACAAAGTCTATATTACGCAATAAGTGTTTTTTTAGTGCTTCAAGCCACACATCTCCACTAGCATAGGCTGCCATTAACCCTTCTATGCCAAAAGGATTCCCATTGCTAATGCCTGATTTGTTTTGTTCTCTTATGTAGGCTTTACGCACGCTACTATCTGGTATAATAGCGTAAGAAGTATTGAGTCCTGCTATATTGAAAGTTTTTGAGGGTGCAGCTAGCACGACACAATGCTTTGCCATATGTTCAAAAGAACCAACACTATGATGTACCTTTTCATACACCACATCTGCATGTATCTCATCGGAGATGATGAGTACGTCATTTGCCAGACAAATCTCTATCATTTTTTCTAACTCATCTTTGCTCCATGCACGTCCTGTAGGATTGTGTGGGGAACACAGTAAGAAAAGTTTGGCAACTTTAGCTTTACTTTCAAAGTCTACAAAGTCTACATGATAACTAGCATTTTCATAGACTAAGGTATTGTCAAGTACTTTTCGTTTTTTATGCTTTATAGAAGATACAAAAGGAGGATAGATGGGGGTTTGAACAATGATGCCATCGCCCTCTTTGCTGTAGGCAGAGATAGCAAAATTTATTGAAGGTACCACACCATAACAAGGCACTATCCACTCTTTTTCTATAGTCCAAGAAAAACGTTTTTGCATCCAGTTTTGTATAGCTTCATAATATGACTCAGGGTAAACCGTATAACCATAAATGGGGTGTTTCGCTCTTTTTTGTAGAGCCTCCTGCACACACAGTGGAGAAGCCAAGTCCATATCTGCTACCCACAAAGGCATCAAGTCATCTGTACCAAACTTCTTTTTTGCATCATCATATTTGGTCGTGTGTGTACCTTGACGGTTTATGCTTTTAAACATTTATGTTTACTTCTTTTCCCACACTGTCATGTGTGCAATAGTGTACTGATGCTTACGTGCTGTCTCTTGTATAACAAAAGGTACGTCTTTGGTATCTATAAGCCTGAAGTTAGAATCTAGTATCTCTTCAAGTCCCTGTTGGGTTGTGACATTTTCTCCATCACGCTTATACCCACCTATCCATTTGTCTCTAGGTGTGGATTCTTCTTGCCATGTGTAAGGGGAAGTGAGTATCAGCAGTCCTCCTTTGTTTATGCGTTCAGCCATAGCATCTAAAAACTTCTTGGGGTCATAGAGTCTATCTATAAGATTACCTCCAAATATAAGGTCAAAATCTTTATAGATAGCTTTCAAATTACAGGCATCTGCTTGCCAAAAAGAAACTTTTTTGGCTTCATCTTCTAGCCCAAATCTACTTAAAGTTACTTCATGAAAAGTTTCCAACTCTCCTTCACTTGGCATGATGTAGCGTAGCACTCCATTGTCTACAAGTGCTTGTGCTTCTTGTATGAAGCGTGCTGAAAAGTCTACCCCTATCACTTCATCAAAACCACGAGAAAGTTCCAATGAACTTCGTCCTATAGCACAGCCTATGTCTAACGCTTTTTTACATGTTTTGTCTTTCATGTACTCTAAAGCAAGGCTTGCACACTTAGCAGGATAATTTTCAATTCCTAATCTATTGTCACCCCAGCCAAAATGACAATACTGTGCGATGATGCTATCTGTTGTATAATAATCTGTCACTACTTTCTCCTCATAATTACTCTCTATATATCTAAAGCCTGCGTGTTGGTAAAAATGTCTTCTGAAACCATAACGGCTTGCTTGGGTAGCTAAGTTACCACAGCTTATCCATGAGCCACCATTGATAAGGTTATGCTTTCCATCATAGGTTGGTACGGTAAAGTCATCATAGATGGGATGTACTTTAAATCCCTCAAATGGGTAGATAGGTGTACGCGACCACTGCCAAACATTGCCTATAACATCATAAAATTTACCATGTTTATAGGTATCTACAGGCACAGAAGAAGCATACTTTTCCAAATTTATATTGGCTATGTTTTCACCTTTATTACTCCAAGCTAAATACCCATCTACAGCACTCTCATCACGTAAACGAATATATTCATCTTCTGTAGGAAGTGTGATATCTTTATTTTCTTTTTTACTTTTCCATTTACAAAATGCAGCTGCTTCTAGGTGGTTCACTTCCACAGGCCATGACAAGGGAAGAGGTATCTCACGACTCACAGTACGCAAGAAAAAGCTATCGTTTTTCTTTAGCCAAAAGAGAGGTATTTTTACTTTCGTGTAGTCCCTCCAGTTCTTTCCCTCTAAACACCAAAAGGCATCGTTATCATACCCCTCATCAAGTACAAATGCCAAATACTCAGCATTTGAAGTAAGGTACTTGGCTGCTTTAAATGCGGGTATTTCTGCTTTATGAGTACCGTATTCATTGTCCCAACCAAAGAGCTGTGCGTCTTTATTTTTACCAAGGACTACTGTACCTCCACTTACTTCTATGAGTTCATTTCTAGGTACATCTGTATCGTCATTGCACTCTACCCAGTTTGCATCTTCTCCAATCCATGAAAAAGGTACTTGACGCAACAAAACAGACGAAGTCTCTAAGTGTATATTTTCATGTTCTATACCCATCATAACTACCCACCAAGGAGAATCTTCTGTTATGGGAAGAGTTAGGGGAAGTTTGTCTATCACATCATTTACAAGTGTATAGACTTTATCGCGGTATTCTTTGGTCTCTTTAGTACTTGGCCATTCGTAGTGCTTATCGTTAAGGTCATCCCATGACATCTCATCTACACCTACTGCAAAAATGGACTCCAGTCTTGCATCTATTCGCTCATCTATGATGGAAGCTAGTTTAAATTTATTGACAAAAAAAGTAGCCGTATGTCCATAGTAAAAGATAATAGGATGACGAAGGGCATCTGCTTTTTGAAAGTAAGCACTCTCGTTTGCCACGAGATTAAAAAGAGACTCGTAACGTTTATAGACGTGGTGAAAATATGCTTTGATCTCTTGGCGTTTATCTGCAGAGCTAGAGCCATGAAGTGTTGGCATTTTAATCAAAAATCAGCTTTCTCTTTTGCACTTTCTATCATAGAAACAAATATAGTGTATGCGTTAGCTACTACTGCACCAATCACAAGTCCTGTAGCCAAAGGCTCATTACCATAAAACTGCAAGGCAAAAAATGCAGGTATAAGGTGCAAGTCTGCTACCAAAGAACCTGCTAAAAGTTCAGCTGAGAGTACGTTGCGTACCCCTATCTTCATCAGTGTAGATATCATGTTTACAGAACCTGCTATAAACAATGCCACCACTGAATGTTCATACAAAAATGCTGCTGATGTCGTAAGTGACATCAATGTAAAAAATATATAAAAAACTTTACCCCA
>CAZNEJ010000069.1:0-5332 GCA_964571975.1 uncultured Sulfurovum sp. | reverse complement strand
ATATAAAAAAGTGGTTACATTTTGATAACCGTCTATTAGGACGTATCTAAAGCAACGCCCCAGATACTACGCTACTTGATACCTTTATCTTTCCAGTATTGTCTAATCTCATTTTTTGTAGAGCTTGGAAGCGGTATATACCCAAGCTCTACTGCATATCTATCAGCATAGGCAAAGGCCCATTCTACAAATGCTGTTACTTCTTTATTTTTTTTGTTTTTTTCTATAGGAAGCAAGATAAATGTTGCTGCTACAATAGGGTAGGAAGTAGCTCCAGCAGGATCTCCAATCACTGCATAAAAATCATTCTGAGCAGTCCATGTAGCATATTTTGCTGCATCCTGAAATGACTTTACATTGGGGTCAATAAATATCCCCTCTTTATTTTCTATTTGTGCTGCTCTAAGACCTAGCTTGATTTTAAAAGAGTATTCTATATAACCAATGGAGTTCTTAATTTGTTGGATATTTGCGGACACTCCTGAGTTAGATTTGCCTGCTATCACTTTTGTGGCTTTCCATGTTGGCTTTTTGCTTATTTTAAAATCAGGATTTATTTTATTTAAAAAGTATGTAAAGTTAAAGGTAGTACCAGACTTATCTGCCCTTACGCAAGTCACTATGTCCGCATGTGGAAGCTTTAACCCAGCATTCTCTTTGGTGATAATAGCATCATCCCAGTATGTCGCTTTACCTGTAAAGATAGCATCGATGGCAGCACGACTCAATTTGAGTTCGCCATCTTTCACACCATCAATATTATAAGCAAGCACAATGGCTCCTATGGCAGAAGGGAACATGTATAATTTTGATTTTTGAAGTTTTTCTGGCTTAAGTGGTTTATCTGAACCAGCAAAATCTACCATTCTTCTCTTGATGGACGTAACACCATCACTAGAGCCTGTTGGTGTATAGTTGATTTTTTCACCTGTTTCTGTAAAATATTTTGATGTCCATACTTTATAGAGTGGGCCGGGGAAAGATGCTCCTCTGCCCTTAGTAATCTCATCTGCATTTATAACTGACCATATCATAAAAACAAAAAAAGACACAACTGCACTTAGAGCAAATAATGGTTTAACTGTCATATATTTTCCTTTTAAAAGTGTACTATCTCTTAGAATTTTGTGGAACATAAAATATCTCGAAAACATTTCGCTTGAACGAAGAGAAGTTTTTAAAACTTATAAGAAACCTTAAAGTCAAGAGTTTGACCTGTCTTGAAATTTCTAAGTTCTTTTTGATCTCTCACCCACACCGTTTCATCATCTAAAATATTTCCTACTTTTACTCTTCCTGTAAAACCATTTGAGAATTTTTCTATCCACACAAAATCTAAAAACTTTGGAGGTGTCTCCAAAGTGTCTCCAAATCGTACACCCTGAACGTTAACCAATCCTACTCTGCGTATGCGTTCTCCCATATGATTATAAGATAGTGTAGCCGATCTGCCCTCTGCATCATACCCTAAGGTAGCATTAAACACGGTTTGCGATAGTCCTTGAAGTTGTCTATGATTAGTAGTAAGAAGTGGTACCTGCACCTCTTGAAGTGTGACCTCTGACTCTGTCAATGAAAAGTTAGCAGAGACATAGTAGTTAGACAAGCTTCCTAGATAGGGTTTTATGGCACTAGCAGCACTAGCACCTAAAAAATCTAAATTCTTTCTTGTATCCAACTCAAGACCATACAATGTTGCAAAGTCTGAGTTCATATAAGAGAAGATAGGGATAGAAGAAGAAACAAGTTCTGTATCTTCAATAGGCTTATCCATATATTTATAAAAAAGCCCTACCTTAATATATTCACTTTGAGAAAAATAATGACTATACTTAAAATCAGCACTATAAATAAGTGTAGAGTTTAAGTCTGGATTACCACGCACAACCGCTACTTCGTAAGGGTGGAAAAACAAACCCTCAGAGAATTCTCTTAAATCTGGAGTGATAAATGTGCTAGAAAAAGCCATATCGAAGATATTTTCCTCATCATATTCATATTTGACACTCGCACTTGGGAAAAAATTATTTACAAGTATCTTGTTTTCTCTTATGACAATTCTTCTATTGTCTTGTCTATCTTCTATGTATTCAAATAAATTTTGCGTAAGATTTACATACCTAATACCTGCCATAACCTCAAGATTTTCTTGTGGTTTTACAAAAGTATTTATAAAGGTATTTGTTTCAAGTATTTCTGCATCAAAGTAATCTGAAGAATCAAAAAGACTGGCCACAGTAAAAGGCAAATTATCATAATTCGTTTCATTTCGTATATGCGTGTCTAAAAGCCCCTCAGGGTTTCCGCCTGAAATATCTGTATAGTCAGCAATACTAGACCCTCCTTTTCTATCTAAGAAAAATCTTTGATTTTGTGATATTCTTTCTTTATTGGAGTAAGACAAACCTATGTGGAAGTAATCTTCATCAGAAAAGACTTCATACTCCGTCTTGTTGTCCACATTTAATGCAAAAACACTGTCCTCGCTCAATATTTTTTGAGATAAAAAGTTTTGTCCCCCTGCAAAATATCTTCTTTCATGTTCAGCAGGGTTGGCTCCCACACGCACATCTTGCATGACAATATTATTTGGCTGGTTTAGTTTTGCCGTAGCATACTCTACTGCAAAACTGAATGTATTTTTCTTATTAAAAAGTTCGTAATCAAAATCTCCAGAAAGCTGATCTGTATTAAGAGTACGCTCGCTCCAATCCAGATACGTATAGTATTGGTACTCAAAGTTTGATCCAAACACCCCCTCTGTCTCTCTTGTCAATTTTTCACCCACATGGGTAAATAATTTTGTATATTTTATATGCAAAACATCTGAAAATACATAATCCACATTTAGCATTGCTGACTGTGTATATTCTGATTCAGAGATACGCTGTATACCATCAGAGATCAAAGATACAGGTCGAGAGTTAATATCATAAAGGTAATTAAAGAAATTCTCTTCTCTATACACATGTTCTTGACTGTAGCCATAGTTGGCAAAAACCGATATTTTATTCTCCTCATCGATTTCAAAGTTTCTCAAAACCTCTATATCAAAAGCACTCCCAAATGGCAGAGCCTCTTGAAAAACAGAGTAGTCCCTGTACACAAAGTCTTTGGTCATTTGAAGAAGTCTAGCTTCGCCACCAGCAGAATTGCCTCCTCCTAGGTCTGTTCTTGAGAAAACATTGATAGGATCACCCACCACCACAGTTGCATGATTCAATATATCTGTAGGAATATTCCTATACCCATTACCGTACCCTGACCAATCAAAAGAGCTTCCCGTATGAGAGACTACATCTTTACCTGTATTTATATTTCCTTTGAGTCCAAAACCTATTTGTGTATAATCATCTTCTTGTCTATTTTTTGTTCGCATATCAATATACCCACCACCAAAGCTCGCAGGGATATCAGCAGTTCCACTCTTTTGTACTTTCATAGAACCTATCATGCTTGCAGGAAAAATGTCAAGGGGAACCACCCTTTTAGTAGGGTCTGGTGAAGGTAAAGGCAAAGCATTTAACTCCACATTAGAATACCTCTCCCCAAGACCTCTGACATAGATACTTTTCCCGCCCACAAGGGTAACCCCTGTTACTCTTTTTAGTGCATTCGCTGCAGAAGAGTCA
Source organism: uncultured Sulfurovum sp. (assembly GCA_964571975.1). GTDB lineage: Bacteria > Campylobacterota > Campylobacteria > Campylobacterales > Sulfurovaceae > Sulfurovum. Next base: position 1,700 of record CAZNEJ010000069.1, on the reverse strand, counting down.
CCTTTTTTTGAAAACTCTTCACTTCCTATGATGTTTACGATTGCACTCATCTTCTTTTCTTCATTGATAATATCGCTAAGGCTTCCTTCTATTTTAGGCGAAAGCACCACAAACTCCTCAAGCTCCATACTAGCAGGGGTAAGCTTGATGGTTCTTCTTACAACAGCACCTTTTTTTACTTGAACATTTGCAAGAGTTTGTGCAGAATACGCTGAATGAACAACAGAAATACTAAGTTTAACATCAGATGGAACTATGGCAGAAAAGTGTCCATTTTCATCTGTTCTAGTGTCCACAGAAGTACCTCTTACAAATACTCTAGCACCAGATACAGCAGTGCCACCCTGAGAAGAAAGCACTGTGCCTTTTATTGTGCCTGTACCACTAATATCTTCTTTCTTGATATTTTTCACCTTGCTGATGGCAACTGGTGTATCTATATCTATGCTATCGGCACCCTCTTTACTTAAAGTAGCAATAACCTGCGTGTCTCTACCTTCTTTGATGAGTACTGTTTTCTTAAAATACCCTAAAGCTACACCTTTAGTATCTTTTCCGTAAATCTCTATTTGATGTTTTCCTGCATTCAAGGTCACACTCAAAGCACCATCTTTGTCCGTCATAAAACTTTTTTTACCATTTACTTTAACCTCATTTGACACCAAAGGTTTACCGCTACTAAAAAGCAACACAGACATAGTGCCTTGATTCTCATCAGCCAAGATTAACAAGTTTGTCACTAAAAAAATAAATACTATTTTAAATAATTTCTTCATCTATATGCACTCCAAAGGATTACTTCTGCATTTTTCTATATTTTTGCGAATGATTGTTGCTTTAGAAAAAAGAGCATCGTCTTGTATTTTCTTCAAATGCTCTTCTGCCTCGTCATACTCTTTTGCTATATAATACGCATAAGCCAAAGCATAACGCATATTGTCATTAGCTAGCAAGCCATAACGTCCCAGTGCATCTTTTAAAGAAATCACCTTTTCAAATTCATTTCTGCTAACAAAAATAGCTACTTTTTGTTTTGTTTTTTCTGCCCCATCAAGCATCATGGAGTTCAAATACAAGGCATGAGAAAGTGCTCCTGTTCTCCTGTGCATCTCTGCTGCTTCCTTTAAATATTTTTTATCAAAATACGAAGCCTGCTCAAAAAGTGCTGCCGTAGTAAAAGGCATATCTTTTTGCTTATAGTAATGTCCCAGCAAGATATGTACTTTAGCCGAAGTTGGAAAGCGTAGATTTGCTTCTTCTAGTACTTTTATCGCCTCCATCGCCTCACCTGCAGTCATAAGCATTTGTGCCAAAGAGATATATTCATCTGCACTAGCTGGTATTTTTTTCATATAAGCTTTTGCTGCATCTATAGACGCTTGATACAAACCAAGTTCAGCAAAATAATAAAACTTTTGCTTTAACAATGTAGCATCATTAGGGAAGAGTTTACTTCCCCTGCTTAAGGCAGCAATGGCTTTATTTTTCTTCTTAGCTTTCCAATAACTTTCTGCTCTAAATGTAAACAAAGATGCATTCTCGCGTCCACGTTTTCCCGCCAAATCCAATGCTTTTACTGCTGCTACATATTGTCCATCTTTATAGTAAGCCCTAGAGAGATAGATATACAATTCTTCTATTTTTTCTTTTCTTAGTTTCTCTGGCTCAAACAAAGGTCTTGATACTTTTTTCTTTTTTTT
>CAZNEJ010000068.1:0-5715 GCA_964571975.1 uncultured Sulfurovum sp. | reverse complement strand
GGTGTAGATGGTAATGATAAAGAATTGAAAGCATTGCTTGGAGAATTTAGGAAAATTTTTGTGCATAAAAAAACTCTGACTTAGCACAGCAGTAAGCTACTTAAAAACCTTTTCAAACTTCTGCCATAAAGTATCCTCTTTCAAGACGCCCAGTTTGTACATATCGTTTGTATTAGCATGGACTTGCACTCTTGCCAAATGTTTCTCTAAGGCAAGTCTGGCTTTTTTAAGTCTACTGGGGCTAAATCCATCTATGTGAAATCTAGTTTGCATCTAATACTTTTTCTATCTCTTGCATTGCATCTTCATTTTTGAGTCTAAACTTTATCTCTATGCGTCTTGATGCTTCTTTATCTTCAATACCATCTTTGACGATAACATCAAGATAAGATCTCCCAGATGCTGTCATCAATGGCCTGATATTGTGCTGTCTAGAAAAGTCCAAAGTCAAAAAGTACTTCATCACAGCAAGTGCTCTTTTTTGAGACAGTGCTAGGTTGAACATATATCCACCATCACTATCTGTATGACCCTCTATGATGATTTTATCTAGGTGAGGTTTTATGTCTTTATCTGTGACTAAAGTGCCGATGTACTCTTCAAAAGATTTTTTCAATTCAATCTTAGCTTCATCTTTTAACGTAGCTTGTCCTGCATCAAAAAGAATGTTAGATGCTAGCCGTAAAGAGCCAGTTTTTTTATCTATATTTATCTTTGAACCTAGTGCCTTTTTCAAAGAAGCCACTACTTGTAGCTTGATTCCAGTAAGAGATTTTATCTTCTCTTTTTTCTTTTGTAGGTTTACTATCAAGTCGTCATATTTGGTTTTCTTATCATCCATCACAGCTAAAAGTGCTAAAAGTTTGTCATCTTTTATCTTGACTATATCTTTTGTATCACTTAACTTATCGGAAAGTACAAGTACCTTTCCCTTGTAGTGGTCTAGGGATTTCTTCTCATCCTCTAGTGCTTTTTTTGTTTCATCTAAAATATTTTCTTTCGTATTTAGTAATTTTTGTACTATGACTATCTTGCCATTAAGATTATCTGCTTTAGTGTTTGCTATAAGCAAAAGCTTATTGAGATTATCTATCTCCTCATGCTTTAGCTTTAGTAGTCTTTCATTTTCTGAGAGTAAAAGTTCATCCTTTGCCAAGAGTGCATTTTTGCGTTGTAGTTCCTTTTCTGCTTTGCTCAAATGTGATTTTTCTTCTTCCAAAGCTTTATTGCGTTCTGCCAATAACATATCGTTGTTTAAGATGTAAGCATCTTTGAGTTTCAATGCCTTGTCTTGTTCCGTCAGTTGTGATTTGTCTTTTTTCATTTCTTCAGTATTTTTGGCGATTAGCTTATCTTTTTCTATCAAATCATCATCTCTAACACTTACCAACGCCAAACTTTTTGCCAAAGAGTCTTCTTTGTCATGTAGCTCATTCTTCAATATAGATGATTTTACAACAATAGCTCCTATAAGCAATATAAACACAAAAAGCAAGCCAGCCATCAAGTCTGCGTACGATATCCAAAAATTAGAATCTGAATCTGTATTGTCATTTTTAAACATATTGTTACTTATCTTGTTTTTTAAGTGCAGCCATGTTTCCAAGTATCAACTGATTTTGTTCAGAAACGATACGAGCAAATGTGCTTAGTTTTTCAACTGCCAGTCCCAACTCATCGTCTATCTTCTCAAAGGTATGATCTACACTTACATCGAAACGTTCCATCGTTTTTTGTAGGTTTTTTGCATTGGCATTGAAGCCTTCTAGGTTTTGCTTCATTAAAGATGCTGCCTTAACTGTCTCTCTTTTTGTTTCTATGCTGTCCAAAGTGTCTCGTAAGTCGGATGATGCCTCTTTCATATGCACGGTGAGTTTTGTAAAATTACTACTTGTCTCTTGTATGATAGTTGTAAAGTTTTTAAGGTACTGCTCGTTAAGCTGAGCAATAAAACCCATGTTAAATGTTTCTTTTAGCGTTTTGACTATCTCTTGGTCTTTTAGCTCAGATTGCATGTGCTGATGTTTGATAAGTTCAGACTTTTTCCAAACTCTACTACCGTATAGTTTTTCTAGGTCTATTATCTGCCTATCGACCTTTGCCATGCCTCGCTTTTCAAAGTATGTCCATATCAATGAAAGCATAATACCGTAGATAGACGCATAAAATGCCGTACCGATACCTGAAAGAAGAACCGATATCTCACGGTCAAGTGCAGAAGTATCTTGAACAGAAAAGTCAGGCATAGACAAGGCAATAGCAATAAATGTCCCCAAAATACCCAACATAGGAAACACAGATGCTGCTACACGTGCGAAGTTATCATCACGTATATCTTGATAATATTCAGAGATAAAATCCTTTACATGCAAGGTAGATTTTGTCTTACCCATGATAGTCAAGGCATTCTCACGCAAGGCAATATGTAAATTTTCTTCCATACTTGCAAAGGAGCCTTTGATGTGACACACAGCATAGTTGGCATTATGTTTTACAAAAAAAGAAAAAATCACGAAGATAAATATAACTATACCCAAGGTATGCAACTCAACATTTAAAGAAACTATGCCCATATATGCAAATAGCAGCCCAAGCACAAAAAGAAAAGGTACTAAAAGTATGGCCATTGAATGAGATGTGCATGAAGGTGCATTTTGCTTTGTAAACTGTTGCATGGTAAATTCCTATTATTTCAATCATAAATTATATACTAATTATCCTAAATTAAAGTAAAATACTTTGAGATAATTACGCATATATCACTATTTCGCTATAATCCGAGTTATGAAAAAAATCTCTATATTATTTATGCTATTAACGTCATATATATTTTCTAATATTAATGCTGTAGTAAGCATCTTGCCCCAGCAAACATTCCTCAAGGCTATAGGTGGAGACAAGGTTCATATCACCTTGATGGTGCAGCCTGGCAACTCTCCTCACACTTACGAACCTAAGCCATCACAGATGAAGTCTATAGCAGAGGCCGACCTCTACTTGTCTATAAATGTAGAATTTGAAGACCTGTGGCTTTCTAAATTTATAGACCTAAATCCGAAGATGCGAGTTATAAATATAGCAGAGAGTACACATAAAATCCCTATGTATTCAAATACGGATGCAGACAAGTCGCATACTACCCATGCACATCATCACAAAAGAGATGACCCCCACATCTGGACAGCACCTCGCAATGTAAAAATCATCGCAGAAAATATTTATAATGCATTGGTCACTTTAGATGCAAAAAATAAAAAATATTATAAAGATAACTTAGAGGTATTTTTGGAGATGGTAGCCAACACAGATGAGCAAATAAGTAAGATATTATCTACTCTGCATGGCTCTCGTACATTTATGGTGTTTCATCCTTCATGGGGGCATTTTGCAAAAGCCTATAACTTAGAACAGATAGCCGTAGAGATTGAGGGCAAGAGTCCTAAGCCTAAAGCCTTGATACAGATTATCAATGAGGCAAAAAAAGAAAAAGTTAAGGCTATCTTTGCACAGCCAGAGTTTTCCGACAAGGCCGCTCAGATAATCGCCAAAGAACTCCAAATACCCGTATTTAAAGTAAGTCCCCTAGCCCCAAACTGGTCTGAAAACCTTCTAGGCATTGCCAAAGCCATAGCAGGACAAAAATAAATGCCAGTACTACAAATATCAAATCTTACTTTTGCCTATGAAAGACAAGTGGTATTAGAAGACATAAATATAGAAATAGAAGAAAAAGACTTTATGGCCATTATCGGTCCCAATGGTGGAGGAAAATCCACCTTACTTAAACTCATACTTGGTATAAACTCTCACAAAAAAGGCAGTATTCAAGTGCTAGGACTTGCACCTAAAAAAAGTCTCAAACACATAGGATATGTCCCTCAAAATACCAACATAAATACAGACTTCCCCATCAAAGTCATAGAGATAGTGATGATGGGACATGTAGATGGCAAACGTCCCCTTTTTGGCTATGGCAAACATGAGATACTTTGTGCTATGGGTGCTCTAAAGCAAGTCGGTATGGCAAATTTTGCACAAACAAAGGTAGGCTCTCTCTCAGGAGGGCAACGTCAACGTGTCATGATAGCCCGTGCCTTGTGTGCACATCCTCAAATACTCATACTAGACGAACCTACTTCAAGCATAGACATCACAGGGCAACGTGACATTTATGAGTTACTAAAAAAACTAAACGAACACATCACTATCATCGTAGTAAGCCATGACATTTCTGTCATACTAGAGTACGCAAACAAAGCGGCCCATGTCAACAAAACACTCTCTTATCATGACATCTCAGATAAACATTCTACTTTCCATACACACGGAGGCAAGGAGCATTTTTGTGAGATAGAACTTTTGCAGATGCTTGGAAGCGATAACTGTCATACTTGCGAAGATGAAAGTCCAAAATGGAGTCTAAAACCATGATAGAAGTCTTACAATTTCAATTTATGCAACATGCCCTACTCGCTGGGATTTTGGTAAGTTTCGCAGCAGGTATCATAGGCTCACTTATTGTAGTAAATCGTATGGTATTTCTAGCAGGTGGCATAGCCCATACTTCTTATGGTGGCATCGGACTTGCAGTGTACTTTGGTTTGCCTATCTTTTTAGGAGCATCACTATTTGCAGTAGGTGCTGCTCTAATCATAGCAGCACTAACGCTCAAAAAACGTCACCGCATGGACACTTTTATAGGTCTCATTTGGGCTGTAGGTATGGCGATAGGAGTCATCTTTGTAGACCTTACACCTGGGTATAATGTAGACCTCATGAGCTACCTTTTTGGCTCTATACTTGCTGTGAGTACAGAAGACTTGTACTTTATGGGGGCATTATTGGGCACTATAGTAGCTGTTGTGACCTTACGTTATCGCGACATACTAGCAGTCTCTTATGATTCAGAGTATGCTAGTTTACGTGGCGTAAATGTACAGTTCTTTTATACGCTCATACTTGTACTATCTGCCCTTACTGTCGTCATAGCCATAAAAGTAGTAGGACTCATCTTGGTCATAGCTATGCTAACCATCCCTGTTTACATAGCAGAAAAACTCTCAAGCTCTCTACTTTCCATGATGTTCCTGTCTGGAGCCATTGCCACACTCTTTACGCTTTTGGGGCTTTGGCTATCATATAGCTATAACCTTACTTCTGGTGCATCTATCATTATAATATCTGCATTATCTTTGGGTGTATTTTTACTCATTACTCCGCTAAATAAGTACCGTGAACGATAACATAATCCTAAAGGACTTTATGTATCATTCTCTCTGCACTTTTCCACGTAACTTTTTCTGATTACCCTGTTTCTTCTTCGAGTCAAGTCGTCTTCCCACAGAACCTTTTGTAGGTTTAGTAGCTACACGCTTTTTCTGCACAACATTCACACCTTTAACCAACTCTAACAAACGCTCCATGGCATCATCTTTGTTTTGCTCTTGGCTTCGGTGCTGTTGAGACTTTATGACGATTATGCCATCTTTGGTGATACGCTTGTCTTTGCATTTGAGTAACTTTTCTTTGTAGTATTCTGACAAAGACGAAGCAGAGATGTCAAAACGCAAATGTATGGCAGCTGAGACCTTGTTTACCTTTTGACCACCAGAGCCACTTGCCCGTATGGCAGATGTCTCTATCTCGTTTTCATCTATACTCACGGTGTTTGATATTTTTAAGTTTGGCATCTTATCTATCTAACCTCTTCTTTAT
>CAZNEJ010000067.1:0-5765 GCA_964571975.1 uncultured Sulfurovum sp. | reverse complement strand
AAGGTCAAATCTTTAGTGTTTCTAATGCCCCTCAGAAAAAGAAAAACCACCCTCTTTTAGCTTCTTTCGTATAAACGCTTGATGCTCTTCGCCTTTGGTCTCTAAAGACACGGAGACATGGGCATCGCCAAAGTCTAAGTCTGTGGAGGTTCTGTCGTATCCTATCTGGACTATGTTTGCTCCAATGCCTGTAAGTATGCCTGTGAAGTCTTGCAATGCTCCTGGCCTGTCTACTAAGATGACTTGTAGTTTCATCTTTCGTGCAGACTTCATAAGCCCTTTTTCTATGATGAGAGAAAGCATGGTTACATCTATGTTTCCACCACTAAGTACTACAGCTACTTTTGAGCCTTTGGGTAGATTTATCTTACCTTGCATAAGTGCTGCTACACCTACAGCTCCTGCACCTTCTACTAGCACTTTTTGCTTTTCTAGTAAAAACAGTATGGCCGCTGCTATCTCATCTTCGCATACGGTCTCAAATATATCGACGTTGTCCAGTATATACTCTAGCGTTTTTGCTGATGTATCGCGTACTGCTATGCCGTCTGCTATGGTGCGTACTGACCTGCTGTCTATGGGCATATTTGCATCATAGGAGTTTTTCATAGCAGGCGCCCCTTGGGAAGAGACAGCGATGACTCTGGTCTGAGGACTAAGTTCTTTGGCTACTAATGCCATACCAGAGATGAGTCCTCCACCTCCTACAGGCACTATGAGTGCATCTATGAGATCCATGGCATCGAACATCTCTAAGGCTACTGTGCCTTGTCCTGCTATGACTTCATCGTCTGTAAAAGGATGCACAAAGGTATGTTTATGCTTTGCTCCAAACTCTACAGCATAGGCATACGCTTCATCATAGTTAGCCCCATGAAGTATCACGCTGGCTTCTAGTTCCTTGACGCCTAGTACTTTTGTCAGTGGTGTAGACTCTGGCATAACAATAGTCGCTTCTATGCCAAAGTGCTTAGCAGCATACGCCACACCTTGTGCATGGTTTCCAGCACTGGCTGCTACTACAGAAATAATGTTTGCTTTATTGTCTTGTTTTTCTACAAGTGATGCTATCTTGTTGAAAGCACCTCTAAGTTTAAAAGCCCCTGTATGCTGAAGGTTTTCTTTTTTTAAGTAGACTTGGTAGCCTGTCATCTTACTTAGGCTTGGTGCAAAAGATAGGGGTGTGTTATACACAACATCTTCTAGTCTTTGTTGTGCTTGCTTGATCATGCTTAAGTCTAACATTAGTCTTTCCTAGATATTATATTGTAAGAATTATAACATATAAAAGGATTGTTGATGGAATGTGAATTGCCAAGAGTGAACTCAAGCAAAGATGAAATGAGAAAATATTTTGAAGAAGCTAAGACTATCGCTGTTTTAGGTGCTTCCCCAGATGATACAAAAGCTTCTAATCACGTAGCACAGTACTTAAGAGATGCGGGGTACAAGATGATACCTGTCTACCCTAAACACGATGAGATACTCGGACAAAAAGTATATAGAAGCCTAGCAGAGATAGACGTGCCTGTAGACATGGTAGTAGTCTTTAGAAAACCAGCCGCCCTAGATGCTATAGCTGATGCAGTCATCGCTCGTGGAGACGTAAAAATCTACTGGACCCAACTAGAACTTATAAACAATGACGCGGCTGGGCGTGTCAAAGATGCGGGGATTGATGTGGTGCAAAACTATTGTGCGATGGTGGAACATAAAGCTTTATTTAACTAGATTTTTACCAGAAATACACCAGACTCCACATGTGTAGTATGTGGAAACTGGTCATACATAGCGGCATCTACAACCTTATGCGTTGTACATAAAGTCACCAAATCACGTGCTAGTGTTTCAGGATTACAAGATATATATATGATGTTTTCTATAGTAGAGATAAGTTTTATCGTACCATCATCTAGCCCTGCACGTGGTGGGTCTACTAGTACTGTAGAGAAGTTATACGATTGAAGGTCGATATGTTGCAGTCTATTGAATGCTCTTTTCCCACTTAGAGCTTCTGTCATCTCTTCAGAGGCCAATCTTGCAAAAGTAATGTTTTCTATGTCATTTAATGCACAGTTTTCAAGTGCGGCTTTGATGGAGCCTTTGCTTATCTCTGTGGCTAGTACCTTGTCAAAATAGTGAGAAAGAGGCAGTGTAAAGTTCCCTAGTCCACAGTAAGACTCCAAAAAATCTCCTCTCTCTACCTTGCTATCACCAACTCTCTTGGCTTGCTTGATGGCCCATTCTATCATCTTCACATTGACCACAGGATTTGGCTGAGTAAATCCACTCTCATACTCTACATAAGTAAATATTTTGCCATCTATATCTAGTTTTTCTGTGACAAACTCATCTGAGAGTATGACCTTTTGTTTTCGGCTTCTACCCATGACCTTACAGTCAAGTTCTTTCTCCAAAAGTTTAGCTTCTTTGCTCCAAGTCTCATCTAGCTTTCTATGATACAACAACGTGATGAGGCATTCATCTGTAGTGGTTGACAAAAACTCTAGAGCAAAAAGTCTAGCCTTAAGTACCTCTTGTGAATCATGAATGATGTCTAGCAACTTCCACATACGTTTTTCTATGGCTAGTGACACCTTCGGACACTCTTCTATGTTTACAGCACCTTTTTCACGTACGCCATCTATGGGCAATTTGCCCATAGCATAACTACAGCGTTCATCTTCATGCCATATGCGAAACTCTGCTCTGGCTCTATAATGAGAGGTAGGGGATTCAAAGACTTCTAATCTTTTGCTATAAAAAGGAGCTAAAAGTTTTGAAACTCTTTTTTCTTTAGTTCTTAATTGTTCTTCATAACTTGTATCATATAGCCCACAAGAGCCACAAATTCCAAAATGTTTACATGTCAATTTTACGCCTTTAATTACAATTAGGTATAATCACAATACTAAATAATTATGTAATTTTATCTAAAAGGTTCTAATAATGTCACTATCAGTCGTCATCTTAGCTGCGGGTAAAGGGTCGCGTATGAAATCTACTACCCCAAAAGTACTTCATGAGATTTCTGGTAAATCTATGTTATTTCATGCCATAGATGCAGCCAAAGAGATAAGTGATGACATTACAGTTGTGCTGTACCACCAAGCCACTCACATACAAGAACAGATAGAAGCCCAATACACAGGCATACACTTTCACTTGCAAGATGTGCAAACCTACCCAGGTACGGGTGGTGCTATGAAAGGTGTCAAGACTCAAAATGAACGCACCCTCATACTCAACGGAGACATGCCACTCATCACTTCAGACTCACTACTAGCTCTTACTTCAGGCGATGCTGATATCAACATGTCCGTTATAAAGCTTGAAGAGCCTACTGGGTATGGACGTGTCATCATAGAAGAAGAAAAAGTACTTGAGATAGTAGAACAAAAAGACTGTAATGAAGCCCAACTACTTAGCAAAACAGTTAACGCTGGCATCTATGCTGTAGATACTTCTTTGCTAGAAAAGTACATACCAAAACTTGACAATAATAACGCCCAAGAAGAGTATTATCTTACAGACATCATCAAAATGGCAGTAGAAGAAGGAAAGTCGGTCAATCCTGTGTATGTGGAAGAAGAAGAATTCAAAGGAGTAAACTCCAAGCTTGACTTAGCCATAGCAGAAGAGATACTACAGCAACGCATCAAAACAGCATGGATGCAAGCAGGTGTGAGTATGCGAATGCCTGAGACTATATATATAGACTGCCACGCTACTTTTGAAGGCGAATGTCTGTTAGAAAATGGCGTGAGTATACAAGGTGCTTGTCACATCATAAATTCACACATAAAAACACACTCCGTCATAGAAGACTCACATATAGAAAACTCTGATGTAGGCCCCATGGGGAGAGTGCGTCCAAAGTCCGTCCTTAAAGACACACACATTGGTAACTTTGTAGAAGTCAAAAAGTCTAGCCTTACAGGTGTAAAAGCTGGACACCTAGCCTACATAGGTGACGCAAGCATAGACACAGGCTCAAACATAGGAGCAGGTGTCATCACATGTAACTATGATGGGAAAAACAAGTACCAAACTACCATCGGTAAAAACGTATTTATAGGCTCTGATACCCAATTGGTGGCTCCTCTAAACATAGCAGATGATGTTATAGTTGCTGCTGGGTCTACTATCACTAAAGATGTAGAAAAAGGCGTATTGGTACTGTCTAGAACACCACAAAAAAGTATCAAGGACTTCTTTTATAAGTTCTTTGGAAAGGTCTAAAAGATGCAAATAGACTTAAGCGGCAAATCTGTACTTTTGGGTGTCACAGGAAGTATATCGGTATATAAGGCTTGTGACTTAGCACGTCTTTTTATCAAAGCTGGTGCAGAGGTGCATGTTCTTATGACCAACTCTGCACAGCGTTTTGTCTCTAGCCTTACTTTTGAGGCACTCACGCGAAATGCCGTACTTACTGAAGAGTCAGAATCATGGAGTAGCGAACTCAATCACATAGACATAGGTAAAAAGTGTGATATATTTGTCATAGCTCCTGCAACTGCAAACACGCTAAATAAACTAAGCCAAGGCATAGCAGACAACATACTCACCCAAACTGTACTAGCCTACACAAAACAAATGCTAGTAGCACCAGCTGCCAATACGCATATGCTTACTAAACCTTCTAGTATGCAAAGCCTTGAGACGTTAAAATCTCATAACTACCTTATAGTGAGTCCTCAAGAAAAACTGCTCGCCTGTGGTGATGTGGGTTCTGGTGCATTGGCTGAACCCGAAGAGATATTTTACCAAACAACTAAAGTGCTTTTAGAAGATAACTTTTGGAAAGACAAAGAAGTCATAGTTACTGGTGGTGGCTCACGAGAGAAGATAGATGAAGTGCGTTATGTAAGTAACTTCTCTTCAGGCAAAATGGCAAAGGCTCTTTGTTTGGCTCTCTACCTCAAAGGTGCAAAGGTACAGTACCTTAGTTCTATGGGTTTTGATGGACTTCCTTTGGATGTAGCTAAAACTTCTTTTGAAGATGCAAAAGCACTCTTAAGCCTTACGCAAGATGCTCTAAACGCTGCTAAAAAGCTAAGTAAATCTGAACCTTACTTGTTTATGGTAGCAGCCGTAGCTGACTTTACACCCAAGTCTCCAAAAACTGGTAAAGTAAAAAAGTCTTCTCTTGGCGATGAGTGGAACATAGAGCTAATCCAAACACCTGACATACTCTCAACACTCAAAAGAACAGGCATTAAAACCATAGGATTTAAAGCAGAGATGGACAGTAAAGAGGGTCTAAATAATGCAGTGAAACTTTTAACACAAAAAGATGTAGATGCTGTGTGCTACAACCTACTCAAAGATGCAAAAAGTTTTGGTGGAGATGAAAACGAGATTACATTTATTGGCAAAGAGCAGCAAATATCACTAGGTAGAGAAGATAAACTCACACTCTCCTTTAAGATACTTGATGAAGCAAAAAAACTAAATACATAAAAAGATAAAATGAAAATGACAAAAGATACCCCTTTAAAACATTTGGCCATCATCATGGACGGTAATGGTAGATGGGCAGAGAAACGTGGACTTAAACGTACTGAAGGTCATAAGAAAGGTGCAGATGCCATTCGTGACATTACAACTTATTGTGCAGAGCATGACAGCATTGAGACTGTGACATTTTACGCCTTTAGCACTGAAAACTGGAAACGCCCCAAACTTGAAGTAGAATTTCTTATGAAGCTTTTAGATACTTACTTAAAAAAAGAGTTGCCTGTGTATCAAAAACACAATGT
>CAZNEJ010000066.1:0-5824 GCA_964571975.1 uncultured Sulfurovum sp. | reverse complement strand
TGAACTTGATGCCACAGTGGTATTTAAAAGAATATTTAGGCAAAAGTGTGGAGTGCGTGCAGGGGCGTATGCTCTTAGAAAGCTTTACTCTTATCTCTAAAGAAGTGCTTTCTCAGCCTCAAGGCGTTTTCGTACATCGTGACTACCACTCAAAAAACCTCATGATAGACAGCAGCGATGACATCGTAGTCATAGACTTTCAAGATGCCAAAGAGGGGGCATTGACTTACGACTTGGTTTCTTTGCTTCGTGATGCCTATGTAGAGTTAGAGGATAAAGAGATACAAAGGCTTGTACTGCTCTTTAAAGAACTTAAAGGCATAGAGGTAGATGATGAAACCTTTATGCGTTGGTTTGATTTTATGGGGCTTCAACGGCACATAAAAATACTAGGTATTTTTGCTAGACTAAGCATTCGTGATGGCAAAGATGGGTATTTGGATGATATACCTTTGGTTTTGAAGTATGTTTTGGATGTTGGGAGTAAATATCCTGAATTATCTGGATTGGTTAAACTTTTAAAATAGTGTATAATTAAACAAAAGAAGGTCACTTTATGAAAATACTCGAAAAACTAAAAGGCATTGATATTACATGAAAGCGATGATCCTAGCAGCTGGGTTTGGCTCACGCATGAGACCACTCACGGATGTAACACCTAAGCCATTACTTAAAGTAGGGGGCATGCCTCTCATTATATGGCATTTGGAAAAATTAGCCAGTCAGGGCATTGTAGATATAGTCATCAACATCGCACACTTGGGATACCAGATACCTGAAACTTTGGGTGATGGTTCTAGATGGGGAGTGAACATACAGTACTCCGATGAACAAGAAGAGGGTGGACTCGAAAGTGCAGGAGGGATAGTGAAAGCCTTAGCATTACTTGGAGATGAACCTTTTTTAGTACTTAATGCAGATGTATTTACCGACTATGACTTTCAAAGCAACATAAGGTTAGCAGAAGGTGTTTTGACCCACCTAGTACTTGTGCCAAACCCAGAACATAACCCCAAGGGAGATTTCGCCTTAGACGGCAACCTTGTGATAGATGCTAAGCAATATACTTTTTCAGGCATAGGCTATTACTCGCCTAAGCTTTTTGATGGCGTACCTTATGGCAAAACAGCATTGGCCCCTTTGCTTAGAAAGGCTATGGAAGATGCTAAGGTGACAGGTGAACTTTACAAAGGGGAATGGCTCGACATAGGCACTCCACAGAGATTGGAACAGTTAAATGAGGACTTGGTACATAGACATTAAATCCCTTGTAGATACCTAGCAACTCCATCTTCATCATTTGAGTGAGGCAAGACCACATCTGCTACAGCCTTCACTTCATCTAAGGCATTTGACACAGCCACAGCAGTACCAGAGAGTTTAAACATGCCTAGGTCATTGACAGAATCACCAAAAACGGTGACATCTGAAACATCTCGCTCTAGGTACTCCATGACCTTGCTAAGAGCGTGTGATTTGTCGCCTTTAGGGTGTAGTAAAGTGAGGAAGTAGCCCCCTGCATATTTTTCTGGTGATAGCTTGGCTTCTATAGTATCGCCAAATATCTTAACCAGTTCATCATAGAGTGGTCTTAGTTGCTTCTCGTATCCAAAATATACAATCTTTAGATTTTTCTGCATGCTTCTATTGCTAGAGTTATACTTCATGCGTGGGTCATCTTTGTAGCCCAATAGCACAGTTTTTTGGTAGTCATTTAGTTTTCGTGGGTACAAAAAGGCTTCGTTTAATTCTGAACCATTTACACCTATGACAAAAGGGTCTATGTCAAACCTAGAACCTACGTCTATGATGGCATCGCCAATCTCTTTGTCTAAAACTTTCATATCTATGATTTTTTTATCAGGACTGATGATGATAGAGCCATCAAGCAAAATCATAGGTGCATTCGTATGAAGCTTAGAGAGTAGTTCTTGGGACTTAGTATAGCTTCTAGCAGTTGCCACTCCCATGATAGAAGATGAGGCTTTTTCATTCCAAACATCTGTACTGAAAGTACTGATGCTTAGGTCTGAACGCAATAAAGTATGGTCAAGGTCACTGATATAGATATGTTTCATATTATTTAGTATGTTGTGTATCTGTAGTAGATATAGGCTGATGCTTACTTGTGTCATAAATGGAAGTTAGTGATGTAAAAAACTCTTTTAAAGCGTATGCCATCGCAGCAAAGACAGCTTTTACCTCATAGTCTATAGCAGGGGTTTTGGCTATTTTTAGCAGTTCTTCTAGTTCTTCCATGTTGAAGCCTTTGGTTGCAAATAGCGTTTCGTCCATGTATGCTTCTAGTATGGTATTGAAGTAGCTTTCTTTTGCATTTTTTAGCATATTGTCTGACATTTTCCCTGCACTCATTCCATTTTGCATGAGAGGCTTCATGAGTTCATCAAATATAACAAGCATAGCCTCTTTGGAGTACAGTTCGTTGCTTATCTTTTTGATGATATCTATACGAGTGCCTGCTTCAGGGTTTGCTTTGAGTGCTGTTGCATAACTAGTTGTTTCGTTATAGTCACGGTCTTGAGAGGCAGAAGAGGCTGAGACAAACTGTAAGAGTACGACATTTTTATAGTTTTCAAGAACTTCGGCCATCTCATCTTCACTGATATATTTTTCAAGATAGTCTTTAAAGCGTAGGGTAAACATCTGCATATCATAGGTTTTGTTTTTTGATACATTTGTGCTTTTAGAAAAGCTATTTTGCATAGCTGAAAACTGAGATTCCATAGCCAATAGCTCTTCTTCTGCATTGGAGACCATAAGATACTGCTCTATCTGTTCTGGTGTTGCACCGTAGTGAAGCTGTGTAAGTAGAGTAAGTGTTAATAATATTTTTTTCATGCAAAATTATAGCAAAATTAATTAACCAACTTTAACACTACAAAAAATCGTACAGCCGAAGCTAGGAACATTGGATGTTCCTTGAGACTTAGTCTCTGCTAGAACCACGTCCACCATTACGGCTATCGCGTCCACCACCAGAGCGACCATTGCGGTCTCCACTACCAGAACGTCCATTTCTACCGTTACTATTGCGTCCACCACCACCTCCGTTTCTGTTACGGTTTCCACCACCGCCTCCACCGCCACCACGTCTACGGTTGCGTCCACCGCCACCGCCTCCACCACGTTGTGACATGGCACGTTCCATGAGAAGTGCTATCTCTTCAAGACCAAGACCGATGTTGTCTTTACCTTTGACTGAGTTTTCACTTTGTATCATAGAAGCTAACAAGTGAGCGATAGTCACGATGTCCAGGTCATGCTGAAGTGTTTTCACAAGCTCTATGGCTTTTTCAGTTACTTTTGTTTCTGCGATTTTTGCTATGAGTTCATCTGAACGGTTATTTTGCACTTCCATGCGTGTAGGAATGACTTGTGAAGCCATGGTTGCACCCACATCTTTTTCGATACGCTTGATGGTTCTAAGTTCATTTGGACTCACTAAAGTAATAGCCTCACCTGTTTTACCCGCACGACCTGTACGACCTATGCGGTGTACATAAGACTCTGAATCAAAAGGAATGTGGTAATTAAATACATGTGTTACATCATTTACATCCAAACCACGTGCTGCAACATCTGTTGCAATGAAGATGTCAATACCACCTTGTTTAAAGGCTCTAATTGTTACTTCTCTTTGTTTTTGCTCCATATCTCCATGAAGACCAGAACATTTAAAGCCTTGTGCTGTCATGTGTGCCACAAGTCTATCTACCTCTTTTTTCATACGACAGAAGATAATACATTTATCTGGATTTTTATAGTCAATAAGTCTAACCAAAGCATCATCTCTTTCTCTTTCTTGGACCACGTAGTAGAGTTGAGTAATGTTTGTGTTGGTTTTTTCAGCCTTCGTGATAGAAACTGTTTTAGGATTTTTTAAAATCTGCTCTGCAAGTTTTCTAATACTATTTGGCATTGTTGCTGAGAAGAGCAATGTTTGACGCTCTTTTGGAAGGAAAGTAAAGATGTTTTTAATTTCATCTAAAAAACCCATGTCAAGCATCTCATCTGCTTCATCCAAGATAACAAAATTAGGACTTATTTTAATTCTTCCAGACTGAAGAAGGTCTTGAAGACGTCCAGGCGTAGCAACAACGATACTTGCTTGTTTGATACGGTCTATCTGCTTACCGTAAGGTGTGCCACCATAAACAGTTGCAGTTTTAAGACCAGACTTTGCTCCAAAACGAAAAAGCTCATCAGAGACTTGCATAGCCAGTTCACGAGTAGGGACGATGACAAGACCTTCAACAGTACCGTCTGCTTTCATCATAGACATAGCAGGTAAGCCAAAGGCAGCAGTTTTACCTGTACCAGTTTGAGCCTGAGCGATGATGTCATGACCCTCCAATATGATGGGTATAGCATCACGTTGAACAGGGCTTGGTTCTGTAAATCCTGCGTCTGTAACGGCAGCTTGGATAGTGTCTTTGAGGTTAAAATCTGAAAATTTCATAATATTCTTTATAGTTAAGTTTGTGGGGTGATATGGTCTTGGCAATAGCTAATTCTAAAGTTACAAGGCGTTTATATTGAACCCTATTCAATGCAACTTGATACCAGCCTATTTGTAGGTCTTTAGATATGTCTTGTGCAATTAAAGTTTGGAATTATATCTTTTTATACTTAATATAAGATTAGGTTATGGTCTATAAACCCTCACATTTTCAACACCCTCTGCATCACGCAGATACTGTGCATGAAGTTGTGACATAATGCCCTTTTCGCAGTAGAGTAGGTACTCTTTGTCTTGGGGAAGTTTTTTAAACTCAGTTTTGAGCTTATGAAATGGTATTTTGATGCTTTTACAGCTTGTTTCTATGCATGTATCTTCTGCACGTATGTCTATGACCACATAGCCACTATGCAACTCTTGTATGACTTCTATGGCAGTGTTTGTGGTGACATCATTGAGTATGTCATCTACGTTGATACTAACTGCCTTTTCTACAGCTTTGTCTAGTACTGCATAGTCAAAATGTTTCGCTTCTTTTTCCATACGTTTATATGAGCCATGAGTGATGGGGTTCTTAGAGATGACCCCACAGTACTCAGGCATATTTTCTGCAAAGTCTTTTGTGCCTATGTCTTTTGCCATGTTCATGATTTCAGGTTTATTCATGGTGGCTAGAGGACGGAGTATGAGTTTGTTGGTCACTTGGTCTATGAGTGCTAGGTTTCGTAAAGTTTGGCTAGATACTTGAGCCACAGATTCACCTGTAACAAGAGCATCTATCTCCATCTCGTTAGACACTTTTTCAGATGCAAGGAGCATGAGGCGTTTGAGTGTGACACCCATGTAGGTCTCATGCGTAGAAGCAAATATCTCTGTAAGTACATCATCAAAAGGCACAGAGATAAACTTTACTTTATGAGAAGAGCCAAACTTGCTCCAAAGGTAAAGGGCTACTTGTTTTACCCCTATCTCGTGTGCCACGCCACCAAGGTTAAAAAAAATGAAGTGCGTTTTAAGCCCACGTTTCATAGTAAGGTAAGAAGCGATGGTAGAGTCAAAACCACCTGACATAAGTGAGAGAACGTCGCCTTGTGTACCTAGAGGAAAGCCTGCAAGTCCAACGTATTTTTGTGTGATGATATTGAGTTGATTGTTTATGAGTTCTATACGTATAGTGACCTCTGGGTTATGTAAGTCCACACCATTGCTAGGGTAGGTGGCTAACATATACCCGCCTACAGTTTGTTCTAGCTCAGTAGAACGGAAGTCATGAGTACCAGAACGTTTTGCACGTACAACAAAAGTTTTGTCCTTTATCTCAGTGTGCATCACATCGCCTACTTT
>CAZNEJ010000065.1:0-5834 GCA_964571975.1 uncultured Sulfurovum sp. | reverse complement strand
TAAAGCCGTTAAAAAGCATCTTTTCCATAAGAAGAGAAACAAGATATGCAAGAAAGATAGGGATAACAACTACAAATTGACCAAACACTAGAGAGATAAAAATAGCAATGAACAACATAGCTACAAAAAAACGTTTGACTCTTCCTGTAAAAACCAGTGGCTTATCAAGCTCTTTATGCCAAAAATATAAAGCACAAATATAGCCAATAACCACCACAAAAGCATACATACTCATGCCATCTACAAAGGCATATAGTACAAACGGCACAACAAAGTAAACAAGATGCCACCATGACTTAGTGTGGTGAAAAAGTACACGCTGTAGCTTATATGAGTACCATTGTAGGTTCGTGATGAAGTAGTACCCCATCGCCAAGATGAAGAGTGCGTAAAAAAGTGAATTGAGTATCTGTAGCATTAGTTGTCCTTGCATTGTTTACTGATAGTTTGGGCGATAAAGTCTTTATGTTTCAAAAAGAAAAAATGGTCGCCATCAAGCGGATAAAACTCTGAGTTTTCTATAAGCCTAGCTATCTTCTCTCCTGTGTACAATGGAGTAGCCGTGTCTTCTTTCCCCCAAAAACAAAGGGCTTTGGACTTAGACTTGGAAAATGAATCTTCAAAATCTTCATCTACCACATTTTTAAAGGTTTCATACATTTCATGGCTCATGCCTTGTGCATCAGGGGCTACAAAAAGTGCGCGTATCTTTTTCATACCTAGGGGCTTAAGTAGTTTAAACGTAGCGATTTTCACTTTAACTGACCAAGGTTTCACAGTCACTATCCCCGCAGATGAAAGCAACACCAAACAAGGAGTATCTAGTAAAGTTGCTACCTTAGCACCAAAAGAATGCCCCATAGCTACAGTTGCTTTCACCTCAAGTGCCTTCAGAAAAATCTGTACAATATTGGCATAGTCTTGTGTAGTGAGTATCATGTCATTACTAGACTTTCCAAATCCTGGCATGTCTAGGTAGACATGTCTATATTCTGTAAGAGTTTTACCAAAGCCTTGCTTCATTATCTCTTTATTTGAACCCCAACCATGAAGCACCAAAAGTACTTTCTCTTCAGCAGGGTTTACTAACTCATAAGAGAGTTTAAAGGTATGTTCTTTATAATTTACTTCTTTAGATGCCATGTTTCACCATTTATTTTAAATTGGAATATTTTACAATTCATTTGCTTCATGTATGGAGTAGTGTCTATTTTTTACTTTTATTTCTGCTGGTAACCTTTCTGCTTCAAAGTAATCATATCCAACTTTCAGTTCTGTCCAAAAGTCATACCATTTATTATTGCTGTGTCTTGCCATATTTTCAGAAGTCATGCGAAAAGGAAAAGCATGTACCTTCACATAGCTCTGTCCATTTTTCAGTGCATGCTTCACAAGTTTATATATCTCGTCTATTTTTGCATTGGTCATGGCGTAACAACCTATGGATACACATTCACCATGCACCATAAGGTATGACCCTGTGCGTTTATGTGACTTATCATAGGCATTTGGATAACCTAGATTAAAAGCTAAATGGTACTTACTATTTGGATTTAATAAGCTTCTATTTACCTTGTAAAATCCCTCAGGAGACTGCCTGTCTCCTTCTTTTAGTTTCGGTCCCAAATGTCCTGAAAAAGCACAAATAGCGTACTGCTTAAAGAGTATATATTCCTGTTTTGTTTTTATCCATACTTCCAACATAGACTCTTCTTTAAAGATACGTATAAACACAGGGTTGCCCACCTTTGCATTTAACGCTTTGAGCTGTGTATCAAAATCAACATGCATCAAATCTTTTTCCTTAGTTGCCCTAGTCAATACTGGTATCTCATTGCTAGTTATAGCTAATGGCTCTACTCGCTCCAAAGGCTCTAAAGGTTCTGGTTCTATAGGCTCTATAGGCTTATGCACTGTAGTCATAGAAGGATTCAATATGTATAAGATGAAAACTATAAATAGCAGTATGTGTATAAGTATAGAAAGCAAATAAAGAAAAGCTTTTAGCATAGCTCAAACTTCATTGCTTGTACTTCACTTAGAAGTTTAGTTTTTGTGACTTGTCATATCCATAAATATCTGGAAAGAATTTCAATACGCCTGCATCATCTACGTATGCCGTAAGGTATGCAGTATGTACTTGCAGTTTTTTATTTAGTCTTAGATGTTTCGTTTTCATAGATTTATACCAAGTATTTACAGTAGGAAGCGTTTTAGACGAATAATTTTTTGTAATATGGTTAAGCAATGCTCTAGGTTTGCCTAGCCTTATACAGCCATGAGAAAATGCTCTTGATTTTCTCTTAAAAAGTGATTTAGACTGCGTATCGTGCATATATACTGCATGCTTGTTAGGAAAGATGAACTTCACACGTCCTAGACCATTTTTGAGTGATGGTACTTGTACAAGTTTGTATGGTATGTATCCTTTGCCACCCTTAGGGTACTTAGACCAATCAACCGAAGCAGGATTTACTTTTTTTGTACGTAAATCATAAGTGTCTTTATGTATCTCCATACCTTTTGCTGCTACCCATCCTGGGTTTCTTTTGATTTTTGAAATATATGATTTTCTCATAATAGAATCAGGTACATTCCATTGTGGGTTTATCTGCACATATTGTAATCGTTCTGAAAAGATAGGTGTTTGCATGTTAGGTTTACCTACAACAACTGGAAACTTTAATACTGTTTTACCATTTTCTCTCACACGCACTTTAAATTCTGGTACATTAACAAGTACATAATGCGTACCCATCTCTGGCTTCATAAGTTTCGTTCTCTCGATGCTAAGACGAAGCTTTTTTAGCTGTGCCTTACTCACGTTTGCTTCAGCTGTTCTAAAAGCATGATACTTGCCTACCAATGCCTTAAACTGTACTGTAGTAGGTGCATACACTTCCAATATCTGACTTATAGTCTGTCCTGCTTTTAGCTTCATCAGGATGTCAGATTTTTTTACTTTTTCTTGGTGAGTTGAGAAATGTGTATCTATGTCTCTTGCTCTTTTTGCACGCTGAGATGCCTTAAAAGACTTAAGGTCTATACATGAATTGGCTAGATTATACGCATATGATACTAGCATCTTAGACATAAGCTGTGAATTTTTAGTCTCTATGACTTTATTTGCTAGTGATTCATGCTCACATATAGACATATATTTGTCAGCTTTTAGTATCTCTACAAATTCAGATTTTTGTGAAGCCTTCCAGCCCTCTTTATCAGGTCCCAACAAGTCTCCACAACCACTCAACAACAGAGCAAATACCAGCCCTAGTAAAATTTTAATTTTCATTACACAATCCCCTTAAAATGTTTATATACTACATATGCACTAGAAAACGCCCACTGGAAGTTATAGCCTCCAAGCCGCCCTGTCACATCAAGCACCTCTCCCATAAAATACAAGTCTTTTACCTTTTTACTCATCATCGTGTTTGCATCCACTTCATCTGTACACACACCGCCCTTGGTAACTTCTGCCTTAGAGTAGCCAAAAGTGCCTG
Organism: uncultured Sulfurovum sp.; assembly: GCA_964571975.1. Classification (GTDB taxonomy): domain Bacteria; phylum Campylobacterota; class Campylobacteria; order Campylobacterales; family Sulfurovaceae; genus Sulfurovum. The sequence continues at coordinate 2,328 of CAZNEJ010000065.1, read as the reverse complement.
CTGGAGAAAAAGCATAACGATTTAAAAGTTGAAGTTTCTCCAATTCCTCTGGAGTTACTTTGACAAATGGCTTATCTTCAAGCCCTAATTGTACCAAAAACGCCTTAGTGATACGTTTTGGCAATGGAAATATGGAACTTACTTGCTTTTTTGAGCCTTTTACCTTCTCCCATGAAAAGGAAGGAAGAAAATCTATCTCCATCTTTCCTTTTTCCCAGTAAAGTGAAGCATCTAGTGCGGCAGGACCAGAAAACCCTTTATGCGTAAAGAGCAAGTCACCCTCACAAACTGCATCTCCTACCGTAACTTTCACTTCACAAGAAGCTCCTGAGAGTTCCTTAAAAAAGAACTGCTCTTTTTGCACCGTAAACCCCACAAGTGCAGGAGCAGTTTTAACTATCTTGTGTCCAAAAGATTGTGCTATATCATGCCCTATACTACTAGCTCCTAGCCTCGGAAAAGAAAGTCCACCAGAGGCTAGCACTACATATTTGGATGTCAATGTACGTTTATCTGTTTTTACACTAAAGAAATCACCTCTCTTGCTTACATCCAAGACTTTTTCATCAAGTAGGCACTTTTGCTTTTTACTTTCTCTTGCAAATACATCTAGCAGTTCTGAAGCTGATTTTTCACAAAAATACTGTGTTTCTTTGCGTATAACAGGTTGGAGTTTTTGTTTTTTTAGCCAAAGAATTAAAGACTTTTCACAAAACATTTGAAGCGCAGGAGCCACAAAATCTTCATCACCCCAAAAATACTCTGTACCCATTTTGGCATTGCTTATGTTGCACTTGCCCCCACCTGAGATGAGGATTTTAGCTCCTATCTTGGAGTTTGACTCTATGATGCTAGCTGTATTTCTAGGAAGTAAAGAAGCTAGCATCAATGCACTAGCCCCTCCTCCTATGATGATTATATCGTTATCCATAGTGCGTATTGTATCGAAAGTACTACACAGGCAATACACATTGCAGTTAGTATAATTATTGATATACAAGGACTACAATGAAAAAAATGCTTATCATCCCCTGTTCAGTACTTGCCATCATCTCATTTACCTATGCGGCAGAAAAGTATGATACTGCCGCTTTTAGAACAGTCACAAAACTCTGTACATCTTGCCACGGCACACCTTTTTATATGGCAAAACAAGTAGACGATGATGACTGGGAGTTTTTCTTTAAGACCAAAGGAAAGCTTGAAAAAATTCACAAAGGAAAGCCTAAGGCATTAGAAAGTCTTAACAATAAGCAATTTAAAAACAGAAAAAAACGTCTTTTAAAGTTTTTTATTGCCAACTCAAAGTTCTCAGGGTCAGTCAATGGTTGTGATGCAAACTTTTGTGGCAGCAACCATTAAAACATTTTTATAACCTTATCCTCCTCTAATATACATTTTGATATGATAAAATATTAAATGATTAGAGGGGTATATTTTTGTATAAATTAATTTTTATCATCACTATCATACACACTACACTAACTGGGTCAAATCTTTTTACCATCACAGATAAGCACGGCAAAATAATACACAACAAGAACCTTAAGCACTCTCAAAATGAATACCTATCTCAAAGTGCCACAGAGTACTCCATACAAGCCATCTACGATGAACTTCATCGTGCTCAAAATCTAGCCCTAAGAGCAGACAAAGCAAGAGCCAATGCTAGCCGTATAGCCCTAGCCAAAGCAAATGCACAAAAACAAGGAAAAAGATACACACTCACCGAAGTAGACAAAAAACAACTCCTTGAAGATGCCAAGTACTACAAAGGTGGCAAATACGTATGGGGTGGCACTACACCTAAGGGCTTTGATTGCTCAGGCTATGTGCAGTATCTTTACAAAAGACATAAGGTCAATCTGCCCAGAACTGCATGGGCACAGTCTAAAAAAGGTATAGCCGTAAGCAAACAAAACCTGCAAAAAGGCGACCTACTCTTTTTTCTTACTGACAAAAAACGTGGTATCCCCGTAACACATGTAGGCATTTATATAGGAGATGGAGAGTTCATACATGCAGCGTCAAAGAAAAAAGGCATCATCATCTCTCCTGTGCATAGCGGTTACTACGCAGGGAAGTTTGTTTCTGCTAAAAGAGTGCTAAATAAAAGCTAAAAAGGAACTCTAAATGGCATATCTAAAGTCTCTGTAGTTTCCTAAGTCCTTCTTTCACCAGTGTACTCGTATCTCCACTTGCCCCCTGAAGTGCTTTTCTTATGGCATCTGATTTAAACCCTAAACTCTCCAGTGCCATCATAGCTTCACCCAATGCTCCTGCATCTTTACTCTCTGCATTGCCATCGACTATGAAGTCAGCCAGTTC
>CAZNEJ010000064.1:3075-5858 GCA_964571975.1 uncultured Sulfurovum sp. | reverse complement strand
GGTCTAGTGTTTCCCCATTGGCATAGCCACTCTCCACGTCACTTACCCCTTTAAGTGTTTCAAATACTGCCTCTGTACACCAAAAACATCCACCACCTACTATAAGTTCTTTTATGGCCATTTGAAATCCTTCGTTAAATTATTATCGCTATAATAGCTAAACTATTTTAAAAGGGTAAGTAATGAATGCAAATATTGTTTGTCCGCATTGCCTTAAGGTGAACCGTATACCTAGAAAAGAGTCGTATACGAAAGCCAACTGTGGAGAGTGTAAAGAGTCACTGCTTAAGAGCAATGTAGTGATTGGAAATTCAGTGATTTTAGATAACTTTATTGTTAACTCAGAACTGCCTGTTGTAGTCGACTTTTGGGCACCTTGGTGTGGCCCATGCTTACAGATGGCACCACACTTTGAAAAAGCTTCTACCTCAATGCCTTTACAGGCACAATTTATGAAAATAAATAACGATGATGAGCAATCACTTGGTGCTAAGTATCAAATAGCTAGCATACCTTGTGTGCTTGTGTTTAAAGATGGAAAAGAAGTTGATAGATTTACAGGAGCACGCAATAGCGTAGAGATAGAAAACTGGGTTAGGAAATATATCTAGATGAGTAGGATATTATTGCTTGAGGATGATGCAAACCTTAATGAAACTGTGACGGAGTTTCTTGTGGAGCAAGGGCATGAGGTTGTCTCGGTTTATGATGGGTATGACGCACAAGAGAAGCTCTACGAGAGTAAATACGACTTGCTTTTATTGGATGTCAATACGCCAGGCATGGATGGGTTTTCACTGCTGACAGAGGCTAGAGAGGCAGAGGTGGGGACGCCTGCTATTTTCATAACTTCACTTGACTCGGTAGATGACCTAGAAAGAGGTTTTCTATCAGGTTGTGATGATTATATACGAAAACCTTTCGTGCTTAAGGAGCTTAAAATACGCGTAGAAACATTACTCAAGCGTGATTTTTTTCACGAATCTAAAGAGTTAATTAAAATTTCAAGTAGCATCTTTTATGATATCAATAACAATGAACTTGTGATAGACGATATTGTTATGTCGCTAGGACATAAAGAGTCTAAACTACTTAAACTTTTTATGAAAAATGAAGGTGAGATTATAGCACACGAACGTATATATAAGCATTTGTGGGACTATGATGAAGAGCCAAGCGATACAGCTCTTCGTACGTATATTAAAAATATTCGTAAAATGATAGGTAAGGAAAAAATTGTCAGCATCAAAAAACAAGGCTACAAATTCACTACTAAGAAGTGAAGAAAAATCTCTTTTTAGATTTTTGACACTTTACGTGGCTATGGGTTTGTTTGCCATTTCTCTTCTGTCTGTATTTTACTATCAGAGTCAGGAGAAGCTTATGTTGGCTAACGAGCGTTCTACACTTTTTAAATATGCTTTTATCCATGCCAAGAGACTGAAAGTGCTTCACCATTACTTCGATGAACGCACAGAATACCCTAGAGATCCTCGGTTTAAATCTGCTATTTATGACCTTGAGCATATGGAAATATTTTCTATCTTAGAAGATAAAAATGTACACTTTAATGAGGAGGTGTACATGATTTCAGACAAAATTCATTTTGTAAAAAGTCTAGACGATTTTTACCTAGGTACAAAATATATCATCATAGAAGTGCTAGACGACGGGGTTTGGCGTGAGGTAACTTGGAAAAATATCATAGGGTATGGCTTAGTGTTTTTCTTATTGTTTATGCTTGCTGGTTTGTACCTAGCAAGAGTCTTTTTAAAGCCTATGCGTGACTCTATAGTCTTGCTAGATAGATTTATAAAAGATACCACCCATGAACTAAACACACCACTCTCAGCCATACTGGCAAATATCGAGATGATGGATACAGATGTGATGGTTGAACAAAACAAAACAAAACTCAATCGTATAAATATTGCAGCAAAAACCGTATCTACCTTATATAAGGACTTGACATATTTAACCCTAGAGAATGAAAAAGAGAATGAAGATGAGCATATAGATGTAAAAGATCTTATAGAAGATAGGGCAGAATATTTTGCAATTTTGGTAGAGTCTAAAAAATTGGAATATATTTTCAATCTACAGCCTGCTATGATATTTATGGATAGACGTAAGTTTACAAGACTCATCGATAACCTGATATCTAACGCCATCAAATACAATAAGCGTCATGGCATCATTGGTTTTAATTTGCAACAAGGAAAACTTGAAGTATGGGATACAGGCATCGGGATAAAAGAGAGTAATGTACTTTTTATGTTTGACCGCTATATGCGATTTGATAAAAGTGAAGGTGGTTTTGGAGTAGGACTTAGTATAGTGAGGCAGATAATAGATGAGTATGCTATGGAGATAGAAGTAAAATCAAAAGAAAAAGAAGGTACTAGGATGATTATAAAATGGTAAGAAAAATACTATATATAGTGCTAATACTTACGCAGGTAAATGCCAAAGACTCCTTTGAACGTAACTGCATATCATGTCACAAGGAACTACCTTCAACACTACAAGATATGTTTAAACGATACCTTCTTGTGTATAGCGATGAAATGAATGTAAAAGCAGGCATAAAGCATTTTTTGCGTTACCCCTCTAAAGACATATCGGCAATGTCTGGACTCTTTGTGGAGACAACAGGCATAAAAAAGAAAACTACTTTAAATAAAAATGAATTGGATGAGGCTGTGGACATTTATTGGGAAAAGTTTAAAGTATTCGGTAAGTTAAAGTAACTATTGTTATAAACTGCCTTTTATTTCATCACT
>CAZNEJ010000064.1:0-2975 GCA_964571975.1 uncultured Sulfurovum sp. | reverse complement strand
TAAACTGCCTTTTATTTCATCACTCTTTTCACAATCTTTTCACAATTCCATGTTATCATCAATCATCTAAAACAATCAAAGGATGAAAGATGAATATGAACAAAGTAACAAAATTGGCTCTCGCGGTTCTACTAGGTCTTGCAGTATTTTCTTCTACGGCAACAGCAGATGTAAAAAAAGGTCAAAAAATTTACCTTAAAAAGCTGAAGTCAAAATGTAATTTCTCTGGTGCGAAATTTGCCCATAAGCATACTCAGGATGAATGGGAAGATATCAAAGGAGCGGGAAAATTTGGTGCTGAAGTGATTAAGATATGTCCCAGTGCAAAACTAAAACCTAAATATGAAAATGACGTGTATGATTTTGCTTATGAGTATGCAAGTGATTCAGGAAATGTTCCTTCTTGTTAAGGAATGGTTATTTTTTAAGAGTTTTTTGAAAGCTATTCAAGTTTAATAGTTATTTAAGTTAAATACATATAGTATAGCTTGTTAAATAAAAAAGATTTATTATTATCTATTCATTTAATAAATATAAATCACAAAAAAAGGAAACAACAATGAAAAAATTTGCAATTACAATGTTACTCGCCGGATTTACACTACTTATGGCTGATGGTGCGGCTGCTTACGCTAAATGTGCTGGCTGTCATGGTGCAAACGGTGAAAAACCTGCACTTGGTAAGTCTGCAATCATCACAGGTCAGGATGCTACTAAGACTATAGAGCAACTCAATGGGTACAAAGCAGGCACGCTAAATATTCACGGTATGGGTACTCTTATGAAAGGTCAAGTAGCCTCTATGGATGATGCGACTATCAAAGCAGTTTCTGATTATATCGCAGCAATGAAATAACTTTTCTCTTGGTGCAGGATTAGTCCTGTACCTATTTTTTTATCTAAATTATTTTCATAAGTAATTTTTATAAATTTATATATTATATATAAAAATATATGATTTTATAAAGGTTATCTTGATATAGTATAACCATACAAATAAAAAGGATTAAAATGAAAAATATTACAAAAATAGCTTTAGTGTCACTTATGGGTTTTGCTATGCTAGCTACATCAGTCGAAGCAGGAAGCATTAACAAAGGTCAAAAAATATTTGGTAAAAAACTCAAAGGTGCTTGTGGTTTCGGTGGTGCAAAATTTGCAGCTTCTTTTAAGCAAGCAGAATGGGAAAAAATCCATAAAGAAGGCAAAATGGAAGAGAAGATTAAAGAGCTTTGTCCAAATGTCCAAAAATGGAATGCTAAATGGGAAGACCATCTATTTGAATTTGGTTACGAGTATGGAAAAGATTCAGGTAACGAGCCAGCTTGTTAAGCTAAGCTCCACCTGTACTTGATGGGTAATTCCCATCGGTACTTTTCGTATATTGCCCCCACATTTTTACATATCACCTGCACATTTTCCTGCTTCACATTTCATACTTTTTTCTACTTTTGGTACAGACTTTTTCATGCCAGTACCACACTTACCTGCTTCACATTTCATACTGTTTTTGTCTTTTACATTATTGCTGTTACATTTGTTACTAATTCTTCCTGTCTCCTCAACACGTACACAGTTGTAAAGTGCCTTTGTTGTATCAGCAGCAAGTACGCATTCACGTCTGCTGTCGTCTTCTTTTAGTTGCTCGAGTATATTCATCTTTTTTTTCACAAGTACAGCTGAACCATCTACCATGGCAGCACCACATTTACCAGGTCCACACTTCATGCCTCCCTCGGTGATAGATTCCTTTTTTTCCTTGTTGTTACAAGCAGAGAATGTAAGCCCTAGAGTGAGTAGTGAGTAGAGTAATAGTTTTGATTTCATTATTTTTTTCCTTTAAGTTTGTATTTTTCGTAGATTTCATAAAAGATAGGTATGAGAAGCAGTGCAAGTATAGCTGAAGATAGCACCCCGCCTATCATGGGGGCAGCTATACGTTGCATGACTTCTGAGCCCACACCATGCGTGTACATGATGGGCAGAAGTCCTGCCAGTATAGCAAAGACAGTCATAAGTTTAGGTCGTACTCTTTGTACAGCACCTTCATAGATGGCAGCGTTTAGTGATTTTCTATCATAGGAATTTCCAAATTTTTCTTTGGATTCTTCCACAGCCTCCTTTAGATAGATAATCATCACTATAGCAGTCTGTGCAGCTATGCCCAGTAGTGCTAGAAAACCAACAATGACAGCAATGCTCATATTGAACGAAAGCATGTCTATATAAAAAAGCCCACCAAGTAGAGCAAAAGGTAAGGTAAAAAAGACTATGAGCGTAGGCACTAACTCTCCTAATGCAAAATAGATAAGTACCAAGATAACTAGAAGTACTGTAGGTATAATCCAAACTATTTTTTTCATAGCGGATTCTAGGTATTCTGATTGCCCTGCCCATTCTATATAGTATCCTGTGGGTAGCTTAAGGTTTCTTAGGGCTTCCACTGCCTCTTTTTTATACTCGACTACAGACATGCCAAGTTGAGGAGTGATGTAGATGAAGGTTACTGGTGTTGCCATTTCAGACTTTATGACAGAGGCACTTTCTCTGTACTCTATGCTTGCAAAGGTAGATAAAGGTGCAAAACCTATGGGAGTTTTGACTTGTATGTTACGAATATCATCAAGATTGCGTCGCTCTTCTTCTTCAAAACGTATGGCTATTGGGTAGCGTTCTAGCCCTTTATACATAGTACCTATTTGCTTCCCTCCAATGCCCATAGAAGTATAATCCAAGATGAGATTTTTAGAGATGTTATAACGCTTTAGGGCTTCTGCATCTATGTCTATATCTATAAAAAATCCTGCTGAAGCTTGGTCTGCAATGATGGTCTGTGTGCTTTTTAAGTTGCGTAACCTTTCTTCTATCTGTGCAGCAACCTTTTGCAAACCATCACTATCTTTTCCGTAGAGTTTGATGCCTAGAGGTGTTCGTATGCCTGAGAGTAACATGTCTATGCGACCTCTGATGGGGTA
>CAZNEJ010000063.1:0-5985 GCA_964571975.1 uncultured Sulfurovum sp. | reverse complement strand
CATATCATAAACAGAGGTAATACGAAGATGCAAGTCTTTGATGATATGGAGGATTATGAGTATTTTCTTGAATTATGGGAACCTCTAAAATTAGTTGACTCACAGCCACAATCATGCTTCCTTCTTGCATACGAACAAAAGAAAAAGGAGATAATTAAGAGTGCAAAAACCTAATGTTTCAAAAGCCATTCTTCACTTGTGAAACCATTACTAGATAGGAAAAATGATTTTATAGTTTTCACATCATCTACTTGCTTTTATATCCGTATGAGCTTCATAGGGTTAATATGCTTCGAGTTTTTTGTCGCTTGAAACATGAGTTTGCTAGAGACTTTTCCAAGTACATACCCCTTTTTTATCTTGGATCCCACATGAATGCTAGGGGCTATCCTAGAAAGTCCTGCATAAACTGTGTGCATTTTTCCACTGTGTGCAACCACCACAACTTTGCCAAGCATACTACTTTTGCCTGCAAATACTACTTTGCCATTAAGTACGCTTTTTACTTTGGCATTGGCAGATGGAGCTTTGAGGGTGACAGATTCATTAAATATCTTTATTTTATAGACGGGGTCTATGTAGGTGCCAAATTTCTTGATGAGTCTAGCTCCAGACAAAGGAGAGATAGTCTTTCCTCCTCTATAGGCATATGTCTTTGATTTCTTATAAGAAGAATGTACCTTTCTTACTTTCGCAGATTTTTTATATACTGTTGTACGTGCTACTTTTGCTTCTTTTTCGGCTTTTTTAGCCACAAGTCTCGCTGCCTTTTTAGCCTTTTTTGTCTTGGCTAGTTTAACAGCTGCTTTTGCTTTTCGTGCTTTTCGTGCTTTATCTTTAGCCAATTTTTTGGCTCTTCGTATCTTTCTTTTCCGTTCTTTTTCTAGGCGTATCGCCTCTTTTCTTGCCTTTGAACGCTTGCGCGATTCGTATACTTCTTTGCTGCGAAGTATGTTAAGTTTTGCCAAAGTACTACGCAACGAACCTTGCTTATCTACAATGTTTTGAAGCCTAGACTGATACTTTTCTTCATCATCACCAAGCTTTGACATAAGTTTCTCTTTTTCTACCTTCTGTTCCTTATACAATTCTCTTTTTTTAGCTATCTTTGTTATGGCATTTTTGGTTTTATTGCGTTGATACTTCTTGTCATCTTTACGTTTTTTAAGTGTAGAAATGTCTGACTTTAAAGTTTTTAACTCTTTGGCATTATGCTTTTTATAGGCTTTATATACTTCATAAGAGATGATAGATTTTCCTGTAGGATTTTCAAACTGTTGCATGGCAAATATGACAGAAAACTGTTCTGAAAGTAAGGCTATAAATGCTTTATGCTTTTGGCTTATTTCCTTACCTGTTTTCTCCAAGGTTGCTTCAGAAGTGGCTAGTTCACTTTTAAGTACTTTGTACTCTTTTTCACGTTTTTCTTTGTTTTCACTAAGGGTTTCTAGTTTATGCTCCAAATAGTTTATATCTTTTTCTGCCTTGCCTATGTCCTTGGCTATTTTACCTAGCTTTCGGCTTGCCTTATTTTTAGCAGAATTGGTAGCTGTTAGGTCTTGTTTGGAGTTTTTTATCTTTGTGGTTGTAGAAGCTCCTTGTACCAAGGCAAGCACCACAAAACACCATAGGATTAAGGATTTCACTCCTGCTCTCCCTTGGTACTATACACAACCGAATACACAGCAACAATGACTATAAGCAAAGCCACCCCAAGCAAGATAGCAATGTCTGTCACTTTAAAAAGTTCCTCTTTATTCTCCACCATCATATCTATGCCTGAGTTTGCTGCCCACTTGAACTTGATATACACAAAAAACAAGGAAGTAAGTATGGTAGCAAAGATAGCATCCATAATAGCCACTTTAAACAATACCCCAGAACGAAGCATGAGAGGTGCTCCAAATATCTCCATAACCTGCATACGCTCCCTATGTGCATATTTCCAAATCTCCATTTGCTTGATGATAAGAAAAAGACTCACAATGGCCATGAATACTATAAAAATTCTCAAAGAGAGCTTGATAAATGAAAAAAGTCTATAGCTAGCATTATAGGCAGAACCGAAAGTCTCAACACTCTTCACATTGGCATCTGCCTCAAGGTCTGCTTTTATCTTCTCTAAGCCACCTGTGCTTAGATAGGCATCTAAGTGTACTGTATAAAAGTGAGGCAATGCGTCTAGTATTTCTTCGGCAGAACTTTTACTAACACCTTTTGCTATCTCGCTGACTATATTTTGTCGTTCTATATTTTCACTTGAAGATATATGTGCATTGATGGCCATAAGTGATTTAGTACTAGCAGGTTCATGTGTCACAACTAGCATAGAATAACTCTCGGTTAAACCTTTTTCATACGAGTCAGTAGTCCTGTCGAAAACCAAATAAAACTCTAGCCCTAGCAAAATAGCCACAAGAGGAAAGATGAACATAAGGTGATTTTTAATTAACTTCATAAACACCCTTATTTTCTATGATAAAATGTCTATAAGGTAAAGAAAAAATAGCTGGTATTTTGTGTGTCACCACAAGTACGGTAGTTTCTAGTTGCTGACATGCATTTTCCATCAAATCCCAGATGACGTTAGAAGAGTAGTCATCCAAGTTTCCTGTAGGTTCATCTGCTAGTATAACCACTGGATTTTTAGCCAATGCCCGTGCCACACCTACACGCTGCTGTTCCCCGCCAGAGAGTTCAAGCGGGTACTTGGCTGCATGTTCTGATAGCTTTACATGTTTGAGTAATCTTTGTGCTTGTGTATTTTGTACATCTATAGAATACCCTGCTATCATAAGAGGAAGCACAACATTTTTAGCTACCGTCCATTCATTCACAAGCTTATAGTCTTGAAAGATGATACCCAGATGAGTACGAAGCTCTTGAAGTTTAGACTGTCGTGCATCCACCAAGTCAAGTCCACCTACAAGCAAAGTACCCTCAGAAGCCTGTAGCTGTCCGTAAAGTGCCTTAAGAAGTGTAGATTTGCCCGACCCACTAGGACCCGTTATAAATACAAATTCACCTTTTTTGATAGTAAAACTAGCATCTTTTATAATTTCTTTTGTGCCCTCATTATATGCCAAAGTAAGATGTGAAGCGCGAATAACGTTAGACATTGAGTAACTCCATGATTTTCTTATGTGCCTCATGGTTTACTTCTGTTTTCACAGGGGAAGAAACAAAGTAACGACAAGAGGTTTTATCTAGATATATATATTTATGTTCTGGTCTATCGAAGCTACCAAAAGCACACTTGATGAGAAGCTTTTCATCTTCTGTTTTGTATAAACGCTCAAAGTGAACAAAATACTCATCAAAAACCAAAGGCTCCTTCGGTAAATCGTTTTCTAGGTTGTTTCTATATTTTACAATATTAAAATTAAAATCAAGTACTAATTTCTTCGCTTTTGAAATCTCTTTACATTTAACATATACATCATAGATATCTTTTTCTTGCCTAATCCATCTAGCTTCATACTTAGAGGTTACTTCCATGGCCTCGTTTTTACGTACCTCCACTTCTGTTTTGGCTGTGCTAAAAAATGTTTCTAGTGCGTACCAAAAGTATTTGTCGCTGTCTGTGCGAAGCTCCAATCGTCCACCCTTATCTAGTACCCTCATAGACTCATCTAAAAATGATGGAGCTATAACACGGCGATGTGGCTTCTTGTCCCAAGGCACAGGGAAATGTACAAATATCTTCTCGCAAACATTAGACGCCAACATCTCCAAAAAAAGCCTAGCATCATAGTTTACAACCCAAATGTTGTCTAGTTTTTGCAGTTCTATTTGCTTGAGTAGTTGCTGTGCAGAGGGCGTATGTATCTCCAGCCCTATAAAAAGCGTATCAGGATTGTTCTGTGCTTGGTACAACAAATGCTTGCCTGACCCAAAACCTACCTCAACAGAAACCTTATACTTTGGAAAAGTAATATTTTCAAAATCCTCAATCTTCTTAAAATACTCCGAAGAAAGTACTGCTTTAGTCTTAGATATAGCTATATTTGAGCTTAGCACCTCTAAACCTAACTCATCAGAAACTATTCCTATCGCCTCTTTTAGTATATTTACCTTAAGTGGTCTAGTGACTTTGTCATACTTTAGAAGCGTTGCATCTTCAGATAGTTTTATCTGCAATAAAAACTCTTCTCCCCCATGCTCAATCCCTATAAGTTCATCACTAGAGGTTAGAGATTTTGCATGCATAGTCATTATCTTACTTTTCTCAATTGCGACTGCTATACAACTACTATCAAACGCTGTTACTTTCAAATGTGGCATATTTCTATCTTAAAGGGCTATGGTCGTAATTTGACTAGGTTTAGTCATGACGCCATCATAACTCTTAGCAATCACTCTATAGCTATAGCTATTGCCACTACGTACAAAGGTATCTATATATTCAGCCATTAGTTGTCCTTCTACTTGAGTCACATATTTCCAAGGTCCTTCATTGACTGAACGTTCTATGACATATCTATTGATGCTTTGGTTGCTATGTGGTGCCCATAATATCTTAACAACCCCAGGTGCAACACTGTAGGCCTTTATAAAAGAGACTGCATTTAAGGACTGTCTTGTTTGTACCTTAAGTACCGCACCATGCTTTGACTCTTTGCCTAGCGAAAATGTCGTAAACGTATAAATATAGCTTGTGTTTGGCTTCACATGTGCATCCACAAAGTGTGTTGCATAACGGTTTCCTACCGAGCCTATACGTTTAAAACTTTGCTTGCCCTCGCTAGGAGTTCCTCTATAGATATTTACACCATGTATACGACTGTCTTCTATCTTCTTCCACTCAAAACCCACAGAACTTTGTGTAGGCAAGGCTCTTACTTGAGTGATAGTTTTTAATGTAGGGTCTGTTTTGTATATCATCAAGCCTTTTATGCCTGAACCACAATTATTGAGCAGAAGTAAAAAGAGTACCGAGAGTAGAAGGGTTGATTTTTTCATATATGTCGCCTTGATCGAAATATTTGTTCATATAGCTCGTCATATCATCAAAAAGTGGGGCTACAAACTCCATTTTTTTACCTGTATGTGGATGGACTAAATACAGTAGATACGCATGCAGATAAACTCGTGGTATTTTATCTCTTTTGGTCTTAAATCCATATAAATCATCACCTAAAATGTGACGACCTATGGTGTTAAGATGTACGCGTATCTGATGCGTACGCCCTGTGTAGAGTTTTACAGCTATCAACTCCACATCCCATTTGCTAGAAAGTAATTTTACAAAGGCCGTTTTAGCGTTTCTTCCATCTTGCACCACGGACATCATTAATCTATTTTTAGGGTTACGTGCTATGGGTTTATCTACAATGACATCAACTTTAAGTGGGCAGTCTATAAGTGCAAGGTAGTAACGCCCCATACTTTTATCCTGAAGTTGTTCGCTTAGCTTTTCATGTGCCGCATTTGTCTTAGCCACCACCAAAGCCCCTGTAGTTCCCTTGTCTATACGATGGACTATGCCATGACGCTCTTCTCCAGATATAGTAGAAAGAGAGATGCCCTTATGTATGAGCCAGTCTACAAGCGTAGCCTCTTTAACTGAAGGAGCAGGATGTACCACTAAGCCACTAGGTTTATTGACTACTAGCAAATGCTCATCTTCATACAATACCTCAACATCAAAGTCTATGGGAGGCACTACACGTTTTTCTGCCACTTTAAGCTCATACGCTATTTCATCACCCTCTGCTACTTTAAAGCTAGTCTTTATGATGCTCTTGCCATTGACAGAGACAAGCCCATCTTTAATGAGCTTTTCTACCTGATTACGGCTTACATTTAGCTCATTTGTGAGGGTTTTGTCTAGGCGACTTGGGCTTGTTGTTTTAAATATGTTCATTTATTTTCTTTAGGTTTTATTTTGTAAATTATAGTCCGATAATTAAAATTACTTTTCTGCTCTTGTCCAGATAAATAACAAGGCTAAAGACAATACAAAAATCTGTATAACTATCACCA